>CAMEIT010000005.1 GCA_945918795.1 uncultured Clostridia bacterium | reverse complement strand
CGAGCGATGACTACCACAGGCATCGCTTGCGGACAGCTACAAAGTAGTTTAAAGTTTCGGTCAAGCCTTTTCAAAGACTTGTGGGGTGCGGGGCAACGCCCCGATAAAACAAGCCCCGAAAACTTTAAAACGCTTTGCGGTTCGCGCATCTTTTCGTCATACTCTCGACGGAAAGATGCGCATTATATTTTGCGATTCTATTTTGGTTTTTTTACGGCACATTGTCGATATACGGTGCGTTCCACATAAAGAGAAAAGAAAATTAAATGTCCGCGAGCGATGACTACCACAGGCATCGCTTGCGGACAGCTACAAAGTAGTTTAAAGTTTCGGTCAAGCCTTTTCAAAGGCTTGGCAGGGAACGGGGCGGCAGCCCCGAAAAAGGCTTGCGGGGCGTGGGGCAACGCCCCGATAAAATCATTTTTTACTGAAATAATCGAGGTTAAGCAAGCCATAGCCGACCTCGTTTTTACTGAAATTAAGTCTTGTTGTATTACGTTTTAAGGTTGAAATGAGTTGTTCGCGGGAAGGCAATTTACCATACTCTTTCAAATAATAGCTACTTATGAGTGCTGCGCCTCCGGCAACATGCGGAGCTGCCATTGAAGTACCGCTCATCACGGCATATCCATTATTCGGACTAAGGGAGAGTATATCAACGCCGGGAGCGACGATATCGAGGTTTTTATTAGTATTGGAGAAGAGAGCAGGTTTATCGTTTATATCGCTTGCTCCGACCTGCATTACAGATTTATAAAATCCGGGATATGTGACTTCGCTTGTTGAGCGTTTACCGTCGCCGTCATTTCCTGCCGCGGTAACAACGAGAATATTATTTTCGGCGGCAATATTGATTGCGCGTTCGAGTTCAGGATAATTCTGTTCTGTTCCGAACGACATACCGATAATATTAACGCGTTTACCTCGGCTTCCGCGCCAATTCATAGCCATATTTATTGCGCGGAGGATAGGTTCAACTTCGCCCGTGCCGTCACCGTTCAGCACTTTGAGCACGAGGAGCTTTGCGTCGGGAGCGACGCCGCTCATGCCGTTTTTACGGTTATATGCAGCTGAAATTATACCGCATATATGAGTTCCGTGACCGTTATTGTCATTGTAATTTGACGCTTTCCCACCGTAATCGTTTGTAAAATTCATACCGCCGATTATGCTGTGTTTAATATACGGGTGAGAAATACTGCAGCCTGTATCCAATACGGCAACAACAACGCCTTCACCCGTGTAGCCGCGTTTCCACATTTCAACGGCGTGTATATGCTCAAGCGACCACGGAGGCTGAGTGCTTTCCAGAACCGTAAAAGGCAATAGTTTTATATTTTTGCATTTCATAAAAATCTCCGTTCATTATTTGCGTTCTATATGCGTTTTGTCATATGAACATATTGAGGCGCAAGAGATGCTTTGCAAGCCATGCGTAAAAATGGCTGACGCGAGTATATACACATTTGCGTGCAGTGTAATGTGGAAATTACCCGAAACGATGTGATATATGCCTTTTGTCGGATAGGCGTGACAGTCTTGTGCCGTGTTATATAATGCTTCGGTACATAATATGAATGAAAAAAATATATGTGTATTCAGTGCTTAATTTGCTGAATTTTCCTCATCTGAGTCTTCATCGTCGAACTCTATGTAATCAAGGAAATTCAGCCCGAACAGCCTGCAGAATTTTGCCCATGCGGCGAAAAATTTCCTGCCGGGAGTTACGTTGCCGTTCATTGCGTTGTACACGTATGATCGGTGTATTCCGAAGCGCGCGGCGAAATCCGTGCCTGATATGTTGTACTTGTTCAATGTTTCTTTTGCTTTTTGTATATTCAGATTCATTTTGTTTTGCCTTCCTTTCGTTTGCTTTGTATATATTATAAATAAAAAAATTATGCCGCTATTTTGAAAAACGTAATTTAATAATATGAAATATTTCGGAAAAATACGAAAATATAATGTCGGCTAAAATATAAGTCGATAATTTGTTTCAGATTGAATAAAAAGGGGGGCAAAATGAGATTTTGAAATGTATATGCGGATAAAAAAACACTCCCGAGATTTGCCCGGAAGTGTTTTGGTTTTTTGACTTATCATTTAATCAGAATGACTGCGTATCAAGCTCATTGCTGTTTTCACGGCGTATTTCACTGATAGTTCTCGATTTGGTATGAGGAATAGGTGTCCATTCGACCTTCTTGAAGAATGCTTCAATCGTAATGGGTACATTTGTTGCAATGAAAATCGGGAATGTAAACATATACAATATCTTTTTGTATGTCTCACAGTGTATCTGTTTCCATTCTGTTATGGTTGTTACCAAGCCGATTACGAACATTAACGGATAGGACATCAAAGCGCCGCACAAAAGCCAGGTTATAAGAGGAACGAGGTCCATTTGGAGCGCGATTGCGACTATTGCTGTTATAATGAGCGCAAAGAACGACAATATTGTTATTATCGACGGGAATATTACAAGCATCATATCCATGCAGGATGTAAAATTGCGTGTGAAAATGCTTTTTGCCAATTTTGTGCCGTATTTGGAGAATACCTGCAGGAAGCCCTTTGACCACCTGAGACGCTGTTTCCATGACTGCTTGAAAGAAGTAGGCTGTTCGTCGTAAAGCACTGCGTTGGGGCAGAAGCCTATCTTCTGACCGTCGATTACGTTCTGAACGGTAAATTCAATATCCTCTGTAAGGAGGAAGAAATTCCACCCGTTATATTTGTTGCAGATGTCTCTGCTGAAAAGGAATCCCGTACCGCCGATTGCACAGCTTGTGTTTGTAAGCATTCTGCTGTTGTTGAGATATTTGGATTCTCTGAGGAACCAAAGTGCATAGCCTGCCGAAACCCAGCTGTCGCCGTAATTCTTTGAGTTCCTGTAGCCTGTGACTATCTGATAGCCGTCGGAGAACGTTTTGTTCATTTCGGTAACATAATTCGGCTCGAGCACGTTATCGGCGTCGAGAACTATGTATGCGTCGAAAGGATTGTCTTTATAGTCATTTTCTATGTTTTGGAGAAGATAATTCAAAGCATAGCCCTTGCCGACTTTTTCCTTGTTGAAGCGTTCATATACGACAGCGCCGTGCTCACGGGATATTTCAGCCGTATTGTCTGTGCAGTTGTCTGCAACGACGAACACAGTCAATGCTTCCTTCGGATAATCCTGAGCGTTTATGCTGTCTATGAGCTGACTTATTACGGCAGACTCGTTTCTTGCGGAAATGAGAACTCCTATTTTGTGAATCACGGTTTCTTTGTGAGGCTTGTGTTTTTTTATGAACGGAACAATTATGAAAATTGCCTGATACAAATACAGCAGCGAAAATACTGTTCCGATTATTGCGTAAATTTTAATTAGTGTTTCCATGGTGATCAGTCCTTCTTTATTGATATTGTCAGTTTAACCGTAAATGTGGTATCATCACTCGACGCTTCAAAACCGGCGTTCATTGCATCCATTATTTTGGAGCAGGTTTTGAGACCGATTCCGTTGCTTTCCACGTCGTTTTGAATTGTACTGTTTTGCATTATCAATATTACGTTGTTGTCGTCTGCCGATGCTTTGATATATATCGGCTGTGCTATATCGGCATATTTTTTAAGATTTGAGAACAGGTTGTCTATTACTCTCACGAATGCCGCGGCATCGATTGATATTGTGCATTCTTTCTCAAGCGGCTCGGTGATGAATTTGTATCCGTTTTCCGTCATGAGGAGCATATGCTCGGACACAACCTGATTCAATAAAGTCTGAGCATCATAGTCCTGCATTGACATATCAATATCCTTTTTGCCGAATACGAGGAAATACTGAAACATATCGTCTGAAAGATTCTTTATTTTCAGTGCCGTCTCCCTGCAAGCGTCAATGTAGCCTTTGAGCGCGGGGGCCGTATCCTTCTGCATTTCCATAACGTCGAGGTATCCCAAAAGAACCGTGAGCGGATTTCTTATATCATGAGACATTGCCGTTATAAGCTCCGTATTTGCTTTCCATGCGTCCTGTTCCTTCTGCATTTTTTCAAATATGGAGTTTTTCATTTTGTTTACGTCGTTTGCAAGCTCGCCTATCTCGTCACTGCCGTCTATGACAAGGTCGGGCAATTCGTTGTTTTGTTCTATTTTACGAACGTTCCCCGCGAGCTTTTCAATGCGCAGCGTCGTTTTGTTAAAATAGAGCATCATTATAATTGCAAACAGAATAAATGCTGCCATAATCGATATTATGTATGAAAGATTATAATACAGCTCTTGTGTAAATTCGGCAATGGATGCGAACATTATTCCGTCCGAAAGCTTTATGGGGAAGAGCGTTGCATCCGCATCGAGATACCGCGATATATCATCATCAGTTTTGTCTGATATTGAACCCCAAAAATCGGAGCCGGTGCTCGCTTCGGATTGAGTATCGGAATCGTCATCATCCTTATCGTTTTCCTTGTCTTTTGCGGCTTCTTCTTCCTCTTCTGCCTTTATACTGTCGTAAATAAGCTCTGTATCCTTGTATATTACGAGATAAACATAGCGCTGGTTTTTAACCCACTTTGTTATGTCTGCCGTATCGTTTGAGGATAGCTCATTCTGCGTTATATATTTTTGCAGATTGTCTATATATCCACGTTCTCTTGCATCTACGGAGTCATCAGACATATATTGATTGTTTATTGTGTAATTCGCTGCAAAGTGAACGAGAATAAATGTGAGCACTCCGACAGAAAGCGCGGCAAACATTACGGCTAAAAATTTAACCCTAAGTGATGCTGTCAATTTTTGTTTAATCAATCTGATACCCCTTTCCCCAAATAGTTCTTATAAACCGCGGGTTGGAAGGATCCGGTTCAAGCTTGCGCCGTATATTGAGTATATGTACCATTACGGTATTGCTTGAGGACGGAAGCGGCATTTCGTTCCAGACTGCGCTGTAAAGTGTAGGTACGTCAATGGTTTCACCTCTGTGGGCGATAAGATAGAGGAGAATATCCATTTCCTTGTCTCTCAGCTCGACTACCTCGTTGTTTTTGTAAACAGTTCTTTCCTTGCGGTTTATTTGAATCCCGAACATATATCTTTCAACATCTTCGGATTTGACGTCTGAGTTAAAACGGTACTGTCTGTATCTGCGAATCAATGCGTCAACCTTCATGAGCAATTCGGATGACTCAAAGGGCTTTACTATGTAATCGTCACCGCCGAAGCCGTACGCGGAGGATTTGTCCGTATTCAGTGATTTTGCGGAAAGAAACAGTATCGGAACGTATGAAAATTTACGGATTTCGTTTGTTGCCTCCAAGCCGGACATTTTCGGCATCATTATATCCATTATGATGAGATCAATTTCCGGTTCGGACTGCATTTTTTGTATTGCGCTTCGGCCGTTTGATACATCTGTTACGCTGTAACCCTTGCTTTCAAGCAGTATGCGAAGTACGTTTCTGATTTGTGTTTCGTCATCAACGACGAGAATTTTATTCTTATTTTCCATAATGTAATTCCGTGCCGAGCGGCTGATTTTTATTGATTTAATACCTTACCCCTAAAATACAACTATATTATAACACAAGAATTTATTTTGTGAAGCGATTTGAGGAATATTTAAGAATAGTTAAGAAAAGGAAACATAAGGCAAAAAGAGTGTCATTACATTGCTCTGAAGCCTCTTTGCGACATAAAAATCGGTTTTCAGAGTATTTATTTTGCGATAAAGGGCAGGAAAAAACACAAATTATGAAATGTTAAAAAATAATTTATTGATTTAAAGACGATAATATAATATAATATAGTATCGGATTAATACCGAACGGACTGCCGTGACTGACGGAATAATAGGGTTCATACCTATGGGGAGCGGCAATCTTTTGAGCCGACCGTCTGGGCATATTTATATGACAAAGGAAGGTACACATTATGGAAACACAGAATTATTGGAACGGCTTTAACGGAACGGATTGGCAGGAAAACATTGACGTCAGAAGCTTCATAATGCAGAATTACACTGCATATTACGGCGACGGAAATTTCCTTGCGGCTCCGACTGAACGCACAAAACGTCTCTATGCCAAAATGACCGAAAAGTTCCGCGAGGAAACCGCAAAGGGCGGAGTTTTGGGCATAGATACCGAAACAGTGTCATCACTTACAAATTACCCGGCGGCTTATCTTGACAAAGAGGATGAAATAATTTTCGGTTTTCAGACAGGCGAACCGCTTGTAAGAGAGGTAAATCCTTTCGCCGGAATACGTATGGCGAGAAGCGCGTGCGAAGCATACGGATATAAGCTGTCTGACAAGGTTGAAGATGAATTCAGATACAGAACAACGCACAACGACGGTGTTTTCCGCGTTTATACGGATGATATGAGGGCGGTGCGCCATGCGGGAATTATAACGGGACTGCCCGATGCGTACGGCAGAGGCCGTATTATAGGCGATTACAGGAGAATAGCTCTTTACGGCGTTGATTTCCTCATTGAGAAAAAGCAGGAGGATAAGAAGCTTCTCGGCGAGAAGTATATGTCCGAAGAAAACATAAGACTTCTCGAGGAGCTTTACAGACAGATATTTTTCCTCGGCGAGCTGAAAAAAATGGCGGCTGAGTACGGAATGGATATATCAAAGCCTGCAAAGAATGCTCTTGAAGCATTTCAGTGGCTTTATTTCGGCTATCTTGCGGCAAACAAGGAGCAAAACGGTGCCGCAATGTCGCTCGGCAGAACGAGCACGTTCTTGGATATATACATTGAAAGAGATATAAGAAACGGTGTTCTTGACGAGGCTTCGGCACAGGAAATTGTAGATCAGTTCGTAATGAAGCTCAGAATGATGCGTCATTTGCGCACTCCCGAGTACAATGAGCTTTTCGGCGGAGACCCGATGTGGATTACAGAAGCAATAGGCGGCATGAATATGGAAGGCAAGTCGCTTGTCACGAAAAACTCGTTCCGCTTTTTGAATACGCTATACAATCTCGGACCTGCTCCCGAGCCGAACATGACTATTCTTTGGTCGAAGGATCTTCCCGATAACTTCAAGAAATTCTGCGCAAAGGTTTCTATCGATACGGATTCTGTTCAATACGAGAATGATGACGTGATGCGCCCTGAATACGGCGATGATTATGCTATTGCCTGCTGTGTAAGCGCAATGAAGGTCGGCAAGCAGATGCAGTATTTCGGCGCGAGATGCAATCTTGCAAAAATATTGCTCATGTCACTTAACGGCGGCAGAGATGAAAGATACAATATGCAGATAGCACCCGAAATGCCCGTGTTGCCTCAAGGTGTACCGCTTGATTATGAAGAGGTTACAAAACGCTTTGATTTCTATCTCAGCTGGCTTGCAAAGCTTTACGTCAATACGATGAATGTTATTCACTATATGCACGACAAGTACGCATATGAAAAGATACAAATGGCGCTTCACGATACCGATGTGGAAAGACTTATGGCATTTGGTGTTGCAGGTCTTTCAGTTGTGGCAGACAGCCTTTCTGCAATCAAGTACGCAAAGGTATATCCTGTATACGATGAGAGAGGAATAATTTCGGATTACCGTGTGGAGGGCGATTTCCCGAAATTCGGCAACGATGACGACAGAGTAGACAGCATTGCGGTTGAACTGCTTAAAAAGCTTTCGGGCGAGCTTAAGAAAACTCCCGCTTACAGAGGTGCGCGCCATACGCTTTCCGTTCTTACAATAACAAGCAATGTTATGTACGGCAGTAAAACGGGCGCAACGCCTGACGGCAGAAAAGCAGGCGAAGCTTTTGCACCGGGCGCAAAACCCAAGCACGGCAGAGAGAAAAACGGCGCACTTGCCGCACTCAATTCGCTTGCAAAGCTTCCGTATGGCTATTGCCTCGACGGTATTTCAAATACATTTTCAATTATTCCTTCTGCTTTGGGCAAAACCGAAGCGGAGAGGATAGACAACCTTGTAAATATACTAAACGGTTATTTCATACAGAACGCTCATCATATAAACGTGAATGTTCTCAACCGCGAAAAGCTTGTTGACGCCATGGAACATCCTGAGATGTATCCCAACCTGACTATCCGTGTTTCGGGTTATGCGGTAAATTTTGTAAAGCTCTCCAAAAAACAGCAGCTTGAAGTAATATCGCGTACGTTCCACGAAAGAGTATAAAAAAGCCGGCTGAAAAATCTTACGGATGAATACTTGCCGACATTTTTCAGACGGGAGGATTTTGCCTTTGAAAGTAAATACTCCCATCTTACGGAGAATAATTGAATTATGGATGGATTTATACACAGCATTCAGTCGTTCAGCACTATGGACGGCCCCGGAATACGCTCGGTAGTATTTATGTACGGTTGCCCGTTGAGGTGTGTTTATTGCCATAATCCCGACACATGGTATGCCCAACGTCAGAATGCGACATCTCCGCATGAGCTGGTTGAAAAGCTATTGCGTTTTTTGCCGTATATAAAAAGCGGCGGCGTGACGTTTTCGGGCGGAGAACCGCTTCTTCAGTCGGAGTTTATTGCGGAATGCGCCGAAATGCTGCATGACCATAATGTGAGCGTTGCGATAGATACGAGCGGAGAAATATACAACGACAGCGTTGCAAAGCTTCTCACTCGGACAGATATTGCATTGCTTGACATAAAATTTACAAACGAGGATGATTACAGGCGTTATACGGGAGGAAGCCTTGAGGGTGCCTTAAATTTTCTCGAGAGGCTTGAGAAAAGAAATATCGGGACGTTGATACGTCATGTAGTTGTTCCGGGCTTGAACGATAATGCAGAGGATATATTCAGGCTGAAAGAGATATTAAAGCCGTATTCTGTTGTAAAAAGGACAGAGCTATTGCCCTTCAGAAAGCTTTGTGTTTCAAAGTATGAGGAGCTTGAGCTTGAATTCCCGCTTAAAGATACGCCTGAGCTTTCGGAAGAAAAGCTTCGTCAGTTGGAGGAGGTACTCGAGCAATGATAAATATTTACGGTGCTGTTCTTTTGGTACTGCTTATGATACCGAACATAATTTATCTTCAGAAAACAAAAGGCAATTCAAATGAATCAGAGCACAAGAAAATTACTTCCGTTGAAATAACGGAGCAGATAGGACGTTACGGCTGTATAATATTCTTGCTCGTGAACACGGGGCTGTTTGAATACGGATTTGCATCCTATGCGGCGGTTTTGATATGGGCTGTTATTGCGGCACTGCTTATGGCGGCGTATTATTTGTTCTGGGTATTGCTGTTCAAAAAATATAATGAGAAGCTGTGTATGATACTGCTTGCGGTTATACCGAGCGTAATATTTATATTCAGCGGAATAATGATGAGACGCATGATAGTGGTTGTTTTCGGTGTTATTTTTGCTGCGGCGCACATATATATAACATATAACAGCGGCAAAAAAAGCAGAGTGATTTAACGCACAATGATTAAATGTTTTATCTGTGAATAAAAAAGAAACGTGACTGTCTTGATACGGCTGTCACGTTTTTTATACTGTATTTTTTCAGTCTTTCCAATTGATTTTCTTTGATGCGATTTGTGATTCAATGGTGTTTTTAAGCAAAGCAATTTGATCCGACGAGAGACTTGAAATGTCAACGAGCATTGCTCTGTTGCGAGCGGTAAACAGATACAAGTCATAATCTTTTTTTATAACTTTGAATATTACCGAATATTTTATCGTTGATGTTTCATTTATATAAGAGTTTACCGCATGAGACGTAACGGTATCGGAATCAAACGAATAGTCAATAACCGTATTCAGTATTTTGGATTTGTTTACCGTGAAATGCGGAGCAACAAAATAAAGAATAATATATATTATGTCCATTGCGATAATTAAGATAAGGCCGGCTATTGGTTTAGAGGTTAATTCATCGACTATTGCCAAAAAAACAGAAGCGGAAATTACCAATAACGAACAAATAGTCATCAGTATCCAAAACCATTTTTTCGATGCGGCTACAACTTTGTTGAATTTTAATAGTCTGTCTTTTGTGTAAACTGTTTTCAGCTCGATCGGCATACAAATACCCCCATAAATATAATAATGTTTATTTTATTATATCACAGGAATATTCTTTTTTCAATGAGTTTCTCAACAAATACCGTATTGTGAAAATTTTTCTCCGTTAATCCGTTACATCTGCTTTCTTATTTTTTCAAGAGCACCTTTTTCCAGGCGGCTTACCTGTGCCTGGGAAATACCGAGTTCATCGGCAATCTCCATTTGAGTTTTGCTTCTGTAAAAGCGCATTTGAAGTATTTTGCGTTCTCTCGGATTCAGACGGGACAACGCGCGCTCGAGTGCTATCTTGTTTGTTGTTTCCTCTTCGTAATTTTTGTCATCGGACAAGTGGTCCTCAAGGTATATTGAATCGTTTCCGTCGTTATATATAGGCTCCGATAAAGACACTGTCTCCTGCATGGATTCAAGTGCGAGAATAATGTTTTCACGGTCTGTTTCGAGTGTTTTTGCCATTTCGTCTATCGGAGGAAATTCTCCGTTTATATTTCTTAACTGCATGATTTTATATGCGAGATCCCTGAGCGAGCGGCTTATGCGAATTGACGAATTATCCCTGAGGAAACGCCTTAGCTCACCGGCTATCATAGGTACTGCGTAAGTCGAAAAACACAATTCAAGTGAGCTGTCGAAATTATCGACTGCCTTTATCAGTCCTATGCAGCCTATCTGAAACAGATCGTTTATATCCTCGCCGCGGTTCGAAAAGCTTTTTATTACGCTCAGAACAAGCTTCAGATTTCCGCTTATCAATTCCTGGCGCGCCTCTTCATCTCCGTTTTTTGCGCGAATAAACAGCTTTGTCATTTCATCGTTTTTGAGCACGCGAAGCGTTGCGGTGTTGATGCCGCATATTTCAACTTTGTTTGCTGCCATAACAACTCTTTCTCCGACAGTGAAAACGCTTTTATGCCGTTATGAATATGTATTACTGTCGGTAAATCCATATCACAGCGTCACAAAGCGGTATGATTATTTGATTACAGATAGAGTATTTCCAAAACAAAGCCGCAGTATGCAGTACAGCTTGTACGAAATTTGACAAGTAATGTACTTTGTGTTACAATGCAATAGTAATTTACGGATAAATATTGAGTGGAGCGGATTTATGCTTTTAAGTGAAAATACCGATATGAGCGAGGCGGTAAGACTTGCTCAAAGTGCAGACGGCGAGGAATCGATAGGCGTGCTTGGCGAAAAAACGTTGCACAGCGCGTTAAAATATTATTTTTGCATGGACAGGTCACACCATGAAATAAAATTCAAGGGTTATGTGGCGGATATTCTCATAGAACGCGAAAACGAAAAGCCTTTGATCGTGGAAATTCAAACACGGCAGACGTTCAGACTTGCAAGAAAACTGAATGCTTATGCAGACAGCGCCGACGTGATCGTTGTTTTGCCCATGCTTGCCGAAAAACAGCTCATGTGGGTGGAAAAGGATACGGGCGAATTGATAAAAGGCGGAAAAACAACGCGCCCGAAAAACATATATCATGCGCTGAAGGAGATTTACAGCATACGCGACTGCATTAAATCAGACAATGTAAGCATTTATATCCCGTTCATAAAAGGAACCGAATACAGAAAACTTGACGGGTACGGTGAAAATAAAAAACGCGGTTCGACAAGGCTCGATATTGTGCCCGAAAAAATAATCGGCATCACAAAGCTTGAAACACGTGACGACTATGCAAGACTCGTTCCTTTTGCCGAGGGAGAACAATTCGGCACGAAGGAATTTGCAAAGGCGGCAAAAATTTCTGCCGCAGATTCAAGATATGCCATGCTGGCACTAAGTGCTGTCGGCGTAATATCGGAATGCGGCAAGGAAGGCAGACGAAAATTGTGGACGCTTGCAAAACAGTAAATGCGGAGGCAAAACCGTTGAATAATCTCAATGAAATGCTGAAAAAAATAATCTTAACGGCAAAACACTGCGGAATACCCGTTTCGGATAATATTGCCGAAAATGTTGCCGTCAATTACAGAGCAACGAACAGATTCGGACTTTGCAGAAAAACGCCACGCGGATTTGAAATAGAAGTGACGTACAGACTTATTGATGCCGATGAAAAATCGTGCATGACTGTGCTTGCGCATGAGGTGCTTCATACGTGCTCGGGCTGTATGAACCACAAGAAGCTGTGGAAAAGCTATGCCGAGATAATGAATAAGGCGCTCGGCTTGAATATTACGAATACATCGTCGTGCGTGGGGCTTGGAGTGGAGGATATTTCGAAAGTAAGATATATTGCCGTATGTGAAAAATGCTCCGTTCAGATCAAGCGTCAGCGTATGTCTTTGCTTATAAAGCATCCGGAGCGTTACAGATGCAGGTGCGGCGGAAGGTTTGCAATAATTCCCGTTGAGGACGAAAAACAGGGTGGTAAATAACGTTAATAGAAAATTTACAAATAAAACATTTGTTTAAAAGAGGAAAAATTGTATTTGTGTCGAATATAATTATTGATTGGCTTGCTGTTTGTTGTGCATGATTCTTATATATAAGGAAGCTGCCTGATATGATAAGAGACGTTATTGAAGAAAATGAACGGCGTATTTTGTCCGAATATGCTATGCTGAGTTCAAATACACGAGGGAGACTTCATCCGCAGGAAAAGTGCCCCATGAGGAGCGAATTTCAGCGCGACAGGGACAGAATAATACACTGCAAGGCGTTTCGCCGTCTTAAACATAAAACACAGGTATTCATGGCGCCTGTTGACGACCATTACAGAACACGGCTTACGCATACTCTTGAGGTTTCGCAGATAGCAAGGACGATAGCACGTTGCCTGAGGCTCAACGAGGATTTGACGGAAGCAATTTCACTGGGGCATGATTTAGGTCATACTCCTTTTGGTCATGCCTGCGAAAGAACTCTCAATAAGCTCATGCAGAACGGGTTCAAGCACAATCTGCACAGCCTAAGAGTTGTTGACGTGCTTGAAAATGATTATAAGGGACTCAATCTTACGTTTGAGGTAAGGGACGGCATCGAATGTCATACGGGCGACAAGCTCCCTCAGACGCTTGAGGGGCAGATAATACGATTGAGCGACAGAATAGCATATATCAATCACGATATTGACGACGCGATACGTGCAAAAATGCTTTCCGACGATGCTCTTCCGAAGCATTGCACGGACGTACTCGGAAAAACGCACGGAGAACGCATAAACACCATGATTGCCGATGTAGTTCAGACAAGCTCCGATTATTCATCGGTGCGCATGAGCAGTGAAATAGGCTCTGCAACGGAGGAATTGAGGTCGTTTTTGTTTGAAAATGTATATATAGGCACTGTCGCACAAAAGGAAAACGATAAGGCTTGCAACATAGTCAAGGTAATGTTTGATTATTTTATAAAAAATACCGACAAGCTTCCCGAAGAATACAGGCTTCATATCGATGAATTCGGCAAAGAGCAGATAGTGTGCGATTATATTGCGGGAATGACGGATCTGTATGCGATAAGGGTATTCAACGACTTGTTTGTGCCGCGCGTATGGAGCGGTATTGAGATTTAAAAAAGAAGTGCGCGGAATTTGATTCGCGAGGGAAAATAATTTTATGGCAGAAAAGGATTTTTCGGCATGGCTTGCCGAGCTGAAAGAAAGAAATGACATAGTGTCTGTGGTATCGTCCTATGTGAGATTGACGCGCAAAGGTCGGCATCATTGGGGACTTTGCCCGTTCCACCACGAAAAAACACCGTCTTTCAGCGTAAATGAAGATTTACAGATATATAAATGCTTTGGTTGCGGTGCGGCAGGCGACGTTATAAAATTTGTTCAGGAAAACGAACATACTGATTTTAACGGCGCTGTGCATATTCTTGCGGAGAGGGCAGGCATGGAGGTACCGCACTTCGGAAAGGAAGATTCTCAAGCGGAAAAGAAGCGCAATGAGCTTGTATCCATTATGAATGCGGCTCAGGAATTTTTTGTGAAGTCACTTTCACTTCCTCAGGCTCAAAAGGCGAGGGATTATATAAAAGGCAGAGGACTGAGCAAGGAAATAGTCGAGCGCTTCGGGCTCGGATTTGCTCCCGAGGGTTGGGAAAATCTCAAAACGTATCTTACAGGCTTGGGATTTCCGATTGAAAGCATAAACGAGACGGGACTCATGTCGTCAAACGAAAAGAGAGTTTATGATAAATTCCGCAACAGAATAATGTACCCCATTGCGGACGACAAGGGAACAATTATATCTTTCGGCGGCAGAAAAATAAATCCCGAGGATGAGCCTAAATATATGAATTGTCCGCAAACGCTTCTGTACAATAAATCTCAGACGCTCTACGGACTTAATATTGCAAAGAATTATGCAAGAGGCAATCCTCTCATAATTGTCGAGGGATATATGGATGTTATCACAATGCACGAGTTCGGTTTTAATACGGCAGTTGCATCGTGCGGAACATCTCTTACACAGCAACAGGCGAGAAAACTGAAACGGTATACGGATAAGGTTTACATAGGCTATGACGGCGACTCGGCAGGGCAGTCGGCAACGGTAAGAGGACTTGATATACTCAAGGATACGGGACTTGAAGTATTCGTGTTGTCGTTCCCGGACGGCTGTGACCCCGATGATACGCTTCGTAAGTTCGGCAAAGAATATTTTGACGGCATAATAAAAAATGCAAAAACGCTTGAAGAATTCAAGCTTGAAAGAATTTTTTCGTCAAACGATATATCTTCAAATGAGGGCAAGCTCAAAGCGGCAAAGCAGGCGATAGAAATCGTATCGAAAATTCAGCTCGATATGGAGCGCGAACGATACATAGATATGATTTCCGAAAAAACCGGATATTCAAAACGAGCCGTATTGAACGATATTGAAAAAATAAGCGGAAAAAATTCTCCGAAAGAGAATACAATACGTAATGAAACGCCTCAAAAGGTCAATAATATATCAAACGTTGCATTAAAGTATAAAAACAGTGCAAAAAATAACGATTCCTCGGCGGAAGCAAGACTTATCTGCCTTATGGCAAGAGATAAAAACTGTGCTGTTGAAGCACTGAAGATAGTCAACAGCACTTGCTTTGCGGATGATGTATGCAAAAGCATAATAGAGGCTATGCAACGAGTATTTGACGGCGATCTGCCTTTTAATGCAAGCGAGATCATAGCAAATATTAAAGGCGATGACGATGCAGCATCAAAGGCTTACGACGTGCTTATGCTTGACGTAAATTCCCTCGATCTCGAGGCGGAAACGGTTGCATATGCAAATAAGGTGCGCTATCAGTTCTATATGAGACGGACAAAGGCGCTTCAGGAAGAAGCAAATAAAATGATTGCCTCGGGCAAATTGGGCGATGAGGAATGTCAGCGCCTGCTCAAGGAAATAGAACGCTTGCAGAAGCTTGCAAAAGAAATAAGACAATAAAAAATTAATATATACCAAAGAAAGGTCAGGCAAACGGAAAAGTACCGTTATATGCTTGAAAAAGAGTGTTATCATGGATTACGAAAACGAAGATCTGATGATGGACGAAGAGCTGATCGATGAAGATGACAATCTCATGGAGCTTGAGGACTTTGATGAATACGGCGAAATGGATATAGATGAGGGCGTCGTAAAATCAAAGGACGAAAAATGCAAGGAGCTTATCGAAAAGGGTCAGGAAAAGGGATTTTTGACATATTCGGAAATTATCGATGCGTTTGACAATGTTGATATTGAGCCGGACGAAATCGAGGATTTCCTTGAAAATCTCAAATCGCTCAACATTACTATCGATGAGGAATTTGACGAGAAGAAAATAGAAGAAACGTTTATGGATCTCCCGGACAGCGTAAGGATAGACGATCCTGTAAGAATGTACCTTAAAGAGATCGGCAAGGTTCCGCTTTTGTTGCCCGATGAGGAAATTGAAATCGCAAAGAGAATCGAGCTTGGCGATGAAGCCGCAAAGAGCAGACTCATTGAGTCCAACCTGCGTCTTGTTGTAAGTATTGCAAAAAAATATCTCAACCGCGGTATGTTCTTCCTCGATCTTATTCAGGAGGGCAACATGGGACTTATTAAAGCTGTTGATAAGTTCGATTACAGAAAGGGCTACAAGTTCAGTACGTACGCTACATGGTGGATAAGACAAGCGATAACACGTTCAATAGCTGACCAGGCACGTACAATAAGAGTGCCGGTTCATATGGTGGAGACAATAAACCGTATGAACAGAATACAGCGTAATATGCTTCAGACTCTCGGCCGTCAGCCTACGCCTGAAGAGCTTGCTGTTGAAATGAATATAGGAATAGATAAGGTTCGCGAAATACTCAAGGTTGCTCAGGACCCTGTTTCGCTTGAAACGCCTATCGGCGAAGAAGAGGACAGCCACCTCGGTGACTTCATACAGGATGACGATGTTATGTCGCCGTCCGACTCCACATCGTACAATCTTCTCCGTGAACAGCTCATGGAAGTGCTTGAAACTCTTACGGACAGAGAGAAAAAGGTTCTCATGCTCAGATTCGGTCTCATTGACGGCAGAGCGCATACTTTGGAAGAAGTCGGAAGAACATTTGATGTCACACGTGAACGTATAAGACAGATAGAAGCAAAGGCACTCAGAAAACTGCGTCATCCGAGCAGAAGCAAGAGACTTAAGGATTTTTTGGATACGTGATTTATGGGTGAACGCTTTGAAGAATGATATTATTTATTGGATATGGTATTCAAATATTTCGGGAATAAGTCAGGCTGTAAAGCTGAAACTTTTGGACAATGTTGAGTCACCGAAAGAAATTTTCAAGACAGCAGGTAAGTGCCTTGCCGCAAATAATGTTTCAAAGAGCATTATAAGCAGAATTTCGGCATTTGCATCTGTTGAAATGATTGAAAGATATATTCCTGTCCTTGAAAAATATGAGGATATGGGTATTACTACATATTTTGACTACGACTATCCTCAGCTGCTATGTCAGATAAAAAATCCTCCTCTTGTGCTTTATTACAGAGGAGAGATTTCTGTGCTCCAAAACAGATGTATTGCTGTTGTCGGCACCAGAAGCGCAACTGAAAAGGGAAAATATCATGCAAGAAGCTTTGCAAGAGAAATTGCCGCTCAAGGGTATACGGTAGTCGGCGGTCTTTCGGCGGGAATAGAGACGGCTGCACATATAGGTGCGATGAGCACGGGTGCGACGTGCGCTGTGCTTGCCTCGGGCATTGACGTGGTATATCCGAGTGAAAACAAGGAATTATATAATAAAATATGTGAGAACGGTGTTGTTATATCGGAGCATATGCCGGGAGCAAGAACGGGAAAGTACGCCATTCCGCTCAGAAACAGAATAATCAGCGGACTTTGCGAAAGCGTTCTGCTCATAGAAGCACCGGAAAAGAGCGGCTCACTGACAATAATCAATCACGCTGTCGATCAGAACAGAGATGTTTATGTACTTGATGACAAAAGCACGTCTTATGAATTTTCGGGCAACAGAATGCTCATACAGGACGGCGCTGCGGCAGTGACAAATCCGTATGATATTATTAATAATACGGGCTATACGGCATATGATTCAGTGAGAAATTCATATGCGATGTCAGCGGCGGAAAACGTATCGTACGACACCGAAAAAGCTCATAAAAAGGATTATCCCGATTTAAGCGACGATGAAAGCTCTGTTCTTAAATTGATACGTTCGGGAATAAATCAATTTGACGAGATAGCAATGAACTCAGATTTGGATGTTTCAAGTGTGGGTTATGCTCTTACCATGCTTGAATTTAAAGGCATTATTAAACAAAAATTCGGAAAGGTTTATGAGGAGACCTGATTTTTTGTCGGGTCTTCATAACAGGTTGAAATATATATGGCAAAAAAACTTATTATTATTGAGTCACCGGGCAAGATCAAGACAATAAAGAAATGCTTGGGTTCTAATTATGATGTTGAGGCTTCATACGGTCATGTGCGGGATCTGCCCAAAACTACGCTCGGAATAGAAGTCGAAAACGATTTCAAACCGCGCTATAAGGTGCTCAAGGATAAGAAAGAGGTTGTTGAAAAGCTTAAGGCTGCGGCAAAAAAAGCGGATATGGTTTATCTTGCAACCGACCCCGACAGAGAGGGAGAAGCAATATCATGGCATTTGTCGGAAATACTCAAGGTTGATGAAAAGAAAATATGCAGAATAGCATTCAACGAGATAACAAAGTCCGCAATTACATCGGCAATAAAGAATCCACGGCAAATAAACTCAAATCTCGTGAATGCACAGCAGGCAAGACGTGTGCTCGACAGACTTGTGGGCTACCAGATAAGCCCCATACTCTGGCATAAAGTAAAGTCGCATCTCAGCGCGGGCAGAGTACAGTCTGTTGCGGTAAGGCTTGTTTGCGACAGAGAAGATGAAATCGAGGCTTTTGTTCCGGAAGAATATTGGTCACTTGAAGCAAACGTGAAGGACACCCTCGGAAAAAAGAAATTTGCGATTGAGTATTACGGAAACGCTTCGGGAAAGGTAAAGCTCGAGAATGGTGATGCCGTTGAAAAAATAAAGGCATCGTGTACGGGCGACTTTACAGTTTCGGGAATAAAGCGCTCGGCAAGAGAAAAGCATCCTTTGCCGCCGTTTATTACGAGCACGCTCCAGCAGGACGCATTTAAGAATCTCGGTTTTTCCACATCGCGTACAATGAAAAACGCCCAGGAAATATATGAAGGCGTTGAGATAAAGGGGCACGGAACAATAGGTCTTATCACATACATGAGAACAGATTCCACAAGAGTTTCCGCAGAAGCACTCGAGGGCGTAAGAAATGTTATAGCAGAGCGCTACGGAAGCACATATCTGCCTGAAAAACCGAACGTTTACAGTAAAAAGAAAAACTCCCAGGATGCGCACGAAGCAATAAGACCTACCTATATAGAGCTTACTCCTGAAAGCATTGCCGACTCGCTTACTCCCGATAATCTTAAGCTTTACAGACTTATATATAACCGCTTCATTGCATCGCAAATGAAAGCGGCAGTTTATGATACAGTCAGCATAGACGTTGAAAACAACGGCAATATATTCAAGGCAAGCAGTTCGGTACTTTCGTTTGACGGATATAAAAAGGTTTACGAGGACGAAACGGACAATAAGGATAAAACATTGCCTGATATGAAGGTTTCGGACAAACTGAAATTTGTCGATTGGAAGGAACAACAGCATTTTACACAGCCTGCTCCGAGATATACGGAAGGCTCGCTCGTAAAGAAGCTTGAGGAGCTGGGAATAGGTCGCCCGAGTACGTTTGCGCCTACGGTTGCGCTTATTTTGAAGAGAAATTATATCAAAAAGGATAAAAAATCGCTTTATCCGACTGATATAGGCAGACTTGTAAACGGAATACTGATAGATTATTTTGATAAAATTATATCGTACGATTTTACGGCGAACATGGAAAATCAGCTTGACGATATAGAAGACGGCAAGCTGAATTGGGTAGATGTTATAAAGGATTTCTATCCGCCGTTTGAAAAGATGATTGAAGAAGCCGACAAATCTATCGAAAAGGTGAATATCGAGCCGAAGGTAACGGATATACCCTGCGAAAAGTGCGGCAGAATGATGGTTATAAAGGAAGGCAGATTCGGAGAATTCCTTGCCTGCCCCGGGTATCCGGAATGCAGCTTTACAAAAGCCATTGTGGAGGAATCCGAATATTCATGCCCGAAATGCGGCAAAAAGCTTATTTATAAGAGAAGCAGAAAGGGTATGCGCTTTTTGGGATGCCCCGGTTATCCCGAATGCGATTTTGCATCGACATATCCGCCGTCCGGAGAAAAATGCCCGGAATGTGGAGATTATCTTGTGATACGCTCCACAAAAAACGGCGATATGGAAGTGTGCAGAAATTTCAAATGCAAATTCAAAAGACCTTATGAAAAGAAATAAAGTAAAAATAATAGGCGCAGGTCTTGCAGGCTCGGAAGCGGCATGGCAGCTTGCAAAAAGAGGAATTGACGTTGAGCTTTGGGAAATGCGCCCCGAAAAGACAACTCCCGCGCACACGACAGCGTATTTTTCGGAGCTTGTGTGCAGTAATTCGCTGAAGTCAAACGCATTGACAAATGCGTGCGGTCTGCTTAAAGAGGAAATGCGTCGCCTGGATTCACTCATAATCGAGGCGGCGGATAATTCGTCTATTCCGGCAGGCGCGGCGCTTGCGGTTGACAGAAACAAATTTGCGGAATATATAACGGACAAAATCTCCTCGTGCGAAAACATAAGCATTGTCCGCAAGGAATATACTCAAACCGAAATAGATGATTATACAATAATTGCGGGAGGTCCGCTTGCGACGGATTCTCTTTGCTGTGCGCTTGCAGGCATCGAGGGTGGAAGCTTTCTCAATTTTTTCGATGCTTCCGCGCCGATAGTCGATGCCGAAAGCATAGATTATTCAAAATGCTTTAAGGGCTCGAGATATTCGGACGGCGGCGATGATTATATTAACTGTCCGCTTACAAAAGATGAATATTATGCTTTTGTCGAAGCGCTTATTTCTGCCGAGACGGCTCAGGTACACGGTTTTGAGCAGAATATGGTTTTTGAGGGCTGTATGCCTGTTGAAGTAATGGCAGAGCGCGGCATTGATACACTCAGATTCGGTCCGCTTAAAGGATCGGGGTTTGAGTTCCCGGACGGAACAAAGCCTTTTGCTTTGGTCCAGCTTCGTTCGGAGAATGCACAAAACTCAATGTACAACATGGTGGGATTTCAGACGCACCTCAAATTCGGCGAGCAAAAGCGTGTATTTTCAATGATTCCGGCGCTTGAAAATGCGGTATTCCTCAGATACGGAGTTATGCACAGAAACACGTACATAGATTCGCCGAGAATGCTTGATGCGTCATATTCGCTCAAGAAGAATCCGACTGTATGCGTTGCAGGTCAGCTTTCGGGCGTTGAGGGATACGTGGAATCGGCATCATCGGGGCTTGCAGCGGGACTTCAGCTTGCTTCAAGAATTATCGAAAATAAGTCGGTGCTTCTGCCTAAGGAAACGATAATAGGCGCACTCGCTTCTTACGTATCGAATCCGGGCGTTGTAAATTTTCAGCCTATGAACGCGAATTTCGGCATTGTGCCTTTGATAACGGGAAGAATGCCGAAACAGGAAAAGGCGGGAAAATATGCAGGGCGATCTCTTGAAAAGCTTGAAGAATTTAAACATAGTTCATATTGGCTTTTTAATTGTCAAATATAATATTAGAATAGAAGAATTTTTTTGAGAAAGGAATGAGCTTTTAAATGGAGCATAATGATAGAATTTTGGAGGCAACCACAATAATTGCGGTGCAGAAGGACGGAAAAAGCGCAATAGGCGGAGACGGACAGGTAACAATGGGGCAGAGTGTGATAATGAAGCACGGCGCACGTAAGGTAAGACGTATTTATGACGGAAAAGTGCTGATAGGCTTTGCCGGCTCTGTTGCAGACGCTTTTGCACTTTCGGAAAAGTTTGAGGCAAAGCTTCATCAGTATTCGGGAAATCTTCCGAGAGCGGCAGTGGAGCTTGCACGTGAATGGCGTACCGATAAGGCTATGCGTCAGCTTGAGGCCATGCTTATTGCACTTAATGAGGAGAGCCTACTTATTGTATCGGGTACAGGTGAGGTTATTGAGCCGGACGACGGAATCGCGGCAATAGGTTCAGGCGGCAATTATGCGTTGGCGGCAGCTAAGGCACTTAAGAATAACACGGATTTGTCCGCAAAAGATATAGTACAAAAGTCAATGGAGATTGCGGCGTCGATATGCGTTTTCACAAACAACAATATTTATGTTGAAGAGGCATGAAAAGTATCGGCATTTAATTAAACGAAAGGAGAACTTTTATAGTTTTTGATATATTATGATGACTGAAATGACACCAAAAGAAATAGTAAATGCACTTGACAGCTATATAATCGGTCAGGACGAGGCAAAAAAGGCTGTTGCCATTGCACTCAGAAACAGATACAGGAGAAGCCTGCTTGATGATAAAATGCGTGAGGACGTTACTCCACGCAACATAATAATGATAGGACCTACGGGTGTGGGCAAAACAGAAATTGCACGCAGACTTTCAAAGCTTGTCAACGCACCGTTTGTAAAGGTCGAAGCGACGAAGTATACAGAGGTAGGCTATGTAGGCAGAGACGTTGAATCAATGGTAAGAGACCTTGCAGAGGAAGCTGTGAGAATG
The DNA here is from genome assembly GCA_945918795.1 of uncultured Clostridia bacterium. GTDB lineage: Bacteria > Bacillota > Clostridia > HGM11327 > HGM11327 > SIG351. Next base: position 39,060 of record CAMEIT010000005.1, on the reverse strand, counting down.
GTCACGAGAATAAAGGAAAAAGAAGTAGAGGGAAAGGCAATGGAAATGGCAGAAGAAAAGGTTCTTGACCTCATACTTCCTCATGTCAAAAAGCCCGAAACACCTTTTGTAACATCCGATAATCCGGATAATCTCCCGACTATCACTACTCGCGATAAATACAGAACGCGCCTGAGAGAGGGCAGACTTGACAATCTTCCCATTGAAATAGAAATTGAAGAGCCTCAGGCAACGGCAATAGGCATGATACCGGGCATGGGCGAGGATATGATAATGCAGGTGCAGGATATTTTCGACGGAATGATGCCGAAGAAGCATAAAAAGAAAAAGACTACCGTTGCCAATGCCATGAAGATATTCCAGGAGGAAGAAGCGCAAAAGCTTATCGATAAGGACGATATAAACAGCATAGCTATCGATGCGGCGCAGTATAACGGAATTATTTTTATTGACGAAATAGATAAGATAGGAGCAAAAGGCTCCGGAAACGGTCCCGATGTTTCAAGAGAGGGCGTTCAGAGAGATTTTCTGCCTATTGTTGAGGGAACAACGGTAAATACAAAATACGGACCCGTTAAAACGGATCATATTCTTTTCATTGCGGCAGGTGCTTTCCATATGACAAAGGTTACTGACCTCATACCGGAATTGCAGGGCAGATTCCCTATAAGAGTGGAGCTTCACAGCCTTACGGAGGAGGACTTCAAAAAGATACTTACCGCGCCCGAAAATGCTCTTATCAAGCAGGAAAAAGCATTGCTTGAAACGGAAAACATTGAGCTTACATTTACGGATGACGCTATAAGCGAAATAGCTCATATGGCGTATGTCATGAATGAAACAATGGAGGAAATAGGTGCAAGACGACTTCATACCGTAATGGAGACGCTCTTGGAAGATATTTCGTTCAATGCAGACCAATACAGCGGACAGACGTTTGAAATAGACGCTGATTATGTAAAAGAGAGACTCAGTAAGATCTATAAAGATAATAATCTTGAAAAATATATTCTGTAATCGGGGATTTTTTACAAATGGGAAAATTGTTTGAAAGAATGTACATCGGAAATCCGAACAAAAAGGATCTGACAAAAAAGGACGTGGCAAAGCAGTCAAGATTCAGTCTGTTTTTTACAGTGCTCAAGGTCAGAGGACTAAATCTCATGTGGCTGAATCTGTTGTATTCGGTTTTTCTGCTACCCACATACATCGTTATATTCCTTGCGCTTTTGCAATACGGAACCTCGCTCAATTCTCAAAATCCAATGGGCTTTGCCGATGTGGTGTGGTATTTGTACCTGCTCTTCCCGTGTATGCTGATTGCAACTCCCGGAACGCTCGGCTTTACGAATGTGCTTCACAGGTGGGCAAATGACGAACACGCATGGTTCAGCGATTTCTGGACGGGTATAAAGAAAAATTGGAAGCAGGGACTTATAGTAACGGTTATAAATTACGTTGTGCTTTTCTTTTTGATATACTGCTCGTATTTCTATTACTCAATGGCAGGAAAAAATTCGGACAATGAAGTCTTGAACACTGTATTTTCAATGGGAATATATATCATGTACCTGCTTGTAGGCTGTATTTTCGTATATTTTATGGTACATTTGTATGTTTATCCGATGCTCGTAAGGTATAAGCTCAAAATAAAGAATATATATAAATATTCATTTATACTTGCTTTCAGAAACATACTCGGTTCGGTTGTATGCGTTATAGGCTTGGCGGCATTCCTTTATTTTTGCATGGTAGTCCCATACATGATGTATGTAATTCCCGTGATAGGCATAGTGCTGCCTTATTTGGCGGTGTATGTTTATATGGGCGGAGTGTTCAATAAAAATGTTTTTATAGACGTGAAGGATTATTGATATGGAACAGTTTACAGATTTTGCTTATCTTTACGATGAGCTTAATGTAAATTACGAAAAAGATAAAATCACAAAGAGAATCAAACAGCTTCTCTGCCAATGCAGGGAAGTTGTTGATTTGTGTTGCGGTACGGGCGACGTTGCCATATCGCTTGCAAAGTCGGGCTTCAACGTGATAGGAATAGATATTTCCGAGGATATGCTGAACGTTGCAACCGAAAAGGCGATGAACAATGCGGCAAGGGTTTTGTTCGTATGCGCTGATGCAAAGGATTTTCAACTGCCCTCAACTGTTGATGCGGTTTATTCAATTACGGACGGAATGAACTACATTATGGGCGGCGATGAATTGAAAAAAGCGTTTTTATCCGTAAACAAGGCGCTTAAAAAAGGCGGAAAATTTATTTTCGATCTGAGCACAAAGTACAAATATGAAAATGTGCTGAACGATAAGACGTTTACGTTTGATTTTGATGACGCTTTTGCTGTGTGGCAGAATAATTACAACAAGGACACGCATATTTGCGAAATGAATATTACGGGCTTTGTAAAGAAGGGAAAATCATTATACAAACGCTTTGACGAAACACATTTTCAGTATTGCTTTGACCTTGAAACGGTCGAACAAACGTTAGAAGAGACGGGATTTTATATTGAGAATATGTATTCGGCTTATGACGAGCGCCTATTTGAAGAAAATGACGACCGTGTTCTTATAGAAGCGAGAAAGAAATGAGGCTTGTATGGCTGTTGTAAGGGCGTTGTCGCGCGATAAAAAAATACGTATATATTATGCGGATATTTCGGATGCTGTTGATGAAATATCGAGAATACATTCATTTAATGAATACAATAAAAGATTTTTCAGTGAGGCGGCTGTCGGAACCGTATTGCTGAGCTTTGACATCAAGGATGAAAATACTGTTTTCAGCTCTGTTTTGAAATGCTCCGAACCGTTCAATAATACGGTAGTGGTTAAAGACTCACTCGACTCTATAAAGGGTTACAGCAGTGCCCTTATTGAGTCTGATTACGAATTCAAAAAAGATATAAAAAACAATGCGGTATTTTCCACAATAATCGATACAGGTACAAAGTATCCTTATGTGACCGAGGTTCCGGTTTGTGAGGATTCAATGGAGGCGTGCATTGCCGATTATTTTGAGCAGTCTCAACAGCAAAAAAGCATTGTGAGAATGGATTCAATGTCGGCAAGGGGAATAGTGCTTTGTCCCGTGCTCAATTCGGAGTTTAAATATATTGAAGCTCAAAGGGAAACGCTCTCGATAATGCTTGACGGAATTATGAATGCCGCAAGCATTTATGACGTGAAAAGTATTTTATCAAATACGGATTTTGATATAACGGAAGAATATGAAATCAAAGCGCAATGCACATGCACGTCGGAAAAAATGGAAAGTGTAATAGTGTCTTTAGGCAAAAAGGAAGCAATGGAAATAGTTGCTGAAATGGGCGCGCTTGAGATTGTGTGCCCGTATTGTTTGAAAAAATATAAATTTGATGCAGCGGCAATCGAAGCGCTGTTTTGATCTAACAAACGTAAGAACGGAGAAAATGTATGTCTTTTGAAAAATACAAGCAGATTTACAAGCCGGAAAATGATATAACTCTGCGCTATGGCAACAGTGCGGAATTTGTATTCCGATGCGATGAAAACGAAGTGAAAAACAAGTCGCACCGACTTTTTTTCACGGGCGAAACGACCCTTTTTTATTTCTGGAAGGGCGAATATGACTGTGTTGCGGAGTATTGCAATATAGAGGACGCGCTCGATAATAAGCGTGCATTGAAAGCGCCTTACTGCCTTGACCTTTCAAACGAACAGCCTGTGACTTATCCCAAGGTTGCTTTCAAAAAAACGGTATTCCCGCCAATGCTTTCGTATCTGAAGCTCCACAGCTACAATGACGAGTGGAAAGCAGGTGTATTTGTAAAGGCAAAGGATCTTTCTGTTTACAAAGCGGACGGATATATTAAGCTTACATATGAGGTGCGCTACAAAAAGCCCGACTTGCCTGCATATTATACAAATGAGGAGCCTGACGTGATTTATACGCTTGATATTCCTCATGGAACGTATGATTGGCAGGATATTTCACTTGAACTCAATTTGCCGAAAGAAAGAATTGCAAATGTAATATGTTATATTGAGGGCGACGGATATACGGGCGAGCTGCTGCTTGAAAGGCCTTATCTGACGTCATCAAACGGGTATAATGTTTTGCCTGATTTTCAGCCGCCTTATCTTGCGCATGATGCAGGTGCATGGATAGGGCATAACCTTTCAAGAAAGGAATGGCCTGAATTTGATATAAAGCTCAACGGAACATCGTTTTTCACCGGCGAAATGTTTGAACGGTGTCATCGTTATTCCGAATGTGAATGCGATATACCGGACGGTCTCATGAAGGCGGGCGAGAACAGACTTGAAATAAAGCTTGTATCATCATATCCGAACCCAATGCCGTACAGCATTCATGAGGTGGGATATTTTATACGCGAGAATGACGAATTTAACGTTATAGCATGCCCGAAAAACGCCGAAGCCGATTCACAGGTGTCGGTTCTTGTCAAAACGTTACTGCCGAATATAAAGGTTGATTTTGAATGTGAATCGGGTTTGCTTTCGGCTCAAAGCACGGTATTTGAAAATAAAGGTCTGAACGTATTTGTGATCAATACAAAAGAACCCGCAAATGATATAAAATTCACGCTTAAAACGGAAAATACGTCAAAGGAGTGCGTTCTTTGCCGAGTTGTGGAAAAAGCGGATGACGGTGTTTGTACGGGAACGGGTGACATAATTTACGTCAATCAGGAGCGCATGAGTGATATTGAAGAATATCTCGAATGGTACATATCAAACAATATCGGAAATCTGCTCACAATTCGTCCGACTTACAGGTGGTCGGGAGCAAGGGTGCTCAATGAGGACGCATGGAGCCTTGTGACGGATATTCTCAACAAAATGAACATGAAATATGTTCACATGACTGACGGAAGAGAATTCCCGGGCGCAACTGCCAACCCGTCATTGAAAATGCTTGAGGGCAAAGGCTTCATGGGCAGACAGTCGCATGAATACGACGGCGCTTTCATATATTGGGGACACAGCGAGGTGACGGGAATAGGCTGTGCCGTTTCGGACTATTGGATGCGTCTTGTACGCAATTATCCGGAAACAGTAAACACAAGGGCAATGCCGAGAAATTATACAGTCGATAAAAAAACGGGAAAGCTGTATAATTATGTTGACCCGTACAATGTGCCGGACGATATGGAGGGCGCGGCAAAGCTTCTTGTGAAGAATCTTTCCGAGTCAAGAGCAGATCATACGCGCCATACGGGACCGTCTGTTGCATTCAAGTATTTTTATCAGGCAGGCTATGAATGGTCAGGCGCAGAGCTTATGTACGGACCGCTTGAAATGATAACCGCTTTTATGAGAGGCGCGGCGTATTGCTATGACAGCAAAAAAATAGGCGGACATCTTGCAATACAGTGGTCAACAACGCCTCACGATACTCCCGACAGGTTCAGACGTTACAGGGCATCTTTGTATTCGTCATACATACAGGGCATACATGACATAAATACGGAAGAGGGACTGTGGCACCTTGAAGAATATTATTCGTACTTCAACAGGGAGAGCAATGCTTGCTTAAGTCATAAAAAACAGCAGCAGGATTTTTACGATTATATTTCATCACATTCAAGGACAGGCTCGTTCTATACTCCGTTTGCGTTTGTTTTCGGCAGATATGACGGATTCCGTTCATTCGGAAGAGATACCGTCTGGGCAAGAGCTGATTTTAATACAGAGACTCCGGAGCTAAGCTGGGAACTGCTTAATATTTTTTATCCGCTTGAAGTTGCAAACGGCGAGATATATTTGCATCCGTGTCCGAGCGACAGAGAAATAGGAATGCTTACGGGTACTCCGAGAGGAAATATCGATGCAGTGCCGATAGAGTGTACTGCAAAAAAGCTTCAGGCGTATAAAGTTCTCGCATTTTTGGGCTACAATAAGGCTCTGGCGGAAGATTTTGATAAGCTTTGTGAATACGTGGAAAACGGAGGCACGCTTGTTATAGGTTGGCCGCACATGAGCACGACTGTGCTGAGAAGCGACGTAATAAAGCTCAATCATGAATATATAGATCATGAATTTGTGCGTAATTTTGCAGACGGCATTGACTTTGCCGAGGATACGCTTGGAGGATTGAAGCTTAATGTAAATAAAGCTCTCAAGCTTGACAATGCCGATGTTATTTCAACAACGGACAGCGGTGCGCCGCTCCTTGTAAAATACGGCATGGGCAAAGGCTTTGTATATTTGATAAATGCAAAAGAGTATCCTGCCGAGAAGTCTGTTGAGCCTGTTTACAGACAGGTAATAACGATGCTCAGCGACAGCCTTAATGCCGAGGAGAAGAGCTTTATTAAATGCGATGAACGTGTTCAGTTTGCACTTTATGAGCAGGAGGATAACAGCCGTCACATATATGTGCTCGCGGTTGACTGGTATAATGATCCGTCATTGACGAGAAGTGCGGAATTTGTCCTTAACGGAAAAAGTTATCCGCTCGAGGTGCCTTTCTGTGAGCCGATAAAAATAGTTGTATCGGGTGATACGGCGGCATGGACTGAAAACAGTGATGCAGAGGTGCTTGTTGTCTGCGAAAAAGAAATAAAGGTTCAGGGATATAAGAGTACATCGCTTTGCATAGTTCACAATGGCGTTCTTGAAAAGAAAGAGCTTGATTTTACCGAGAATGCAGTTGCAACGGTAAAGCTTTGATTTCGGGAATTGAGTATGAATTTACAATTTATACAAAATATTAAAATAACTTATTAACCGAGGAATATTATCATATAAACGAAAGAGTCGGCATAAGCCGACATAAAAAAGGAAAAAAAGAAATGGCTATATTTGATGAAGTGAAAAATCAACTTGTGAAAGATGTTATCACCGAAGATTTCATGAAAATGGTGCAGCAGAATATAATGTCATTCAACAGACTCATGGCATATTACCGCTGTGCTATGATGGAGGTTGAAACGAAGTTCAAGGTTCTGAACGAGCAGTTTTCAATACAGTACGACAGAAATCCCATTGAGACGATAAAAACGAGATTGAAATCCATGGATAGCATTGCGGGTAAGCTCAGAAGAAAGAATCTGCCGGTAAACATAGAATCGATTGAAAAAAATCTCAATGATGTTGCCGGAATAAGAATAATATGTTCGTTTCCCGAAGATATTTATATGCTTTCCGACTGCCTGCTTCAGCAGGACGACGTAACGCTCATAGAAAAACGCGATTACATAAAAAATCCGAAGCCGAGCGGTTACAGAAGTCTGCATCTGATTGTCGAAATACCTATTTTCCTTGAAAATGAAAAACGCTTCATGCGCACGGAGGTTCAGCTCAGAACGATAGCAATGGATTTTTGGGCAAGTCTTGAGCATAAGCTCAGGTATAAGAAAAACATTTCCGATGAGGAATCGGAATATCTTTCACGCGAGCTGATAGAGTGTGCCGAGATAAGCGCTCAGCTCGACCAAAGAATGGAAAATATTCGCAACCGCATGACGAAGGCGGATACAAACGGCGAAGCGAAGGATTGATTGAGAAATATGCAATAAAAAGATTTGTCGTGTTTGGCGATGAATCTTTTTTATTATTCCGAATTTTGCGGTATGCAAAAAAGAATCGGATTATTGCTTTTTCGGGCATTTTTTGACAGCACGGATTAAAAATGATTGACGGGCATTGATTTATGTGGTAAAATATACAAATAAACGATATTTGATTGATATAAAACTGAAAGGTTTGGTTTTTATGAAGATAGTTGTTAAAGTCGGCACATCTACACTTACGCACAGTACCGGCTGTTTGAATATACGCGCGGTCGAAGAGCTTTGTAAGGTTCTGAGCGATTTAAAAAACGCAGGCAATGAAATGATTCTCGTGTCATCGGGCGCTATTGCCATGGGTATAGGCAAGCTTTCACTTGGCGCACGCCCGTCCGATATGCCTACAAAGCAGGCTGCGGCGGCGGTTGGTCAGTGCGAGCTTATGTATGTATATGACAAGCTTTTTTCCGAATATAATCATACGGTGGCTCAGATACTTATTACGGGCTCCGATGTTCAGCACAAAGACAGATATGAAAATTTCAGCAATACGGTAAATCGCTTGCTTGAGCTGGGAGCTTTGCCCGTTATAAATGAGAACGACACTGTTGCGACAGAAGAAATATCGCTCGGCGATAACGATACCTTGGCGGCGATTGTGGCTGTAAGCATAAATGCCGACTTGCTTGTTCTTCTTTCGGACATAGACGGGCTTTATACAGCCGATCCGCATAAAGACAAAAATGCAAAGCTCATTGAATGTGTTGAAGAGATTACTCCCGAAATACTCGAGCTTGGCGGAGGCAAGGGAACAGCACTCGGTACGGGCGGCATGAAAACCAAATTGCACGCGGCTCAGATATGTATGGAAAAAGGCTGTGACATGATAATTGCAAACGGTTCACGCCCGTCTTTGCTTTACGATTTGCTTGACGGGAAAAGCGTCGGCACGAAGTTTGTATGTAAAAAATAATTTACGGAGATGAATGCTATGACAACTGCTGAAATTTTAGAGCGCGCAAAGAAAGCAAAGCGCAATATGAATATAACATCCGACCGGAAAAATGCGGCATTGTATGCTATGGCGGATTCGCTGATACAAAATAAGGACGCAATACTCAAAGCAAATGCGTCTGACGTTGAATCGGCAAGAGGTCAGATGAATCCCGTCATGATAGACAGACTTATGCTCGACGAGGCAAGAATAGAAGGCATGGCAAAGGGCATAAGAGATGTTGCGGCGCTTGCAGACCCTGTCGGTGAGGTTTTATCGAGGGTTGAACGCGCAAACGGACTCATTATTGAAAAAGTGAGAGTTCCTATGGGTGTTGTGGCTATAATTTATGAGAGCCGTCCGAATGTTACGTCCGATGCGGCCGCACTTGCGCTTAAAAGCGGAAACGTTGTCGTTTTGAGGAGCGGCAAAGAAGCATTCTGCTCTGCAAATGCCATTGTCGACGCAATGCGTGAAGGGCTGGAAAAATGCGGACTCGATCCCGATATTATAAATCTTGTGCAGGACACATCGCGTGCAAGTGCAAACGAGCTTATGAGGGCAGTCGGATATGTTGATTTGCTCATTCCGAGAGGCGGAGCGGGGCTTATCCGCGCTTGCGTTGATAATGCAAAAGTTCCGTGCATCGAGACGGGAACGGGTATTTGTCACGTTTATGTGGATAAATACGCCGATATTGATATGGCACTCAAAATAATAGAAAATGCAAAAACAAGCAGACCGTCTGTTTGCAATGCGGAAGAAGTTTGCATAGTGCATAAGGATGTTGCGGAAAATTTCCTGCCGCGCTTAAAAGAGCTTCTTGTTGACAAGCGCATTGCAGACGGTAAAATTCCGGTGGAGCTTAGAATCGATGAGAAGGCTAAGGCTTATATTTCGGGCACTCCGGCAGGCGAAAACGATTTTGATACCGAATTTTTGAATTATATTCTTGCCGTAAAGGTTGTTGACAGTATTGAAGAGGCAATAGATCATATCGCCTCACATTCAACGCATCACAGCGATGCGATAATAACATCAAATAAGGAAAACGCAGAGCTTTTTACTGCGCTTGTTGACAGCGCGGCTGTATACGTAAATGCTTCGACGCGCTTTACAGACGGCGGTGAGTTCGGTCTCGGATGCGAGATGGGCATTTCAACTCAAAAGCTTCACGCAAGAGGACCTATGGGGCTTGCCGAGCTTACGGCATATAAATACAGAATTTACGGAAACGGACAGATACGCTGAAAAAACGGCGGAAAGGATTTATTATGTATAAATACGGATTTATAGGCTGCGGCAATATGGGCGGCGCACTTGTAAGAGCTGTTGCCGAAAATGTTGACGGCGGCAAAATTTTGGTTTCAGACCACGATAACGAAAAAACATCGGCACTTGCATTGGAATGCGGTGTGGTTGTTGCCGACAATATAAAGATCGCATCGGAATGCGAATACATTTTCCTCGGCGTAAAGCCGCAGATGATGAGCGGTATGCTCGAAGAGATAAAAGATACACTTGCCAAAAGAAAAGATAACTTTGTAATTGTAACTATGGCGGCAGGCCTCAGCATCAAAACTATATCCGATATGTGCGGTGCGGAGTATCCTACAATAAGGATCATGCCGAATACGCCTGTATCGGTTGGCAAGGGAATGATACTGTATACGGCAAATGCAAAAACAACAAGTGAGCAAACGGAAGAGTTTGTAAGGGATATGTCTCATGCAGGCATTATGGACAAGCTTGATGAAAAAATGATTGATGCGGCGTGCGCACTTTCCGGCTCGGGACCTGCATTTGTGTATATGTTTATCGAAGCTTTGGCTGACGGTGCCGTTGAATGCGGATTGCCGCGAAAAAACGCATTGCTTTATGCGGCTCAGACGGTGCTCGGCTCCGCAAGCCTCGTGCTTGAAAGCGGAAAGCATCCGGGCGAGCTTAAGGATGCTGTATGCAGTCCGGGAGGCACTACGATTGCGGGAGTTCACGCACTTGAAAGAGGCGGCTTCAGGGCAAACGCTATGGATGCCGTTCTTGCCGCATATAACAAGGCAAAGGAACTCGGCAAAAAGTAAACAGCATTTATACCGATAAATTTTGATGAGGTATCAAAACGCAAAAGAAAGGACTCAAAAACCGTTTATACGGATTATGAGGTGGTTTTATTATGTCCAAAAGTAAAATGAAGAAAAAGGTTGCCCAAGCGCAAAAAAAGAATCAGCCCGAAACAAAAAATACAGATAAAAAATGGATAAAACCGAAGGACTTCAAATTTCTTCCTCCGGTGAAATTCCTGCCCGGCTTCAGAAGCGCAAAGCACTGGAAAAGGATAGTGGCAATGACTTATTATTGCATTACGCCTGTATCGCTTTTCTTTAAGTTTATGGACTTTCAATATTTCGGCATTTTCCTGTTTGTAATGCTCCTTGCGTTGCCGTTTATGATATGCTCGCTTATTACGTTTCTTCAGACGAAAGATAAATATTATGCGGTGGAAGCAATTATTGCCGCCGCTGTTCTCGGTGCCGACAATATGTTGCTCGTTTATTTTATGCAGCAGATGATTGAAATGCTGCCTAAATGATTAAAGCATTGGTTATAGGTTTTTAATATTGCGGTTTTTGTGTTGTAAAGGGTTATTGGAATGGATACTATTCAAGCAACGGTAGTGCATACGGTATATAAAAATGAAGATACGGGTTTTGCCGTGCTTGAGCTTTCGGCAGAAGACGGAACCGAATTTACGGCGGTAGGCCCGCTTGCGCTCGCTATGGACGGCGAAAGACTTGAGCTTTCGGGACAATGGACCGTTCATCATGAGTACGGCAGACAGTTCAAAGCCGATTTTTATACAACAATGCTGCCGACCACAAGAGAGGGAATAATTCGTTATTTGTCGTCCAGCGCCGTGTACGGAATCGGAAAGGCTATGGCTCAGCGCATTGTGGATCATTTCGGCGATGACACAATGGACATAATAAATTACGATACCGACAGACTGCTTGAAATAGAGGGAATAGGCCGCAAAAAGCTTGCCAAAATAGTCGAGTCTTTGCAACAGAATCAGGGAATGCGCGAGGTAATGCTTTTTATGCAGACGTACGGCATAACGGCGCTGTTCGCTTCGAGAATATACAATAAATTCGGAAAATCGGCGATAAAGATAGTAAAGGAAAATCCGTATGTTCTTGCCGAGGAGATAGACGGAATAGGCTTTCTTACGGCTGATAAGGTGGCGCGCGCCATGGGCGTTGAAATGACGTCTCCACTCAGAGTGAATGCAAGCGTGCAGTATGTTTTGAAGCAGTCTGCAGCAGAGGGTCATACATATCTCCCGAAGGACCTGTTGATACAGCAGGTGAAGCGAATAACGGGTGTGCAGGACAGTATTGCCGAAAATGCAATAACAGAGCTTGCCCTTAAAGGCAAAATCGCAATAGTCGAAAATGACGGCAGAAAGTGCATATATTACGAGGCGTTTTATTATGCGGAAAAATTTATTGCAGACAGACTGCTTTCAATGCTCCACGGCACGCTTTCGGCGAAAAGCTGTGACGATAAGCTCATTGATGCTTGTTGCGGCGCATATGAACGCGATAATAATATAAAGCTTCATCCGGAACAGTACAATGCAGTTAAAATGGCGGCAAAAACTCCCGTTTCAATAATAACGGGTGGTCCCGGTACAGGCAAAACGACAATCATAAAGTGCCTTCTTGATATATTTGAAAGGGAGAACTCTTCTGTTGAGCTTGCCGCTCCGACAGGACGCGCCGCAAAAAGAATGGCACAGACGACAGGCAGAACGGCGCAAACTCTGCACAGACTTCTTGAATATGATTATAACGCGGAAAATAATTATTCATTTTCAAGAAACTCATCAAATCCGCTTGACTGCGACGTGCTTATAATTGACGAGATGTCAATGGTGGATACCATGCTTTTGTTTTACACATTGAAAGCAAGCGCACCCGGCATGAGAATAATATTTGTAGGCGACGCGGATCAGCTTCCGTCGGTGGGGCCGGGCAATGTTCTGGGCGATATGCTTCAAAGCGAGGCTATACCGTCAACAAAGCTTGTTGAGATTTACAGACAGGACAACGACAGCACCATTGTTACAAATGCTCACAAAATAAACAGAGGCGAAATGCCCACAATAAGCTCAAGACAGGGCGACTTTTTCCTCATGAAAAGAAATACGCCTCAGCAGATAGTGGATACGCTTGTTGATACTGTCGTAAGGCGGCTAAACGATTATTACGGCTATGAACCGATTAAGGATATTCAGGTGCTTTCCCCGACAAGAAAAGGCGTTGCAGGCGTGAATAATCTGAATAAGGTCCTTCAGGCGGCACTGAATCCTCCGGATTACAATAAAAACGAATATGAATTCAGGGATAATGTTTTCCGCGAGGGCGACCGTGTAATGCAGATAAAGAACAATTACACTATCGAATGGGAGACGGACGACAGCAACGGAACGGGCATATTCAACGGCGATATGGGAGTTATCAGAACGATAGACAATGACGATGACTCCATGACGGTTGAAATGGATGACGGCAAGGTTATAGAGTACCGCTTTGCATGGCTCGATGAGCTTGAGCTTGCTTATGCCGCAACGGTGCATAAAAGTCAGGGCAATCAGTTCCCCGTGGTAGTAATGCCTCTTGCGGGCGGCTCGAATATGCTTTTCAGCAGGAGCCTTTTGTATACGGGAATAACGCGAGCAGAAAAGCTTGTCATTCTCGTAGGCAGAGAAGATGTGCTTAAATTTATGGTAGATAACGATTACAGAAGCGTACGTTATACGGGGCTTGCGGATATGTTCAAGGAAGTGCAAAATGAAATCGGTGCCGGCACGGGTGATTATTTTGCCGATACCGATGACGGCAGAAACGATATTGAGACAGACGAATTTGAGGCAATAGATTGGAATGATATAATTGATTTCTGAAATTCTCAAGAGAATATTTTATCCCGATGATTTCGGCTGTATTGTGTGTTCAAGGCGCGCACGTACATATAAGGAGCATTCGGGAGCGGCAATTTGCGATGAGTGCATCAAAACATTTTTGAAGGCAGACGGATTTTTGTGTACAAAATGCGGCAGAAAAGTCGGCAGTGAGGATTCTTTGTGCAAAATGTGTGCCAAGAACGATTTTGCATTTGAAAAGGCTGCATCCGTATACGTGTATGAAGGCTCTGTAAGAACTGTGGTTCACAAGCTGAAGTATTCGGGTGAGGAATGGCTGGCGAATTTTGCGGCGGCTGAGATGTCGAAAAAGTACGAGACGCTCGGCTGGAATTGCGATTTTATAACATTTGTTCCCATGTACCGTGCAAAGGAGAGGGCGCGCGGCTATAATCAAGCAGAGCTTCTTGCAAGGAATGTGGCTGAAAACACAGGCATTGAATGTTTGCCCGCTCTTTTGAGGACAAAGAATACAACTCCGCAGTCATATCTTGATACTGCGGAAAGAATGGCAAACCTTACGGGTGCGATAAAGGTATCCGAAGAATATAAGAACAAAATAGAAAACAAAAGGATTCTCGTCATAGACGATATTCTCACAACGGGAAGCTCGCTGAATGAATGTGCCAAGGCTTTGATCGGGGCAGGTGCCGAAAAGGTGTACGGTCTTTGTATGTGCTCGGTAAGCGACTGAGATATGGATTATATTGAGTGACGTAATAAATGATATGGAATACAAATCTTTGATAGATGAAATGAAAGAGAAAATACCGTCTGTCAACAGCGTTGATATGAGGACATTGTCGCCGCTTGTGCTTGCATACATAGGTGACAGCGTTATGGACTTGTTTGTGAGGACGTATTTTGCGACATCGGTGAATGAGACGGTATCAAAGCTCAATGCACGTGCGATAAAGGTTGTAAAGGCATCGGCTCAGGCGAATATACTGCATATGCTCGATGACGTGCTTGATGATGAGGAAAAGGATATTGTTCGCAGAGGACGAAACGCAAAAAGCGCTACCATGCCGAAGAATGCCGATGTTACGGATTACAGACTTGCAACCGGGCTTGAAGCACTTTTGGGATATTTGTTTTTGAACGGAAATACAAAAAGAATATCGGAACTGTTTTCGTATGTGCTTGAAAAGTATGAAAAAGAGGAAAATAAGCCTTAATCGGCATTGAATATTGAGAAAATGACGATTTTTATCTGAAATTTACATTATGTGCATATTGCGCGGTTGACATTTTGAGGGTAAAGGGTTATAATAAATCAACAATAATATTGTTATGAAAGGAAAACATCTTTAAGATGCGGTAATAGAAATGGATAAGGAACAAGTATTTAACAAAATGTGCGATGGCGGTCTTATTGCGGTTGTAAGAGCAAAAGACAGCGAGCAGGCAATTAAAATTGCCGAAGCGTGCAAAGAGGGCGGAGTTGCCGGCATAGAAATTACATTTACGGTACCGGGTGCCGATGAGGTTATTCGTGCATTGGCGGCAAAATACAAAAACGGCGAGATCCTTTTGGGCGCAGGAACTGTTCTTGATGCGGAAACGGCAAGAATAGCAATACTTGCAGGTGCGCAGTTTGTTATTTCTCCGTCGTTCAACGAGGACGTTCTTCGTATGTGCAACAGATACAGAGTTTTGTGTGTTCCGGGCGTAATGACGGTGCGCGAAGCAATTATGGCTATGGAGGCAGGCGCGGATCTTCTTAAGGTGTTCCCGGCAGACCTTTACGGACCTAAAATCATTAAGGATATTCTCGGACCTTTGCCGTATGCAAAGCTCATGCCTACGGGCGGCGTAAGCGTTGAAAACGCAAAGGATTGGATAAAAGCGGGCGTAGTTGCAATGGCGGCAGGCAGCAGGCTTACCGCAGGCGCAAAGACGGGCGATTATGAACAGATAACAAACACGGCAAAGGCATTTATTGCGGAAATCAAGAATGCAAGAGCCGAACTGAACAAAAAGTAATTTTTGGAAACAATTATATATTATTTTAACTGAAGAATACTAATAAGCATGCGGAAATGATTATTTCCGCAAAAGAAACGGAGATTTGATTATGGCAAAGGTAGTTACATTCGGCGAGATAATGCTCAGACTTGCACCGCCGGAATATTTGAGAGTTGTTCAGACTGATAAATTTGAAGCGACATACGGAGGAGCAGAGAGCAATGTTGCGGTTTCTCTTGCAAATTACGGCATAGATACTGCATTTGTTACGAGACTGCCGAAAAACAGCATCGGTGATGCCGCACTTAACGCTTGCCGCAAGTATGGCGTTGATACGTCTTTTATTGCAAGAGGCGGAGAAAGAGTAGGTATTTATTATTGCGAGAAAGGCGCATCTGTTCGTCCTTCAAAGGTTACCTATGACAGAGCACATTCGGCAATTTCCACGGCAAAGGTTGGCGATATAGATTGGGATAAGGCGTTTGACGGCGCTGAATGGTTCCATTTTACGGGAATTACTCCGGCATTGAGCGACAGTGTTGCGGAATTGACTTTGGAAGCCTGCAAAAAGGCAAAAGAAAAAGGCATGATGATAAGCTGTGACCTCAACTTCAGAAAGAAGCTCTGGTCAAAGGAAAAAGCAGGCGCTGTAATGGGCGAGCTTATGCAGTATGTTGATGTTTGCATAGCAAACGAAGAGGACGCAGACGACGTGTTCGGAATAAAGGCTCCGTCAACCGATATTACAAAGGGCGAGCTTGACAGAGAAGGATACAAGTACGTTGCAAAAACTCTTGCAGAGCGCTTCGGCTTCAAGTATGTTGCAATAACGCTCAGAGAAAGCATTTCCGCTTCGGATAATAATTGGTCGGCTATGCTTTATGACGGCAATGAATTTATGTTCTCCAAAAAGTATTCACTCAGAATAGTTGACAGAGTAGGCGGCGGAGACTCATTCGGCGGCGGTCTCATTTACGGAATAATTACGGGAATGAGCGCAAAGGATGCACTTGAGTTTGCTGTTGCGGCTTCGGCTCTTAAGCATACGATTCACGGCGATATGAACCAGGTAAGCGTTGATGAAGTTAAAACTCTTATGGGCGGAGACGCAAGCGGAAGAGTTCAGAGATAAATCATGAAAAGAACGTTGAAATTGATTTCTGTGAGCACGGTGATTCTTATTATATGCTGTATGCTGTGTGCGTGCGGCGATATTACGAATCAGGACCCTAAGCTGTGGCCGAAGAAAGGTCCGGCAGCATCTGTTCCCAAACCGAGCGCAGGAGAGATTATTCAGGCCTTGACGAAAGAAGATGTTGACGGAAAAGCGTTTTCAATAATAACGATAGGAAATTTCACCGCCGACAATATGGGCGATTATATAAGACTTTTGCTCGATAAGGGATTTTCAACATATGATTCCCAGAGAGTAAACGGAAATTATATTACATATTCGGCAAAAAAAGGCGATAAAATGGTAGCTCTGTCTCTCAATACAGATGAAAACGAACTGAAGGTAGAGATAGAATGAATACCGTAATTATATTCGGGAGGATTTTTGGCTATGAAATTGGATAGAGCCGTTACAAACTTTGAAAGAGTTTTGAAAGACTTATGGGTACTGTTTTTGCGCCCATTCATAATTGTTGCCGCAACCGTCCTGATAATGTATTTCGGCATTACAAAGATAGTGAATTATGCTGCTAACCATTACTTCCTGCCGCCCGAACCAGACAATGAGGAAACATTTACGCTTGAAATACCCAACGGATACGGCGTGAGATCCATATCAAAGCTTCTCGAGGAAAACAACGTTATAAGCAATTCATTCGTATTCAGGCTTTTTGTCGATATATCCAATAACTCGTATAAGCTTCAGTCGGGGAAATACGTTTTCTCTCACAACATGACAATGCAGGAGGTTATGGATCAGCTGCTGATAGGCACGCACACTGTTCCGACAGTGAACATAACCATACCCGAGGGCTGGAGTCTTGCAAGGATAGCATCGTATCTTGTCAATACAAAACAGCTTAACTTTACCGAACAGGAATTTATTGATTATGCTGTTCCGGAAAATTTCGGTGAATATTGGTTCCTTGCCGAATTGCCGGAGGAAAGACGTCAGTACGGATATGCGCTTCAGGGATATTTGTTCCCGGATACGTATTCAATTTATATTGATGCAACACCGAGGGATATAATGATCAAAATGCTTGATAACTTTGAAAAGAAGCTCTCGAAGGACATTGTCGAGCTTGCCGAGGAACAGGGATATACATTAGACGAGCTTATAACCTTTGCGTCCATACTTGAGAAAGAAGGCGCAAGTACGGCTGAATTTGCACGCTGTGCGGCTTGCTTTATCAACAGACTCAACAGGGATATGCCTCTACAGTCGGATGCCACAGTATTTTATGTGTTGGCGCTCAATAATGAGACGAGAGACAGCGTATTTGATCTGACGATTGCAGATACAAACTATGCAAGCCCGTATAATACTTATATTAATAAGGGCTTGCCGATAGGACCTATTTGCAATCCGGGGCTTGCTTCAATAAAGGCAGTTCTTTATCCGAACGAGGACGATATAAAAGACGGAATGCTCTATTTTACGCTTAATCCGGACACGGGAACAAACACGTATACATCTGATTACGCACAGCACTTGTATTATTCACAGCTCTATGCAAAGCGTTATCAGGAAATAAAAAACGAGCAGGCAGCCGGTAATCAATAAAAATGGGCAACAGAATTAATTACGATTATATCGATGAGTATATTGACGATTTGACTGCGGCAGGAGATATGTTTGTCTCCTCGCCGCAGAGAGCATTTTTGTCTGAAATACATAGCAGTGCAGTTAAAGAAGGTCTCCCTGTGACACGCATACAGGTTGAGGCTTTTTTGCGTTGGCAGATAGGCGCACTTAAACCGAAAAATATTCTTGAAATAGGGACGTGCATAGGCTATTCGGCAATCACGATGCTTGATGCGGCAGGCGAGGATTCAAGACTTACCACTATCGAGTGTGACGAGGATATGCTTTGCCGCGCAAGAAAGAATTTTGAATTGTGCGGCTTTTCCGAGAGGATAAGCTCGTTTTTGGGTGACAGCGCTGAAATAATGCCGCTTATGAGCGGAAAATACGATTTTATTTTTATGGATGCGGCAAAGGCACAGTATTTGCAGTTGATGAGAGAGTGTAAAAGACTCCTTTCTCCGAATGGCACGGTTGTGTGCGACGACGTTCTGTTTTACGGCATGGTGAGCGAAAAATCGCTTGTGAACAGAAGAAAGATAACAATCGTTAAAAGAATGAAAGCATTCCTTAACGAAATGATGTCGGATGCCGGCATGGAAACAGCTCTTTTGCCCATAGGGGACGGAATATTGATAAGCCGCAAAAAATCAGAAACTTTGTAATCAATTTGATTTTGTTTATTTTGTGTGTAGAAAAAGCTTTTGCAAGAAAAAAGGAACAGTATGAAAAAAATAGAATTGCTTTCTCCTGCGGGAAATTTTGAAAGACTGCAGATGGCGTGCATTTACGGAGCGGACGCTGTTTATATGGCAGGAAAAAAATTCGGTCTGAGAGCGTTTGCCGATAATTTTGAGGACGACGAGCTTGAAAAGGCAGTAAATTTTGCCCATTCTTTAGCCAAAAAGGTATATATTACAGTCAACATATTCGCCGACAACAAAGACATTGATGCTTTACCGGAATATTTTAAGTATCTTGAATCAATATCGGTCGATGCCGTAATAATATCCGATCTCGGCGTATTTTCCGTTGCAAAAAAGTATGCGCCGCACTTGCCCATACACATAAGCACACAGGCGAACACCGTAAATTATGCGGCGGCTGAAATGTGGCACGAGCTCGGCGCAAAACGCATTATTCTCGCAAGAGAGGCTTCAATTGACGATATAAAGAGAATACACGATAAGCTTTCGGACGACGTTGAGCTTGAGGCGTTTGTTCACGGAGCAATGTGTATGTCATATTCGGGACGTTGTTTGCTCAGCAGCTATATGACGGGCAGGGGAGCTAACCATGGAGAATGTGCTCAGCCGTGCAGGTGGAATTATTATGTAATGGAAGAAAAGCGTCCGGGACAGTTTATGCCTGTGTTTGAGGACGAAAGAGGAACGTACGTGTTCAATGCAAACGATCTTTGCATGATAAAGCACATACGCGAGCTTGCCGAGGCGGGCATTATGAGCTTCAAAATAGAAGGCAGAATGAAAACAATAAACTATACCGCCACCGTTACAAAGCAGTACAGAGAAGCGATAGACAGATACGAAAGCGATCCAGAAAAATATGAGTTTGATCCGTATTGGATGAGCGAAATAGATAAAACAAGTCACAGACCGTTTTCTACCGGATTCTTTTTCGGAAAGCCCGATGCGTCGGCACAGTGCTATGACAGCAGTACGTATGTGAGGGATTATGGCTTCATAGGTAAGGTAATAGGCTATGACGCTGAAAAGGGTATGATAAAAATAGAACAGAGGAATCATTTCAAATCAGGCGACACTGTGGAAATAATGCCTCCGGTCGGGAGACATTTTGAATTGACGCTCAATGAAATGTATGACGAAAATATGGAGAAAATAACAACGGCACCACATCCTCAGGAGACGGTATATATTCCGTATGATAAGGCTGTGGCGGTAAATTCCATAATGAGACGAAAATAAACGGCAAGCTCAATCAAGCTGCTTTTCAAACGGTATGCCTTACATGCTTTATCGGTACACATTAAGTACCGTGTTTTAAGGCAGACTATTTGAGGGCAGCTTTATTTGTTTTGCCTTTCAGTATAAAGAAAACCAATATCCCCGCCACCATCATTACGATCGACCAGAATTGTGACGGCGTTATGCCTGCTATAAATTGACCGCGGTCATCTCCTCTTATAAATTCGAGTAAAAATCTGAAAATACCGTAGGATATAAGATACAAGCTCAGATTGTGCTTAAAGTCCTTTTTCATGACTAAATATGAGCATACTCCGAACATAATAAAGAGAAATGCGGCTTCATACAGCTGTGTGGGAAGCACGGGATTCGGCAGGTTTGGGAATTTTATGCCGAGAATACTGTCGGTTTCTCTGCCGTAACAGCATCCCGCAAAAAAACATCCGATTCTGCCAAAGCCGTGACCTATAAGTATCGAGCAGGGAATAATCGAAATAATATCACTCAGATGCAGGTTCAGCTTTTTCCTTAATATAAAATAAACGGTAAGAAAAAATACCACGCCTCCGAACAATCCGCCCATAAACGTTATGCTGTCGCCTATGTGGAAACCCGCATCGGGGTTTTCGATATAATCGTACAGCCCTTGGAAAAATGCGGCACTCAAGAAACCGAATACTATGGCACCTATTCCGTCGTAAAAAATGAAGTTTACCAATTTCTCATCTATGTTTTTCTTCTTTGAATACGAAAACAAAACGATAAACGCAAACACTATGCCTACGGCAATCATTACGCCGTACATATGTATATTCAAAAAAATTGCATCGGGCAACATATAATTTACATCCTTTCTGTATCTTTTATTTGCAACACTGACTTTATTATAGAGCCTCACAAAAACGATTTTGCCGAAATAATTGAAAATACCTCTTGAAAATCTACTAAATATATGGTATTATTAGGTTATTAAATTACAGGGGTGATATTCTATGCTTATTTCAACAAAAGGTCGCTACGCACTGCGTATGCTGGTTGATTTGGCTGAGCATCAAAATGATGGCTATGTGGCGCTTAAAGATATTGCAAAGCGTCAGGGAATTTCAAAAAAGTATCTGGAACAGATTGTTCCTCTGTTAAATAAATCCGACATTCTCAGAACGAACAGAGGCTTTAACGGAGGATACAGGCTTGCAAAATCACCTGACAAATATACGGTAGGCGATATTCTGCGTATTACGGAGGGGAGTCTCTCGCCTGTGGCTTGCCTTGAAAACGATCCGATACAATGTGAACGCAGTTCACAGTGCGTCACGCTCCCTGTTTGGAAGGGACTTTACCGCGTTATCAATGAGTACCTTGACGGTATAACATTACAGGATATGCTGGATCAGCAAAGAGAACTGTACGCAAACGACTACACAATATAATCAAATCTCATCCGCAGGAATACGATAAAGTATACTGCGGACATTTTTTTAGCTTGAAGCCGATTTGCCGCCTTTTTTATTGCAGTTATGCGTTTTTGCCGAGAGGTCTTTGCGATTCCGGATGCACTATCTTATATTTGCCGCATAGTTACATGAAAACAATATGCTTTACCATAAAACATATGTATTTCATAGGAATTATTATAGCACGGCTTTTTATATTTGTCAATCATTTGAGATACATTTTTATTTTTGTGCATAAAGGGATCAAAATACCTATTGACAAAACAGAGAAAATAAATTATAATACATACTAAACATATAGGTAATGTATAAATTACGGATGCTCTTTATTACATACGGAGTATTTCAATATAGACATCGCAGGCGCAAAAGCTTGCCTCGTACCGAAAGATAATACATGGCTCGGAAATATCCGAGGCATATAAAATAATTTATAAAAAGTTTTAAGAAGAAAAAAAGAAATGGGAAATGACAGATTTGAATTGAACAAGAATTTGGCACAGATGCTCAAGGGCGGCGTCATAATGGACGTAACAACCCCCGAGCAGGCAAAAATTGCGGAAGCGGCAGGCGCTTGCGCGGTAATGGCATTGGAACGCATTCCTGCGGATATACGTGCGGCAGGCGGCGTTTCGCGCATGAGCGACCCTAAAATGATAAAGGGAATACAGAACGCGGTTTCCATACCTGTTATGGCTAAGTGCCGTATAGGACATTTTGCGGAGGCACAGATATTGCAGGCTATCGAAATTGACTACATTGATGAAAGCGAAGTGCTTTCTCCGGCTGATGATAAGTATCATATTGATAAGACAAAATTCGATGTTCCGTTTGTTTGCGGAGCAAAGGATTTGGGCGAAGCATTGCGCCGTATAAATGAAGGTGCTTCCATGATACGTACAAAGGGCGAGCCGGGTACGGGAGATGTTGTACAAGCAGTACGTCATATGCGCATGATGCAGGCTGAAATCAGACGCATTGCTTCGGCATCAGAGGATGAGCTGTTTGATGTTGCAAAGCAGCTTCAGGTGCCTTATGACCTTGTGCTTTATGTTCATGAGAACAAGAAGCTTCCTGTTGTAAATTTTGCCGCCGGCGGAATCGCTACTCCTGCGGACGCGGCTCTCATGATGCAGCTCGGAGCAGAAGGCGTGTTTGTCGGCTCGGGTATATTCAAGTCGGGCAATCCCGCAAAAAGAGCGGCGGCTATTGTCAAGGCTGTAACGAATTACAATGATCCTAAGCTTTTGGCAGAGCTTTCCGAAGACCTCGGTGAGGCAATGGCTGGTATAAACGAACAGGAAATAGAAATCCTTATGGCGGAAAGAGGCAAATAATCATGCAGATAGGAGTGCTTGCATTGCAGGGAGCATTTATCGAGCATGAACAAATGCTCTCACAAATCTCGGTGGATTCATTTGAAATACGCCGGAAAAGAGATTTGGATAAGCCTTTTGACGGATTGATTATTCCGGGCGGCGAGAGCACTGTTCAGGGCAAGCTTTTGAGAGAGCTTGAGCTTTTCGAACCCCTGAAGGAACGCATAATTGCGGGAATGCCCGTATTCGGAACCTGCGCCGGACTGCTTCTTCTTGCAAAGAAAATCGAAAATGACGACAGAGTGCATTTCGGAGCAATGGATATTACCGCGGTAAGGAATGCTTACGGCAGACAGCTCGGAAGCTTTTACACACAAGCCGAATTTAAGGGTATAGGAAAGATTCCCATGACATTTATTCGTGCTCCGTATATCGAGTCGGTATACGGCAGCACAAATGTTCTTGCATCCGTTGACGGCAAAATTGTTGCGGCGAGAGAAGGCAATATGCTTGTTACTGCTTTTCATCCGGAATTGAATGAGGATTTATCGGTACATAAATATTTTGCGGAAATGGTCAGCGCGGCAAAAAACGGATATAAGGCATGACAGAATAAAATTTTGCATTTTACGGAATATAAATAAAAAAAGATATTGCAAATTTATCGATTGTATGTTATAATACGCGATGGAATAACACACATCTCCATATGCTTATCGTGCCGCTTTGGCGGTTAACAGCTGGAACGGAGATGGAGGAAGAACGAGGAGGATTTATTATGTCAGTTATTTCAATGAAGCAATTGTTGGAAGCGGGCGTCCATTTCGGTCACCAGACAAAAAGATGGAACCCAAAAATGAAGCCGTACATCTTTACAGACAGAGGCGGAATTTACATTATCGATTTGCAGAAGACTGCAAAGCTCGTAGAAAAGGCTTACGAATTCGTAAGAGATACTGCTGCAAACGGCGGCAAGGTTCTTTTTGTAGGTACAAAGAAGCAGGCTCAGGAATCTGTTGAAGAAGAAGCAAAGCGTTGCAATATGTACTACGTAAACCAGAGATGGCTCGGCGGTATGCTCACAAACTTCAAGACGATTTCTACACGTATTGCAAGAATGAAGCAGCTCGATAAAATGGAAGAGGACGGCACTTTTGATCTGTTGCCCAAAAAGGAAGTTGTAAAGCTCCGCAAGGAACAGAATACTCTTCACACAAATCTCGACGGTATCAAGGACATGAACGGTATTCCGGATGTAATGTTCGTTGTTGACCCGAAGAAAGAGAAGATCGCTGTTGCAGAAGCACACGCTCTCGGTATTCCGATAGTTGCAATAGTTGATACAAACTGCGACCCGGATGAGGTTGATTATGTAATTTCCGGTAACGATGACGCTATCCGCGCTGTAAAGCTTATTGCATCCGTAATGGCAAACGCTGTTTTGGAAGGCGTTCAGGGCGAGCAGTATAACCCGGAGGAAAACAGCGTATCGGCAGAGGCTGCCGCAGATGAAGCTGTTGTTGCTGAGGAAGCTGCTGAAGTTGCGGCAGAAGCTGAAGTAAGCGAAGAAACACCTGTTCAGGAATAATAATCGGAGGAATATTAATTATGGCAGAAATAAGTGCATCAATGGTTAAAGAATTGAGAGACGTAACAGGTTGCGGCATCATGGACTGCAAGCGTGCTCTCCAGCAGACAGATGGCGATGTTGATAAGGCTGTTAAGATTTTGAGAGAAAACGGTCAGATGAAGGCTGACAAGAAGGCTACACGTATTGCAGCTGAAGGTATTGTTGAAACATATCAGCATATCGGCGGCAGAATAGGCGTTCTTGTAGAGCTTAACTGCGAAACTGACTTCGTTGCAAAGAATGACGAATTCAAAAAGCTTGCTCACAACATTGCAATGCATATAGCAGCATACAATCCTAAGTATGTTCGCCGTGATGAGATTCCGGCTGCGGATATTGCGGAAGAGCGTGAGGTTCAGAGAAACATCACATTAAAGGAAGGCAAGCCCGAGAAGATCGTTGACAAGATAGTTGACGGCAGAATGGAAAAATTCTATAAGGCTCACTGCCTCGAAGAGCAGGATTGGATTCTCAACGAAGACATCACTGTTTTGGACGCTGTTAAGGAAGTCATTATCAAGACAGGTGAGAACATCAAGATCAGACGTTTTGTACGTTTTGAGAAGGGTGAAGGTCTTGAGAAGAGAGTTGACAACTTCGCTGACGAGGTTATGAAGCAGGCTTCTCAGAACTGATTGAAGTTAAATCGATAAGGCGCGGTATTTGTATGCCGCGCTTTTTTGATTGCATTTCGGGCAGATTTTTAGTTGAACTTTGCGAAAAATGCTCCTTTTGCGTGCTTGACAAAATCAAGATATAGTGCTATAATTTTATATATGTTATTTACAGGCAGAACAACGGCGTTCAATGGCGGGATAATTCTCGCTCGTTGAGCGTCTCTTTT
This sequence comes from uncultured Clostridia bacterium, assembly GCA_945918795.1. Lineage (GTDB taxonomy): Bacteria > Bacillota > Clostridia > HGM11327 > HGM11327 > SIG351. The sequence goes on along the minus strand of CAMEIT010000005.1, from coordinate 13,625 downwards.
TTTGTATGGAGGATATTTATGAAAAACACAAAGTACATTTTTGTTACCGGAGGCGTTGTATCCGGCTTAGGTAAGGGTATTACTGCGGCATCACTCGGCAGACTTCTTAAGGCAAGGGGACTTAAGGTGGCTGCACAGAAGCTTGACCCGTATATCAATGTTGACCCGGGCACTATGAGCCCGTATCAGCACGGCGAAGTATATGTTACCGAGGACGGCGCCGAGACAGACCTTGACCTCGGTCATTATGAGAGATTTATCGATGAAGATTTGAATAAATTTTCAAACCTCACAACGGGTAAGGTTTATTGGAATGTTCTGAATAAGGAGAGAAGAGGAGAATATCTCGGCTCGACGGTGCAGATTATTCCGCATATAACCGACGCAATTAAAGAGTTTGTTTACAGTGTTGGCAAAAAAACACAGGCCGATGTTGTAATTACGGAAATAGGCGGAACGATAGGCGACATCGAGAGCCAACCGTTCCTTGAAGCAGTAAGACAGATTTCGCTTGAGGTGGGACGCGAAAATTCATTGTTTATCCACGTTACGCTTGTGCCTTTTTTGAGAGGCTCGGACGAGCATAAATCAAAACCGACTCAACATTCGGTTAAAGAGCTTCAGGGAATGGGCATAAATCCGAACATCATTATTCTCAGATGCGACGAGCCGCTCGAAAAGTCTATATTCGATAAAATATCTCTGTTCTGCAACGTAAAGCGTGACTGCGTAATAGAAAATATTACATTGCCTGTTCTGTACGAGGCACCGATAATGCTTGAAAAGAGCAATTTCTCCGAGGTTGTGTGCAGAGAACTCGGAATTACGGCTCCGAAGCCCGACCTTGCGGCATGGAATGAAATGATAAACAAGATTCACAGCAGAACGGAAAACGTTACTATCGGTCTTGTCGGAAAATACGTACAGCTTCACGACGCATATTTGTCCGTTGCGGAGGCACTCAAACACGCCGGATATGATTACGGTACGTATGTTGAAATAAAATGGATAGACAGCGAAACCGTTACGGAGAAAAATGCGGCAGAGATACTTTCGGCTTGTGACGGACTTATTGTTCCGGGTGGCTTCGGCAACAGAGGAATTGAAGGCAAAATTGCCGCCGCTAAATACGCAAGAGAAAATGATGTGCCGTATCTCGGAATTTGTCTGGGTATGCAGATAGCCGTTATAGAATACGCAAGAAACGTGTGCGGCTTGGCTGATGCAAATTCGGGAGAATTTGACGATACATCAAAGAATAAGGTTATCGATTTTATGCCCGACCAGAATGAGCATATCGATAAGGGCGGCACACTCAGGCTCGGCGCATATCCGTGCAAGATCGTAAAGGGTACGCTCATGGAAAAATGCTACGGTACGGATATTATTTCGGAAAGACATCGCCACAGATATGAGTTTAACAATGATTACAGAGAAATACTCACAAACAGCGGGCTTGTCATAAGCGGTACGTCGCCTGACAATCATATTGTTGAAACTATCGAGGTACCTACAAACAAGTTCTATATCGGCGTGCAGTATCATCCCGAATTTAAGAGCAGACCTACAAAGCCGCATCCGCTGTTCAAGGGGCTTGTGGGAAGCGCACTTGAAAGGAAATTACATAAATAATTTCTGCGGAGTATATTTCATAACAATATTTACTTCGGATAGAAGCAATTATTTTGGAATGGTGTAGGGGCGACCATTGGTCGTCCTCAAGAAGCGGATTTGCCACAATAAGGGATGCTTGCAGATGATGCGGTCAGCAATATTTCCTAATATATCCTGCATTGAATGTGGAACATTATGTGATTATGCCCGACCATATTTATTTGTTGTTGATAATTCGCACCGGTGGATACGGACGACCGATGGTCGCCCCTGAGTTGTCACCGAAGGCTGTCAGAACACTGAAATAACAAAAAACTCCATTACGATCATGGAATCGCAATGGAGTTTTTATCTTTAAGAGAAGCTGCCATAATGGGATCTTTTTATTTATCTTTTTTACTGCCGACGAAAATGATATTTCGGCAAACCTATGTAAATTTTTTTGAAATATAAATAATAATGGTTGTTTTAATTGAGTATTTATGTTATAATGTATTCAAAGAAATATCTCAAGGAGGAAAGATATGAAAAAGATTTCTTTGATAGCAGTTCTTGTGATTGCTATGCTGTTTTCTCTTACCGGATGCGGTAAGACGGATTACGAAATGTATTCTGACGCCTACAAAAACGCTGAGGAAATGAAGGGCATTGATGCAGAAGGCTCTGTGAAGCTCGTTATCAATTCCGTTGACGGAACAACGAACATGAATTTGCCTATTGATTTTGCACTCAAGGTTGATGATGTAAATAACAAGAATGCAAAAATGCTTATTACATATTCGATGCCTTTTATGGGTATGAATACACAGTCTTCGGTTTACGTTGCCGACGGATACAGATACACGGCAACAAAAACATCAATTGAAGGTGAAGAATTTGAGCAAAAGATCAAAGAGGCAGTCGATGAGTCAGACAGCGATTTCCCCGAGCTCAAGGAAGACGCTAAGATCGATCTTGATTTGTTCGTTGAAGAGGACTTCAAAAACGCTTCAAAGGAAAGTGTTGACGGCGGCAACAAGTACACAATAACAAAGACAAGCGACGAAGTAAAGGCTTATGCCGAAAAGATTATGTCCGGTATCATTGACGCAATGGATAAAACGGACGCTGAAAAAGAAGAATCTAAAAACGAAATGAAAGAATCATTTGACGAAATGACTTTCGGCGGCATGACGGTTACATTTGTTATTAAGGACGGCTATTTTACAGAGTTCGGCGTTGTAATGAACGGCTTGGTAATCAATTCTTCCGAGATCAGCACAGATGATCTTGCATTGAATGAGTTACTCAAGATTGACATTGAAATGAACGTTAAATTCAACAACCCGGGAAAAGACGTTACTGTAATGGCTCCGTCTGACCTTGACGAGTATGAAGAATTCGATTTCGATTTCGATTTTGATTACTGATTAAAACGTTTGACTTTATGGCTCGACGATATTGTTATCGTCGAGCTTTTTTAATTATCGACAGGTGAAAAATTATCCGTAAATAAACAATTTGTCTGAAAATGTATATTTTCCTGCATTTAAATAGACAAATTCATTTTTTTGTGGTATAATGTGAGTAAAGAAATATCTCAAGGAGGAAAGATATGAAAAAATTTTCTTTGATAGCGATTCTTGTGGTTGCTATGCTGTTTTCTCTTACCGGATGCGGTAAGACAGATTTCGACCTGTATTCCGATGCCTGCAAAAATTCGCAGGAAATGAAGGGTATCGATATTGAGGGCTCGGCAACTGTGGCTCTGCGCTCAAAAGACGGAACTGTGAATTTTAATGTTCCCATTAGCTTTGCCGCAAAAATGGTCGACGTGAATGATGAAAATTCTCCGATCTCACTTTCGTATACGGTTACTGCAATGGGCTCGGAGGAAACGATCTCCATATATTCCGCCGACGGCTACCAATACTCTTACTCTGCATCAAAATACGAAGGTGAAATATTGTACGAGAATAAAATCAAGCAGAAGCTCGATGAGGCAGACAGCGATATTCCTTCATTTAAAGAGGACGCAAAGGTAGATGTTGATTTATTTGACGAAGAGGACTTTAAGGATATTGCAAAGGAAGAAGTGGAAGGCGGCGGCTACAAGTACACAATTACAAAGACAAGCGAAGAGATAAAGGCTTTTGCGGAAAAGCTTGCCAACAGTTTTGTAGATGCACTTGATGTTGACGATGATGAAAAGGAAGATACAAGAAAAGATGTATTGGATACATTGAAATCGGTTGTATTCGGCGATTTGAATGTAACATTTGTAATCAAAGACGGTTATTTTGCGGATAATACACTTGAAATGAAAGGCCTTTCCGTTGATAAAGATGCGGAAGATATTGACGAAGCTATAAGCGCAATCGGTATGTTTACAATTGACTTCAATATGAACTTCAAATACAATAACCCGGGCAAAGAAGTTACAATAACACCTCCGTCAGACCTTGACGAGTATGAGGAATATTCATTCGATATTGATGATATATTTCCTCCGGTAGATTTTTAATGGCATGAGATCATCGATTTGATATGGATAATGTCGGTTTTGAATTTGAATCCCGATAATAACACAAAAAACAATTCTTTGCAAGTCCGGCGGCGTGATGTCGTCGGACTTTTTTTATAAACTTCCGGGATATATATATTATTTTTGTATAGATAGTAGATTTTTATTACATTTTATGCTATAATAAAGATATACAAGTAATTTCCGTACAAAGATTTTTATATACGGAAATTAAATGAAAGGAGCACCCTTTTACACGGTAATATGGCAGATAATCCCAATATTCATACATTAATATCTCTTGTTAAAAGCAAAAATGTGCCCAAACACGTCGCAATCATTATGGACGGGAACGGCAGATGGGCAAAAATGCACGGCTTTGCGCGCTCTGTCGGACATAGATACGGAGTCGAAAAGCTTAAAGAGCTTCTTACGGTATCAAAAGCAATAGGCATACAATATATAACTGTATATGCGTTTTCTACCGAAAATTGGTCGCGCCCGAAGGAAGAAGTCGATACGCTTATGAATCTTATAGTCGAGTTCATAAACAGAGAGATAGATAATATAAAAAAAGAGGGAGCAAGGATTCACGTGCTCGGAGATTATTCGGTGCTTCCCGAAAAATCAAGAAATGCCGTTCAGTACGCAATAGATTATACGGCTGAAAACAGCGAGCTTCATCTTAATGTCGCGCTTAATTACGGCGGACGCGCAGAGCTTGTAAGAGCGTTCAAGCTTATGGCAGAGGAAATACAAAACGGCAAGCTCGATATCAATGATATTGACGAAAAGACTATTTCCGAGCATCTGTATACGGCGGGTATGCCTGACCCCGACCTTGTGATAAGAACGGCGGGCGAGCTTCGCCTGAGCAATTTTCTCCCGTACCAGAGCGCATATTCGGAGCTTTGGATAAGCCCGAAGGATCTTTATTGGCCGGACTTCAACAAGGAATGCTTCTTAAGAGCGATTATGGAATATCAAAAGAGAGAGAGACGCTTCGGCGGTCTTGCAAATAAAAATATATAAAGGAAGGCAACAGACAATGAAAAAAAGAGTTATTTCTGCGGCGGTTATTATACCGATTGTTGTATTGGCAATTTATTTCAGCGGCATAGTGTTTCAATTATTGGTTCTTGCGATAATGCTCGGTGCAATTTACGAGATGAAAAGATCGCTTAAAATTGTTGAAATCAATACTATGTTCATCATGAATTACGTGTACGCCATTGTTGCGGCTGTGACGGTATATTTCGGGGAGAGCAAGCACCTGCTGGCAATACTGCTGCTGTTTTCAATAATCACATTTTCAATTTCGATGCTTATGCCTAAATACGATGTTAAGGATGCAATAGGAACTATATTCGTATTTGTATATCCGACGACACTTATACTGCTCCTCAATATTCTTCAACAGTTCGGAAGAGAGTATATAATCGGGGCTATAATAGCTTCCGTAATAACGGATACTGCCGCATTCTTTGTGGGACGCAGATTCGGCGATACAAAGCTTTGCCCGAATATAAGTCCAAATAAGACAGTTGCAGGCGCAATAGGCGGAGCGGCGGCAACGACAATATTGTTCCCGATATATTGGCTCGTTGTTAGCCTTATAAACGGAACTCCGATAGGCGTTGTAAACGTGCTCATGTGGATATTGATTGCACTGCTTTGCGGCATTTTCGCACAGTTCGGTGATCTGTTCGCGTCGTCAATTAAGCGTTACTGCGGCTTGAAGGATTTCAGTAATCTTATTCCGGGACACGGCGGAATCATGGACAGACTTGACAGCATAATGTTCACAACGGTGCTTGTTTATTTGTTTACCGTATTGGGCATAATTTGAGAGAAAATTAATATCATATAAACAGAAATGAAAAAAATTGCGTTGTTCGGCTCGACGGGTTCCATCGGAACCCAGACAGTCGATATTATAGAAAAATATCCGGATAAATTCAGGCTTGTTTCGTGCTTTGCGAATAAGAATATCGATTTGCTTTCGGCACAGGCGGAAAAACATGAGCCTGAATTTATTGGCTTGTACGATGAGGCTTCTTATAAAAAGCTGTGCGGAAAATACAAAGGAAAATCGGAATTGATATTTCCCAAAGGCAATGAAAGGACGATAGTTGAAAACTGCGATACCGTCGTTGTTGCAATAAGCGGCTTTGCTGGAATAGATATTACGTTATCAGCTTTGCAATGCGGCAAATGCGTTGCCATTGCGACAAAAGAAGTGCTTGTTGCGGCAGGCGAAATCGTTAACGACTATGTGAAAAAATACGGCGGCAGAATAATTCCCATTGACAGCGAGCACAGCGCTTTGTGGCAGTGTCTCGAGGGCATCAATAAAAACGGGGATTATAAAGAGCACGTCGAGCGTTTGATCCTCACGGCATCGGGCGGTCCTTTCCGTACAATGGATAAAAAAGAGTTCAAGAATATTACAGTTGAACAGGCGCTCAAGCATCCGAATTGGAGCATGGGCGCAAAAATTACGGTTGATTCGGCAACTATGATGAACAAGGGACTTGAGGTTATCGAGGCAGAAAGACTTTACGGCGTGGGTGCGGATAAAATCGACATTCTTGTTCATCCTCAGAGTATAGTACATTCAATGGTTGAATGTATAGACGGCAATATTATGGCTCAGCTCGGCAACGCCGATATGCGGCATCCCATACTGTATGCGCTTTCATATCCCGAAAGACTGCCGACGCGCTTCGGAAGGCTCGATCTCACAAAAGCGGCAGCACTTACTTTTGAAAAGCCGGATATGGAAAAATTCCCGTCCATACAGCTTGCTTATGATGCACTCAGAATGGGCGGAACAGCACCTGCCGTTTTGAATGCCGCAAACGAAAAAGCAGTTGAATTGTTTTTGAACAGAAAAATCAGTTTCATTGAGATTTCACAGTTTGTTCAGTACAAATTGATGAAGCTGTGCAATAATAATATGGGTGAGGCTTGTACGCTTGAGGATATTGTAACAGCCGACAGGCTCGCACGCGAATAACATAAACCACAGAAAGGCTTTTTAATGAATATTGTATATACGATTTTGGCATTTGTAATTGGATTTACCGTTATGGTAGTTGTTCATGAATGGGGACACTATATTACAGGCAGACTGTTTCATGTAAAAATAGACGAATTTGCCATTGGCATGGGACCCAAGATATATTCAAGGCGTGGCAAGAATGTATTGTTTTCGCTCAGATGCGTCCCGATAGGCGGCTTTGTCAAGTTCGCAGGAGACGATGAGGCTTACGGTGAACAGACAGAGGTGAACAGAGACGATCCGAATTTGCTTCCGAATATTAAAGTGTGGAAGCGCTTTATAATCTATGCCGCAGGCGCGGTGATGAATATTGTTCTCGGATTTGTACTTCTCCTCATATTGTACCTTTGCATAGGCACGCTTTCCGAGACTCCGCAAATAGGCCAAATAATAGAGAACACGCCTGCTGAACAGGTTGGACTTGAGCAAAACGACGTAATAATCAAAATTGACGGAATCGATATTATACAGAATGATTTCAATAAGGCTTCTTCACAAATCTCGTCAATTCTGAATTCAGGCAAGACGGTCGTATTCACCGTTGAAAGAAACGGCGAGCTTGTTGATATTGAGGTAACACCTGAGCTTGACGAAACGGATAACAGATATAAAGTCGGATTCTATTTCCAGCGTCAATACGTACCGACTACATTCGGCAAAGCTGTTTCCGATTCTGTAAGTATGGCAGGCAATATGATGTCGCTCATATATACTACAATCGGCAATATGCTGTTCAAAGGTGAAGGACTTGACCAGGTAAGCGGACCTATCGGGGTAATCAGCGTCATAAGCGATGCGACGAAAGACGGATTTATATCTGTAATAAGCATATTTGCCGCTTTAACGCTCAATCTTGCGGTTGTAAATATGTTGCCTTTCCCGGCACTCGACGGTGGCAAATGCTTGCTTTTGATAATTGAAGGAATAAGACGTAAGCCGCTTCGTCAAGACGTTGAGGGCTGGATAAATTTTGTAGGCTTTGCGGCGCTAATGCTGCTCATGATATTGCTTACGGTTAAGGATGCAGTAAATTTGTTTTGATTATGGAACGTAAGAATACAAAGGAAATTAAAATCGGGAACGTGACAATCGGAGGCGGTAATCCTGTTGCGGTGCAGTCTATGATAAATACGGATACAAAAGACGTTAGGGCTACACTTTCGCAGATTGAGAACTTATATAATGCAGGCTGCAGTATTATAAGATGTGCTGTTTATGACAGCGAGTGTATTTTACCGTTTCAAACGATCGTTAAAAATTCGTGTATGCCTGTTGTGGCAGACATACACTTTGATTACAGGCTTGCTCTCGGTGCAATAGAAGCAGGCGCGGCAAAGGTAAGAATAAATCCGGGCAACATAGGCTCGGAGGACAAAATCAGGCTTGTTGCTCAATCGGCAAAGGAGCACAAGGTCCCGATAAGAGTGGGCGCAAATACAGGCTCGCTCAATTCGGATTTTGTCCAAAAGTACGGCAGAAATTATATTGCCATTGCGGAAAGCGCACTTGCCAATGTGAATGCACTTGAAAAGGCGGGGTTTGACGATATTGTTGTGTCGGCAAAGTCATCTAACGTTCGTGAGATGATTGACGTTTACAGATATTTGTCAGAGAGAATATCATATCCGCTTCACCTCGGTGTTACGGAAGCAGGCGATATTCTTGCGGGAACTGTGAAAAGCTCGCTCGGAATCGGCGCGTTGCTTCTTGAAGGGATAGGCGATACGATAAGGGTTTCATTGACAGCCGACCCTGTAAACGAGGTGCATACTGCATACGAACTGCTCAGAGCCGCCGGACTTTATAACGGCGGCGTTGAAATAATATCCTGTCCGACGTGCGCAAGAACAAAATATGACCTTGAGACGACGGTTCAAAAGCTCCGCGAAAAATTTGCAGGCGAAAAGAGAAGTCTCACTGTTGCGGTAATGGGCTGTGTGGTTAACGGCCCGGGAGAGGCGTCTCACGCCGATATAGGTATTGCCGGAGGAAAAGGAAAGGTCGTTATTTTTGAACACGGAGAGAAAACAGCTGTTATCGATGCTGAGGATGCGGTTGACGCTCTTTATGAGAGAGCTATGATTATACTTGATAACAAAGGAAACGGTTGCTGAAAATGTCTGTAATAGGTGAATATTTCAGAGAAGAAAAACTTGATTTTTTAAATAGTATTGAGCTTGACAGTGCAAAATATTTCAAGGACACGGGTAGACTTGAATTATTCTGCACTGTCAGTGCGCCTCTTACGACGGAAAAAGAATTGACGCTGAAAAAGCTTTTTGCAAAGAAAGTAGGCGTTGCCGCCGATTCTGTAAAGCTGATACTCAAAAATAAAAATCCCGCGCGTTTTAATCCCTCTGAAATGCCCTTATACATAAAACAACTCAAAGCACAGTGGCGCGAAAAGGGACTGAAAACGTGCGAGCTTGCGTTGCACAACATTTCTTTCGCAGAGCCGAATATTCTTTTTGCCGAAGCGTTAAGTCCTATTGACTTGCAGCTCATGGCGCGCCACAATGTCGAAACGCTTATTAAAGAATGGTTTTCGGAAAATTTTGACAGGGATTTCAGAGTTGAGCTGAAAATGAACGACAGGACTTTGGCTGAGGTCATATCCGAGCACAGACAACAGCGCGACAAAGAAATCGAAAAGGCGATAAGTCAGCGCACGAACAGCGCTCAGAAAAAGGAAGTTGTTCAGGGTGACAAAAAGGTACTGTCTCTTGACGAGCCTGTATACGGCAAAGCTTTTACGGGCAATGCAATCACAATGGATTCTATCGAAGAAGGACCTGATTTTGTTATTGTCGAGGGAGAGGTTTTCAGCGTTGACTTCAGACTTACGAAAACAGGCAAAACGATAGTAACATTTGAATTTACGGACAAAACAAATTCAATAAAGGGAAAGCTTTTTGCAGACGAAAAAACACTCGAGCCTGTAAAGGAAGCCGTCAAAGAGGGCAAGCGTGTAAGGGCACGCGGGGAATACGTATTTGACAGCTATGCAAAGGAACCTGTTTTCAACGTCAAAGCACTTTACATGGCGGAAAGCAAAAAGCGTGTTGATACAGCGCCGGAGAAGAGAGTCGAACTGCACGCACATACTGTTATGAGTGCGTACGACGGTATGATAGAGCCTGCCGCCCTTGTCGAAAGAGCGATGTCATGGGGACACAAGGCTATTGCAATCACAGACCACGGAGTTTTGCAGGCAAATCCGGATGCGTTTTCAAAAGCCGCAAAAAATGACAACTTTACAGTAATATTCGGCTGTGAGGGCTATCTTATCGACGACGTTACGGGACTCATTCAAGGCAAAGAAGGCAATATAGACGACGCGGAATTTGTTGCGTTTGATATTGAGACTACGGGACTTGACAAGAAAAACGACGCAATAATCGAGATCGGTGCCGTAAAATTCAAAAACGGCGAAATACTTGACAAGTTTGATACATTCGTTGACCCCGAGCGTTTTATTTCATACGACATAACTCAACTGACGGGAATCACAAATGAAATGGTTGCAGGACAGCCGTCAATAGATACGGCGCTTATGCAATTCAAGGAGTTTATAGGCGATGCAGTTCTTGTGGCGCACAACGCTTCGTTTGATATGAGCTTTATAAGGAACAATGCGGCGCGTCTCGGAATAAAAATTCATAACCGCTCCATTGATACACTTATGCTTTCAAAGGCAATGCTGCCTGACATCAAAAAACACAGCCTTGATTACGTTGCGCAATATTTGAAAATAAATCAGATAGCGCATCACAGAGCAGACGACGATGCGCTTGTGTGCGGACGCATATTCGAACATTTGTTAGGCATAATGAAAAAGGACGGCGTTGTCACTTTTGATGACCTCAACAGGTATTTTGCAAAGAATTACGAGAACAGACTGCCAAATTATCATATTGTAATACTTGCAAAGAATAAAGCAGGAATGTTCAATCTCAATAAAATTGTATCCGAGGCGCATCTTAATCACTACTTCAAAAGACCGCGCATTCCGCGTACTTTGCTTGATGAAAACAGAGACAATCTTGTCATTGGCTCGGCGTGCGATGCGGGCGAGCTGTACGAGCTTATCCTGCATAATGCCGATGAGGAGCTTATCCGCAAAACGGCTTCTTATTACGATTATCTCGAGATACAGCCGATTGGCAACTGTATGCACCTTGTTGAAGACGGCAGTGTGAGAGACGAAGAGGACCTGCGCAATATAAACAGACGCATTGTTTCTCTTGCAAAGGAGCTCGGCAAGCCGTTTGCGGCAACGGGCGACGTACATTTTATGGAACCTGAGGACGATGTGTTCAGGGGAATAATTATGTCGGCAAAGGGCTTTGAAGATGCTGACAATCAGGCGCCGCTCTATTTCAAAACGACGGATGAAATGCTTGATGAGTTTTCATATTTGGGGCAGGAGGACTGCTATAAGGCGGTAATAGAATATCCGAATATGATTGCGTCTTTAGCCGAAAAATACAAATTGATGCCTGACAGCCTCGTTGCACCTGACCTGCCCGGTGCAAAGGAAGAAATTATAAACTCAACATGGGATAAGGCTCATGAAATATACGGCGAGCATATACCGGAGCTCATTGAAAAGCGTATAAACAGGGAGCTGAATTCCATTATTTCAAACGGGTATCAGGTGCTCTATCTTACGGCGAAAAAGCTCGTTGCAAAGTCGAATGAGGACGGGTATACTGTTGGCTCCCGTGGCTCGGTAGGCGCGTCTTATGTTGCATATCTGACGGGTATAACCGAGGTAAATGCGCTTGAGGCTCATTATTTGTGCGACAAGTGCAAGCACGTGGATTTTGATGTTCCGCTTCATGCTTGCGCGTTTGACCTTGAGGACAGAATGTGCCCGAACTGCGGTATACCTATGTCCAAGCACGGCCTTGATATGCCGTTTGAGGTATTCCTCGGATTCAAGGGCGACAAAGTACCTGATATTGACCTTAACTTTTCGGGCGATTACCAAAACAGGATTCACAGATATACGGAAACGCTTTTCGGAAAGGAAAACGTGTTCAAAGCCGGTACGATAAGCATGATTCAGGATAAAACTGCTTACGGCATAGTAAAAAAATATCTCGAAGAGCATAATAAAACGGTTACAAGCGCAGAAATGAATCGTCTTGTCAAAGGCTGTACCGGTGTCAAGCGTACTACGGGACAGCACCCTGCCGGCATGGTCGTTGTGCCTAAAGACAGAAGTATTTATGAATTTACCGCTCTCCAGCATCCTGCCGACAACGATGAATCCGTTGTTACGACGACTCATTACGACTTCAACTTCATTCATGATACGCTCGTCAAGCTTGACCTTCTCGGTCATGACGGTCCGACACTGCTTAAAATGCTTTGCGACCTTTCGGGAATTACCATTGCCGATATACCGTCGAGCGACAAGGAGACAATGTCATTGTTCAGCTCCGCCAAGGCGCTCAATATAAAGCGCGGAGAGCTGTTTATGGATATAGGGACTCTCGGAATCCCCGAGTACAATACGCCGTTTTTGCGCGGAATACTCATGAAAATCAAACCGACAAAATTTTCCGAGCTGATAAGCATTAACGGATTGTCTCACGGCGAGGGCATCTGGATAGGAAACGGACTTGACCTCGTTGAAAGCGGAACCGTTGAGTTTGATGACGTCATAGCAACACGTGAACAGATTATGTTCAAGCTCATAAATTGGGGTCTGGATCCGAAAATGTCATTTGACGTTATGGAAAGCGTTCGTAAGGGAAGAGGCATGAAGCCTGAATGGGTTGAGGCTATGAACGAAAAGAACGTTCCTCAATGGTTTATTGATTCCTGCCGCAAAATAGGATATCTCTTCCCGAAGCCGCACGCCGCGGCGTATGCTCAGATGTCGTACAGAATCGCGTATTTTAAGGTGCATTATCCGCTTGCGTTCTATGCTACATATTTTACCATAAAAGCTCCTGACTTTGACGGTACACTCGCCATGCAGGGCGGTGAGGCAATTAAAAAACGCTTCCTTGAAGTTAAAGAGCTCGGTAAAGATGCCGCGCCTAAAGATCAGAATATGCAGGCACATCTCGAAACGGCTTACGAAATGTATTGCAGAGGATATACATTCTATCCTGTGGATTTGAAAAAATCAAGCGGTACGCATTATACGGTTGAGGACGGCGGCTTGAGAATCCCCCTCAGTGGCTTGCCAGGCTTGCCTGCTTCTGCCGCTGAGACAATTTATGCCGCAAGACAGGAGGCGGAATTTTCTTCCGTTGATGACTTGAAAAAACGCGGCGGCGCAACTAAAAGCGTTATCGAGGTCCTCCGTAATAATGGCGTCCTCGTCGGCCTCCCTGAATCTGCTCAGATTGAATTCTTTTGATTATTTTCTCTCCGGGGCTGCCGCCCCGTACCCCGCCAAGGCTTTTTTCCGGGGCTGCCGCCCCG
>CAMEIT010000004.1 GCA_945918795.1 uncultured Clostridia bacterium | reverse complement strand
TTGGTTGGAGACGACCCGGGAGAGTAGGTAGTTGCCGGTTTTATTATATTTAAAAATAGAAACAAAACTTAAATTATATGAACCGAAGCTTAAAGCATGAGCTTCGGTTTTTTGTTACTTGGCATAAGGGAGATGACCCGGTGAGATCGCAATGAGATTGCCGGTAGTTGCGTATTTTATTATATTTAAAAACAGAGCCGAAGCTCGAAGCATTAGCTTCGGTTTTTGTTACTTGGCATACGGGAGACGACCCGGTGAGATCGCAATGAGATTGCCGGTAGTTGCCGGTTTTTTATATTTAAAAACAGAACCGAAGCTTGAATTATGGGCTTCGGTTTTTGTTATATCGACTTGTAACTCATTTTGCTTTTGGGTTGGGTGCTGTTTTAGTCAAGAATCAAATGATTTCTTGCGACATTATATAAAAAACTTTAAAAAAACAGATATATGTGGTATAATTATCACATATAATGAAGTATTCATATCGTATAAATCAAATCACTATTGAGAAAAAATTTTAAGGAGATATATATGTTAGAAGAATTAAAGAATAAGAAAGCGTTCATATGCGATATGGACGGTGTTTTGTATCACGGCAACAAGCTGCTCGACGGCGCAACGAAGTTTATAGATTGGCTCCAAAGAGAGAATAAAAAATATCTCTTCCTGACGAACAGCAGCGAGAGATCTCCCCGTGAATTGCAGCAAAAGCTTGAGCGCCTCGGCGTAAGCGTCGGTGAGGAGCATTTTTATACAAGCGCTATTGCAACAGCCAAATTTCTTGCATCACAGCATCCGGGTTGCACTGTTTATGCTATCGGCGAGGCAGGCCTTATCAACGCATTATACCAGGTTGGCATAACAATGAATGATATGAATCCCGATTACGTGGTTGTCGGCGATACACGCTCTTACGGATATGAAAAAATAGAAAAGGCTGTCAGACTTGTGTTCAACGGTGCAAAGCTTATCGGAACAAACCCCGACGTTACAAGCCCTATGGATTCCGGAATTGTTCCCGCTACAAAGGCTCTTCTTTCTCCGATAGAGCTCACGACAAGAAAAAATGCCTACTGCATAGGAAAACCGAATCCGCTCATGATGCGCCATGCTGTCAAGTTGCTTGACGAAAATGTTGAGGATACGGCTATTGTCGGCGACAGAATGGATACGGATATAGTTGCCGGAATCGAGTCTGAAATTGACACGATACTTGTTTTAAGCGGCGTAACATCCCTTTCGGGCATGGAGAAATTTGCGTACAGACCGAAGTATGTTTTTGATAACGTAGGCAAAATTGTCGATTAAATCCGAAAAGATATTCTTATCGGCTTTGATCGTGTTGACGCTTTTGTAAATTTTATGTGATAAATATGGTTGATATATATCGTAAAATGTGTTATAATTATAACAATGGGTAAATTGTTACATACCGACTGAAACCAATTTACGGTATATGACACTCACCGGATATTCATTAATGTTTCCGATAAAATTCGGAATACTAATTTATAGAAATTAACGAGGAGATTAATATTATGGCAGATAAGACGGTAGCATCAGAAAATCAGACGAACAGAGACGGCGAGGTAAGGATCGCCAACGATGTAATATCGGTAATAGCAGGCATGGCACTTTGCGAAATACCGGGAATTTATATCGACAACAGACTTCCGGAGTCATTCATTGACAAATCAAACGCAAAGAACATCACAAAGGCAATAAGAATCGACGTTCAGGACGGCGTTGTATCGGTTGGCATTACGGTATCAATCGAATACGGCAAGAATATTTCGGAGCTGTGCTGTGAGGTACAGGATAAGATCAAAGCCGCAGTTCAGACAATGACGGGCTTGTCTGTTTCAAGAGTAGATGTTACGGTTGCAGACCTTATATTTAAAAAAGAACAAAAGGGAGACACTAAAAAATGAAAGTCGTTGACAGAATAATATCTATAATTGCATCTCTGCTTTTGATTGCAATTTCTGCTGTATGTGTGTTGCTTGCGGTGGGTGTTATCAGTGCGTCGGATATAAAAAATAATCTTTTGAGCTTCAATAATGTTAATTGGGCAATCGGACTGATATTGTTATTCTGTGCAATTATTTTATTTTTTGCAGCCGTCAAGGTTTTGTTTGTCAGAACGGGAAAAAAGAAAATTCCCGCCTATACAATCCACAAGGGCGATGACGGAGAAATAGCTATTTCGGTTACTGCGATAGACAATACAGTAAAGCTCGCAATGGCAAATTTTGAGGATATAAAGGAAGTTAAAACGCATATAGGCATTTCCGAAAACGGAATCACCGTTTCTGCGAGAGTATCTATCCCGACAGGAGTTGTGATCCCAGAGCTTTTGCAGAATGTAAAAGCATATGTTAAGGCGTTTACGGAAGAGCATACGGGCGTTGACGTAAGACAAGTAAAACTCGTTGCTACCGAGTATAAAAATGTAGACCCTGCAAGCGAGAGAAAAAAGATTGCGGCGGCAAAGCAAAGGGAAGAAAAGATGAATGCGAAGGCAAAGCCGGAGGATGCTTATGCTTCCACGCACGCAAAGATAGTTCTCAACAACACTCAGCAGGAAAAAATCGAGTATAATGATGAACCGGCAAAAAATGAAGAAATATTTGTTCCCAAGGCTCCTGTAAATACTGCTTTTGAAGAAGTAAAATCAGAGCCTGCCAAGGACAATGAAACCGGTAATGCCGAATCTTAAATAACCCGGAATCGGACATTGACATATCAATATGAATCGGTATTTTGGTTATCATAAAAGCAGAACTGCTCAGACATACTGAATTACTGTACTGAAAAATATAACAGAAATGGATAATAAAATGACAAGACGAGAAGTACGCGAAGTGGCGTTTATGGTATTGTTTCAAATGGAATTCCGTTCGGATGTAAATATAGACGACACTGTAAGACAATATTACACAATGGACGGCGAAAATACCGATGAAGATGATAACGACGAGTCGCAGACCGTAAAGCTTTCTCCTGCTGACAGAAAGTATATAGAGGAGATTGCAGAAGGCGTAAAAGAACATAAAAAAGAAATCGATGATATTATTGCCGAATTTGCAAAGGGCTGGACGGTGGAGCGCCTTATAAAGGTTGATGCCGCGGCGCTAAGATACGGCATTTTCGAGATGAAGTATATGCAGGATAAAACTCCGCCGGAGGTTTGCATAAACGAAGCTGTTGAAATATCCAAAAAATACGGTACTGAAAAATCCAAAGCATTTGTAAACGGCGTTCTTTCATCTTACTACAAACAATTAAAGGGGATCTGCTGATAATGGATGTGATTCTCGGGATTGATACAAGCTGCTATACCACATCTGTGGCTGTGGTGGATATGGCCACAATGGAGTGTATCAAATATGAATTGATAATGTTATCACCTGAAAAAGGGGAAAAAGGGCTGCGCCAATCAACAGCCCTTTTCTTTCATGTAAAAAATTTGCCTGAGGTTATTGAGAAGCTTTGCAAGAATGAGAATTTTAACATCAAGGGCGTTTGTGTGAGCGCAAAGCCGCGCCCCGTGGACGGGTCTTATATGCCTGTATTTGAAGCGGGAGTATCAGTTGCAAGGTCTGTTGCCTCAGCACTCGGTGTTCCGTACTACGAAACTACGCACCAGGAAAATCATATAATGGCGGCATCAAACGGTGTGTTTGAGCATGATTTTTATGCTGTGCATCTTTCGGGAGGCACTACCGAATTGCTTTATGTAAAGCCGCTTCAGACGGGCTTTGACGTTAGAATCGTTTCCGCAACAGAGGATATAAGCTTCGGCAAGCTTGTTGACAGGATAGGCGTAAGGCTTGGGCTTGATTTTCCGGCTGGGAAGGCGCTTGAGTGCGAGGCGCAAAAGGGCAAGGCTGTTTTTGTGCCGAAAATTAAGCTTTATTCAGGCAATATATGCCTTTCGGGAGCCGAAAAGCAGTTCATGGATGCGTGTGATGCGTATTCACGCGAGGATATTGCCGCGAGCCTTTTCGATTACATAGGCAAGCTTCTTTCAAAATGGATAGGCTATAACGCCGAGCCGCAAAATGATGTTCTTTTTGCGGGAGGTGTTGCGTCGAATAAAATAATTCGCGGAATTATAGAATCATCAAAAGAACTTCAAAATATAAGATGCCATTTTGCCGATCCCGATTTGTGCAGGGATAATGCGGTCGGCACAGCATTGATAGGCGTGAAAAAATATAAGGCGGAGCATGAAATATAATTTTGCTTTGCTTGAGCAACAAATGAAGAAAGGAAGCCTTTGCCGCAAGGTAAAGACGCAAGTTTTGTTAATATGACGGATTCAATGTCTGTTTCGGAACTAAACGAATATACAAAGCGTTTGCTTGAAAATGATATTCTGCTTCAAATGGTAAATGTAAGCGGAGAAATATCAAATTTTAAACGTCATCAGTCCGGGCATATTTATTTTACTCTTAAAGATGAAAAATCGAAAATAAACTGCTCTTTTTTCAAAAATTATAATTTCAGATTGAAATTTGAGCCAAAAGACGGTATGTTTGTGACAGTATCGGCAACAGCTTCGCTTTATGTTCGTGACGGAGCATATCAGCTGTATGTGTACAGCATGAGCGAACAGGGGACGGGCAGACTTTACGAGCTTTTTGAGAAAATGAAGAACAAGCTTCGTGAAGAAGGCCTTTTTGATGAAAGTGTAAAAAAACCTATACCTGAGTACCCAAAACGTATTGCCGTTCTGACGTCGCCGACGGGTGCCGCAGTGAGAGATATTATAAGCGTTACCGGCAGACGTGCAAAAAATACGGAAATTGTAATAGTACCCGTGCCTGTTCAGGGCGAGGGCGCGGCACAACAGATAGCAAAGGCGCTTTCTTACGCCGATACAGTACTTAACGCCGACACGATAATCATTGCAAGGGGCGGCGGCTCTATTGAGGAGATGTGGGCATTTAATGAAGAAATTCTTGCAAGAGCGATTTATAACTGCAATACGCCCGTAATATCAGGTGTCGGACATGAGACCGATTTTACGATATGCGATTTTGCCGCGGATAAACGCGCTCCTACTCCGTCTGCGGCGGCTGAAATAGCAGTGCAGGATTGTACGGATATATCGGCAGAAGTCAATAATTTAATGAAGAATATCGAATACAGCCTGAATTATAAGCTTGAATCTTGTCGCCGGAAAGTATCGTATGCAATGAAGGGTGCGGCATTTTCATCTGTTTTGCACAATATTCAACTGCAAAGACAAAGACAGGATATTGCATTTGATGAAATTCAATGGCAGACCGAACAAAAAATTAACCGCACTAGGGAGCGTATAAACAACTGCCTGGGCAATCTTGAGGCTATGAATCCCTACAACGTATTGCGCAGGGGATACGCTGTTGCGCTTGATAAAAACGGACGCCGTATTCTTGATTCAAACGATGTAAATATTTCAGACGATATAAAGGTTGAGCTGTCAAGCGGCGAGCTTGTATGTACCGTAAAAGAAATTGTATCAAAATGTGCTGAGGAGGAATGAGTAATGGCAGAGAAAAAGAGTTTGCAAAAGCTTACTGTTGAACAGGCAGTGGAACGAATGGAAGAAATACAGGAAATAATACAAAAAGGCGAGATTTCTCTTAACGAGTCAGTTGCTCTTTTTGAAGAAGCTGCAAATTTGTATTCATTTTGCAACGAAAAGCTGAATGCACTTGAAGACAGAGTTAAAATATTATCCAAAAATGCGGACGGGAAGCTTGAGGCTGTTCCTTTTGAAACAGATGAAGAATAAAATTATACTCGAAAGTGAAAGACTTTATCTCAGAGAAATGGATCACGGCGACATTGAGGCGCTGTGTGAAATATTGCAGGATGAGGAAGTCATGTATGCCTACGAACACGCATTCAGTGACGAAGAGGTAAGGCAATGGCTCGAAAAACAGCTGACGAGATATAAAAATGACGGCTTTGGCTTATGGGCGGTTATTTTGAAAGCAACGGGAAGCATGATAGGTCAGTGCGGTCTTACGCTTCAGGATTGCAACGGCAGAAGCGTTGTGGAAGTCGGGTATCTGTTTGCAAAAAAATATTGGCACAACGGCTATGCTACCGAAGCGGCATCGGCGTGCAAGGAATATGCCTTCAACGTGCTTGGAATTGATGAGGTTTATTCCATTATCAGGGACAACAACGAGCCTTCAATGAATGTTGCGAAAAGAAACGGAATGCTTCCAAAAGAAAAGCTTGTAAAATATTATTACGGTATGTATATGCCGCATACGGCTTTCTCGGCATTTCGCAAAAACACCAAAAGCGACAAAACATGATTTATTACGAAAGGAAAATTAAAAGTACCCATGAATACAAATGAATACTATATAAATTATTTAACGGAGCAGAGTGTCGGCGTTGAAGCAATGCTCAAGCGTCGCATGAGCGAGATTACAAGCGACGTGCCGCCGCAGATTGCCGAGGCAATGGAATACAGCCTCATGGCGGGCGGAAAAAGATTAAGGCCCATAATGCTTGCCGAGGCGGCAAGGTCGTGCGGCTTGAAGAATATCACCGATACCGAGATATACGCTTCGGCAATTGAAATGATTCACACGTCATCGCTCATACATGACGATTTGCCTGCGATGGATAATGACGATCTCAGACGCGGAAAACCGACGAGCCACAAGGTTTTCGGGGAAGCTATGGCGATTCTGGCAGGAGATGCGCTTTTGAATCATGCAAACGAGATAATGGCGCGCCATGTGAGCGAAAATACGGAACCGCGTTTTGCAAAAGCCGCATATGCAATAACAAAAGCAACGGGCATATCGGGCATGATAGGCGGACAAACAATAGATATTCTTGCGGAAAAGGCAGGGCTTGACATTGCAAGCGAGGAGCTTCTCGTAAAGATGTATTCAATGAAAACCTGCGCTTTGCTCGAGGGCGCTGTGGCGGCAGGCGCGTATATAGCCGGCGCGGATGAAAGCGTTGTAAATAAATGGCGGAAGTATGCGCTTTACATCGGTCTTGCTTTCCAGATAGTTGATGACATACTTGATGTTGTGGGCAATGAAAGCGTATTGGGTAAGCCTATCGGCAGTGATTCGGAAAACAATAAGCCTACGTTTGTCACGCTCATGGGGCTTGATGGCGCACGAGAGTATGCCGAAAAATATACGGACATGGCAAAGAGTATTGCCTGCGAGCTTGGGAATGCCGAATTTTTCTTGTGGCTTGCTGACTATCTTTGCAAGCGTGACAGATAATGCTGTTGCAAAAAACGAAAAGTTTGTTTTGCACGGGAAGTTCGGTTTACATTTTCGTGAGTATGTGTTATAATAAAATCACAATTATTGATTCTAAAGGTAGATTTTATTGAAACATAAATCTCGATTGTTGTTTATTAAGGAAGATTTATGTTATGAAAAAACGAAATTCCTGCTTCGTATGGCTGATACAGGCAAGTAAACGTTTGTAATGAAATTTTTTTGATACCGTCATCAAAAAGGCTTGGTACTGTTTTATATGTGCGGTATCGTTAAAAATATATAAAGTGAATTCGGAGGATAAAGACTATGAATTTATGGGAAAATACGCCGGGACATTGTGAGGAAATACCTGCGCTGACATATTATCCGGCAAAGAACAAGAAGAGTGACGCGGCAATCGTTATATTCCCGGGCGGAGCATATGAATGCAGAGCACCGCATGAAGGTCAGGGCTATGCTGAATTTTTGAATGAGTTCGGCTATGATGCGTTCGTTTGCGATTACAGAGTAAGTCCGCACAGATTTCCGCTTGAATTGCTCGATGCAAGACGCGCGGTAAGAACTGTTCGTTATTATGCCGACAAATACGGAATAAACAAATCAAAGGTGGTTGTTATGGGCTCTTCGGCCGGCGGAAACCTTGTTTCTCTGCTCAGCACATTCACACAGCCGATAGATCATGAGGGCGTTGATGATATAGATAAGGAAGACTTCTTGCCTAACGGACAGATCCTCTGCTATCCTGTAGTTTCTCTCGCTGATGAGAAGCTCACACACGTTGGCTCAAAATATAACCTGCTCGGTGACAAGTACTTCGATAAGGGCGCTGAATGGTCCGCAGAATTGAATGTTAAACCGACTACTGCACCGGCATTTATTTGGCATACCGCAGAGGACACCGGTGTTAACGTAATTAATTCTTACGTTTATGCAACTGCTTTGAGAAATGCTAACGTCCCGACAGAATTGCACGTTTTCCCGTTCGGCGGTCATGGTCTCGGCGCTGCACCCGGCAATAAACACGTTGCACAGTGGACAGGCCTCCTTAATAATTGGCTCGAACTTATGTTTTCATGATTTTTTCCGGGGACTTTTGGAAGAAGTCAGTAATAATCTCTTCGAGATTATTACGCGGGCCCGAAAACCTTAAAATGCTTTGCGATTTTGCGCATCTTTCCGTCGAGAGTATGACGAAAAGATGCGCATTGATTTTTGCGACTTTATTTAAGTTTTTACGGAGCAATATAGATATACGGCACATATCACTTAAAGAGAAAAGGAAAATTAGTGGCAATCCGACTCGACGACCACCGGCGAGGCTGATTGCCAACTACAAAGTATTTTAAAGTTTCGGTCAAGCCTTTTCAAAGGCTTGGCAGGGTACGGGGCGGCAGCCCCGAGAAGAAGGCTTGGCGGGGCGTGGGGCGGCAGCCCCGAGAAAAAAGGCTTGGCAGGGTATGGGGCGGTAGCCCCGAGAAAAAAAGAAAAAGCTTGTAAACATACGCGAGGTATGAATACAAGCTTTGAATAATTGTTTTGCTTATCTCTTTGAGAACTGCGGTGATCTTCTTGCAGCCTTCAAGCCGTACTTCTTTCTTTCCTTCATACGCGGATCTCTTGTAAGGAAGCCTGCCTTTTTAAGGATAGGTCTGTAATCCTCATCGCAATGGAGCAGAGCACGTGCAATACCGTGTCTGATAGCTCCGGCTTGTCCTGTGAAGCCTCCGCCGATAACGGTTGCTTTAACATCGTACTTATCGTTCAAGCCTGTCAAAACGAGCGGCTGTCTTACGATGAGCTTCAATGTTTCCAAACCGAAATAATCATCAATGTTGCGCTTATTAATTGTTATAACACCGGTGCCCGGCATAACATA
This sequence comes from uncultured Clostridia bacterium, assembly GCA_945918795.1. Taxonomy (GTDB): domain Bacteria; phylum Bacillota; class Clostridia; order HGM11327; family HGM11327; genus SIG351. The sequence goes on along the minus strand of CAMEIT010000004.1, from coordinate 52,245 downwards.
TACACGAGCAATAGCTTTTTTTCTTCTGCCTGTACCGTAATATTTTACTTCTGCCATAGTTGTTTCTCCTTAATCAATTAGAACTGCCACAACTCAGGCTTCTGTGCCTGGTGGTTATGCTCAGCACCTGCGTAAACCTTCAGTTTTGTGAGCATTTTTCTGCCCAAGCTGCTCTTAGGCAACATACCCTTTACTGCCAAATAAACAGGCATTGTAGGCTTTTTCTCGAACAACTCTCTGTATGTCATTTCCTTGAGTCCGCCGAGATAACCGGAATGATGTCTGTACATTTTGTCATCCAGCTTATGACCTGTCAAAACAACTTTTTCAGCGTTAATAACAATAACAAAATCGCCTGTATCAACATGAGGCGTATATATAGGTTTTTTCTTTCCTCTTAAAATGGAAGCTGCTTCTGAAGCTACTCTGCCGAGAGTTTTGCCTTCAGCGTCTATAACGTACCATTTCTGTTCAACCTGATGCGGCTTAGCCATGAATGTACTCATGCTATTCCTCCTGAATATATTTATGTTTTATTTTTGAAACCTTGATGCCTTGTAAAACACGCATACTCAGGGCTAAATGAGGCTACGCTTTCCAACAGCCTTAATATTATACAATGGATTTAATTTTTTGTCAATAGATTTTATTAAATTTTTATGAATTTTTTGCTCGAAAATGCAAAATAATCCGTACAATACCGCTGTTTATGAGGTGTGACGGATGATTTTGCGGCTGTTTTTAACGGCTCAAATAATTTTATTGTATTTTGCAATTAATTTGCACAAAATTCTTGATTTTTAATGTTGTTTTATGATATAATACTCACTGACATGGTTTGCGCTGTTGCAGACCGAAAACAATTATATTATGGAGATATTTCTCCTCTTGCCATGTGCGAGAAGAAAGGACAGGTTCGTTTCATGAAGCATCTCAAAGCTAAAATAATGCTTATAATGGCTGCTGCTATTATACTTGTCGTATTGGTATTGACTTCTGAAAACAAATTGCTTACCATCGGCATTATAGTTGCTGCCGCACTTATCGTATTTGCCGCAATCAAGTTCATAAAATACTTGATGTCAGCTTATTACAAGTCCACAAAGGATTCTTATTTTAAAGTTCTTTTCAACAGAGAAAAGTCACTTCGCTACAAAGTTTTCAAGTGCTTTAACAAAAAGCTCAACGGTATGAAGCGTTGTCTGTGTGATGTTTACATACCGAGAGTTGACGGTACACTTGCAAAAGCAGACCTCCTCATTATTAATGAAACAGGCGTATGGGTTGTTGATGTTAAACCTTATTCAGGCAAAATGGCAGGAGGAGAGACCGATCAGACATGGGATTACACTCATGGCGGAAAGACAGAGCAGATACCCAACCCGGCAATCTGGAATAAGATGTACATGAAGTGGTTCAAAGGATATGCTGTTGAATGCCCGAACACAAGCTACTTCTCATATGTAGTTTACGGCAACGGCTGCGATATAAAGAATGTGAAGATCAAGACAAACGACGTTGTTGTTACAAAGGTTTCCAACCTTAAGAAAGAAATATCGATTCTTCTTGCAAGAACGGGAACAAGCCTTGCCGAATCCGAAATACCGGTAGTATACGACAGATTCAAGGAGCTTACGGATAAAGAGAAAGCTCAGAATGTTAAGAACATACCGGGTATTCAGGAGACGATCGTTTACAATCAGAAGAAATTCGACATTTTCCCCGATGAAGAGCTTGCAAAGGAACAGGAACAGAAGAACGAGTAATTCTCTCAAAAAACCAAATATTTTTTAAAAAGGGTATTGACAAAAAACGAAAACCGTTATATAATACGGCTATAAAAGATGACAAGGGTGTCACAAGTTATTAAAAAACTTTGTGGCACCCTTAATTTTATACAAATTCATTCATAAGGAGAAAACATATGAGTAAAGTTACGGAAATATTCGGATCAATGGTATTCGACGACGCAACAATGAAAGAAAAGCTGCCAAAAGAAACTTATAAGGCTATTCAGAATACAATTCAGAATGGCAAACGTCTTGATGTTGAGGTTGCAAACGTGGTTGCCAACGCTATGAAGGATTGGGCCATTGAAAAGGGCGCAACACACTTTACACATTGGTTCCAGCCTATGACAGGTATTACCGCTGAAAAACATGATAGCTTCATATCTCCTGATGCAAACGGCAAAATCATAATGGAGTTCTCGGGAAAAGAACTCGTAAGAGGTGAACCTGACGCATCATCATTCCCGTCAGGCGGACTTCGTGCAACATTTGAGGCAAGAGGTTATACGGCATGGGATCCTACATCTTATGCTTTCATTAAAGACGATACACTTTACATACCGACAGCGTTCTGCTCTTACGGCGGTGAGGCTCTTGACAAGAAAACACCGTTGCTCCGTTCAATGGAAGCTTTGAACAAGCAGGCACTGCGTATACTCAGAATATTCGGCAATACAAGCGTTACATCAGTCAAGACGACAGTTGGTCCCGAGCAGGAATATTTCCTTGTTGACAAAGCACTTTTTGACAAGCGTCCCGACCTTATTTTCACAGGCAGAACACTTATCGGCGCAAAGGCTCCGAAAGGACAGGAGCTTGAGGATCATTACTTCGGTACGATCAAGCCGCGCGTAAAAGCATTCATGAAGGACCTTGACGATGAGCTTTGGAAGCTTGGCATTCTTGCAAAAACAGAACACAACGAGGTTGCTCCGGCACAGCATGAGCTTGCTCCTATATTCTCAACAACAAATATTGCAACAGACCATAACCAGCTCACAATGAACCTGCTCCAGACTGTTGCCGCAAAGCACGGTCTTGTATGCTTGCTCCATGAGAAACCGTTTGCAGGTGTTAACGGAAGCGGTAAGCACAACAACTGGTCAATGTCAACAAATACAGGCATAAACCTTCTCGAACCGGGTGAGACGCCTTTCGAAAACGCTCAGTTCCTTTTGTTCCTGTGCGCTGTTATCAAGGCAGTAGATGAATATCAGGATCTCCTCAGAATTTCAGTTGCTTCCGCAGGTAACGACCACCGTCTCGGTGCTAACGAAGCGCCGCCGGCAGTAGTTTCCATATTCGTTGGCGAAGAGCTTTCGGCTATACTCGATGCTATCGAAAAGGATGTTCCGTATGATACAAAAGAAAAGGAACTTCTCAGAATCGGTGTTCACGTATTGCCGAGATTTGCTAAGGATACAACAGACAGAAACAGAACATCACCGTTTGCTTTCACAGGCAACAAGTTCGAGTTCCGTATGCTTGGTTCATCGGCGTCTATTGCAGAAGCAAACATAATTCTCAACACGGCAGTTGCCGAGGAACTCAAGAAGTTTGCAGATGTTCTTGAAAAAGAAACAGAATACGAACCGTGCCTGCATGACCTCATCAAGAACACGATCAAAGAGCATAAGAGAATACTCTTCAACGGCAACGGTTATGATGATGAATGGATTAAGGAAGCAGAGAGCAGAGGCCTGCTCAATCTTAAGACAACTCCGGACAGCTTGCAGTACTTCCTCTCTGAAAAGAACATCAAGCTCTTCACCGAGAACAAGGTATTCAGCGAGACAGAAATGCGCGCTCGTTCTGAGATCATGTTTGAAAGCTACTCTAAGGTTATCAACATCGAAGCACTCACAATGCTCGACATGGTAAAGGGTTCCGTAATTCCTGCGGTACGTAAATACATGAAGATCTTGTCAGACGCGGCACTTTCAATGAAAGAGTTTGCTCCGGATGCAGATACAAGCTACGAGGACGAGACGTTTGAAAAGCTTTCAGCTCTTTGCGGCAACGCATATCAGAAGACAAAAGCTCTTGAAAGCACTGTATGCAGAGTAAAGGGCATTGAAGATGAGAACGCACGTGCTATGGCATATAAGGATGAGGTTGCAACGGCAATGCTTGACCTGCGTATTGTTATAGACGAAATGGAGACTATAACGGCTAAGGAATATTGGCCATACCCGAGCTACGGAGAACTCCTTTTCGGCGTAAGATAATTTCGGAATATCCGAAAGCATAGAAAAATATTAAAGGCAATGATCAAGAAAAGTAATGCGGAGAAGCCGTTTACAGGGATGACGGACTTAAAGTGAGAACCGTCTTTCGGAAACCGCACGAAGAACACTTGGGAGCCGCAATCCGAAAAGCATTCTGCTTAGTAGGTGCGCCGTAATTTCCGACGTTACAAGGAGAAGGTCTTGATATACGGACCGGAAGAGATACCGTAAATATGGTAAAATAGGTGGTACCGCGAGCGCACAGCTTCGCCCTGTTGTGGGAGGCTGTGCGCTTTTATTATTACAAAACAAATTTGAATATCGGCATTTTAAGTATTAAGGTACACACTGCCATATCGGCGGAGTTATCGGTAAGCCGAGTTGTATGGAGGTATAAAACAATGTGTTCAATAATGAGTTATGAGGGCAGCTCAATAAAGTATGAGGATTTCAAGAAATCGTTTGATAAAACAATATCCAGAGGTCCGGATATGTCCAAGATAATAGATACAAAGCATGGACTTATGGGATTTCATCGTCTTGCCATAATGGGACTTCACGAGGAGGGAATGCAACCGTTCGAGCTTGACGGAAGCTATCTTGTGTGCAACGGCGAAATATATTGCTTCAGACCGATTAAAAAGGAGCTTGAAAAGAAAGGCTACAAATTCAAAAGCGATTCGGATTGCGAAATACTGCTTCCGTTATACAGGGAATACGGGCTTGATATGTTTGAAATGCTCGATGCCGAATTTGCACTTGTAATTTATGATGCCGAAAAAGATTCATACATAGCGGCGCGCGACCCGATAGGTATAAGACCTTTGTTTTATGCTTACGATAAAGAGGGCAAGATACTCTTTGCAAGCGAGGCAAAAAACCTTGTCGGTTTGTCTGACAAAGTGATGCCTTTCCCGCCGGGACACTATTACAGCGACGGAAAATTCGTATGCTACCGCGATATGACAAAGGTAGATGCGGTATGCTATGACAGCCTTGAAGAGATTGCAAAAAACATTCATGACAAGCTCATAAAAGGCATAGAAAAAAGACTTGATGCAGACGCTCCTGTCGGCTTCCTGCTCAGCGGCGGTCTTGATTCGTCTCTTGTATGTGCGGTTGCATCAAAAATTCTCAAGAAGCCTATCGAAACATTTGCAATAGGCATGAGCACAGATGCTATCGACCTTAAATATGCAAAAGAGGTTGCGGATTATATACATTCAAATCATCATGAGGTAATAATCACGAAAGATGACGTTCTTTCGGCATTGGATGAGGTAATATCGGTTTTAGGTACGTACGATATTACTACAATTCGTGCGAGCATAGGTATGTATCTTTTGTGCAAGGCGATTCATCAGACGACAGACGTAAGAGTTCTGCTTACGGGAGAAATATCCGATGAGCTCTTCGGCTATAAGTATACCGACTTTGCGCCTGATGCAGAAGCATTCCAAAAGGAATCCGAAAAGCGCATACGTGAGCTTTATATGTACGACGTTCTGCGTGCCGACAGATGTATTTCGGCAAACTCGCTTGAAGCTCGTGTTCCTTTCGGCGACCTTGATTTTGTTCAATATGTAATGAGCATTGACCCGGAAAAGAAGCTCAACAAATACGGCAAGGGTAAATATCTTCTCCGTCATGCGTTTGAGGGTGATTATCTGCCGTATTCAATACTCATGAGAGAAAAGGCGGCTTTCAGCGACGCGGTAGGACATTCCATGGTAAACTATCTTAAGGAATATGCTGAAAACAAATATTCGGCTGCGGAATTTGAGGTGCTTAAGAGCAAATATTCATTTGCAACGCCGTTTACAAAAGAATCTCTCCTTTACAGAGAGATATTTGAAAAATATTATCCGGATCAGGCTGAAATGGTTGTGGATTTCTGGATGCCGAACAAGTCGTGGGAGGGCTGCAACGTAAACGACCCGTCTGCACGTGTTCTTTCAAACTACGGAGACAGCGGAAAATAATAATTTTATATGCCAATATCAAAAAACGGGAGCAGGTATATGCTCCCGTTTTGCTTTTGCTTAATTATAACTCAATTTATGGAATTGCTTTTTGAGGCTTTGTCGTAAACGAGAGAGCCTTTTATTTTCTTTAAAATCTTTACATAATTTTTTTCATATGTAAAAAGTGAGAAATACTCCGGACGAACGTCAAGGTAGTTAAATATCTTGTCGAGGATTTCCCGTGTTTTATCGCATTCACCGCTTTCAAACCTAATTATAAATATGCTTGCATAAAATGTATCCGATACTATTTTTCGCACAAGATATATCTGATCGATCTCATCGCCGCCCTTGTCGAGCATTACGTTTATTATTTCGGAAAGCATTTCCTTTGGCATATCGTCTGCACAAAGGTTGTCGTTTTTGTTGATGTAGGATGTTTTGCTGAATTCGTCACGATCTTGTTGAACGAGCTCAATACTCTTTTTCCTGTATTCGTCAAGCTCCTTTTGCAGTCCCATTTTAGTGCAGAACTCGCCTATCTCGTCGAGCGCGGGTTCTATTGCGTTGTGATTACCTTTTATTGCATTGTACATATAATCAATTCCTCTGCTGTCGTAACGCGAGAGAAGCAAAGACCCTTTTACATAAAAAGCATATGCGTCAACAGCCTCGGGCTCGCCCTGACTGATTATATAATCGCACACCTGTTCGACCTTGTCATAACGGCACAGCGCCGAGTATGCGTCAATAACATGGCGCAGTTCATCAACGGGGTACTGCTTATCGGAGTTTTCATATTTTTCCACCGTTTCAAGCGGATCGGTATAATATTCCTTTTTTTGCTCGGCAAATGTTTTAACGTTTTCGCTATACCATTTTTCATCGCACATCTCAATGACCTTGTTGCATTCTTTCCTGTATTCCGAAGCATTGTCATCGGGCAGTTCAACGCTAAACGATTCACAGCCGAAAGCTTCTTTTCTCTGCTTGAACGTCGGGTGTGACGAAATGCGTGCCGGAATTTCTTTTTCAAACAATTCCGACCAGAAATCCTTGCGCTCGAGCAGTACCTTTTTGAATTCGGCGCAGTAGTCGGAGCAAGGCGTTTTTGTCATTTCATCGCGCGACCAGAACCTGACAGCGTAATCATTCGGTTCTGCATCAAAGAAATAATACATACCTATTTTTGCAAGACCGTTGATTGCCTCTTGAGGATTGCCGTGTTTTTTTATTGCATTATCGGCATATCTTTCGTTGTGAATCGCGGCTACCGTGGAAAAAAGCTCGGTTTTGAGGCTAAGAATTTCTTCGGGAAGAGCTGACGCGGAAAGAAAACGCGAAATAAACAATTCATTATTGCTCAAAAAGGACAAAAGCTTATTTACTTTGTCAAACAAGCTCTTGTAATCGTATGCCATGTGAGCAAATTCATGCAGGAAAACCTGATAAAGCTCATCCTCACTCAGTACACAGAGCATATAAATGCCGACCTGAATGGAATATGTATCCTTGAATTTTTGTATGCCTGCATTGCAGTCGGGCAGAATAACAATTCTGATTTTGCCTTTTACTCCGTTTGCATCCATAGCCTTTTTTGCAAGCGCATACAGATACGGTAAATCTTTTTCCTCTGTATATTCCGAAAAATCAAATTTAACATTTGATTCAAACAGCTTGAAAAGCATACACATTATGCCCCAAAGAGGAAACAGACTAAAGGAAGATGTATTTACTCCTGATGCCCCGGCAAGAAATGCTGTCGCAACATATAATATGAATATAAACACTTCATAAATTTTTATGACGGTTATTGTTTTTTTCAGCTTTCTTGCTTCAGAGTCAATATCCTTTTGTACATCGTCCCTGTATGAGAAAATAAAATTCTCTTTTTCTTTCTCGCTCATTGAGAGAAAACGTTTCTTATACAGTGGTGCGCATACCGCGCTTGAAATACACAGTAAAAGCAATAAACCGACAACAATGCAAAACAGGACAGGTGCGATTGCAATTCCCTTAAAAAACACAAGTCCTGCCGCGAATGCAGCCGTTGTCAGCAATAAACTGCATATTAATGTGGCGGCAATATCCCATCTTTTTTTATTCTGCGGCTTCATTTAGTCTCCCTTTCTCGGACATACAATCCGACAGCTGTTATTGCGTTACAAAATTATATTCGGAATATTATTGAAAAACAGCTCTTACTTGCAGGCGTGATTCATATTTTATCAAACGTTAAATCTGAACAGAACTATATCTCCGTCCACCATAACGTAATCTTTTCCCTCTGAACGAACAAGACCTTTTTCTTTTGCCACGGTCATGCTCTTGTATTTCATAAAATCGTCATAATGGATAACTTCCGCTCTTATAAAGCCTCTTTCAAAATCGGAGTGGATTTTTCCCGCTGCCTGAGGTGCTTTTGTTCCCTTTGTAATTGTCCAGGCTCTTGTTTCTTTTTCTCCTGCCGTAAAGTAGCTTATCAGACCGAGCGTCTGATAGGACACTCTTATCAGTTTGTCAAGACCTGCCTCGTCAAGCCCAAGCTCTTCAATGAACACCGCTTTTTCTTCATCGTCAAGCTGAGCGATTTCCTCTTCTATTCTTGCGCTTATCTTCATTACGGAAGAGCCATGCTTTTCGGCATAATCCTTAACACTCAGCACATAGTCATTGTCCTCGTCTGCAACAGCGTCCTCCGAAATGTTTGCAACGTAAATTACGGGCTTTTCCGTAAGGAAGCAATAGCCTTTTATCAATTTTTTCTGTTCTTCGTCAAGCACGAGACTGCTTACGGGCTTTTCGCTTTCAAGACATTCCTTTATTGTTTTTAAAAGCTCGTATTCTGCGGCAAATTCTTTGTCAGCTTTCATTTTTTTCTCTGTATTTGCAAGCAGCTTATCCGCAAGCTCCATATCGGACAGTATAAGCTCGATGTTTATTGTCTCAATATCTCTGAGTGGATCTACGCTGTTATCAACGTGAATAATATCATCGTCATCAAAGCATCTTACAACATGAACTATTGCGTCAACCTCTCTTATGTGCGACAAAAATTTATTACCCAAGCCTTCACCTTTGCTTGCGCCTCTGACAAGTCCTGCAATATCAACGAAATCGACAACTGCCGGAGTTACTTTTTTTGAATTGTGAAGTTCTGCTAAAATATTAAGCCTTTCATCAGGTACCGCAACAGTTCCTACATTCGGTTCTATTGTGCAGAACGGATAGTTTGCAGATTCCGCACCTGCCTTTGTGATCGCATTAAACAGTGTTGATTTTCCTACATTCGGCAAGCCGACAATACCAAGCTTCATTATACTATAACCCTAAGACAAAAAGTCTTACCCTTTCTGATAATTGAAAAATATTTTCTGCCGTATCGTTTGCGTGATACGGCTTTTTTGTGTAGATAGCGGAGGCAAATCCGATTATTTTTTATTATACCACAAACCTCTTAATTAATCAATATTGACAAAACATTGTGAATATATTATAATCTTTGTATATAAATTCAAATATAACATTTTCAATATATTTTTGCATATTTTTGCCGATAAAGGAGGATATGTTTGTTTATGAAAAAATTCAGGCTGTGCGTGATGTGTACTCTTATGCTTTTTATGCTTGCATCATGCGGAGCACCGTCGGAGCCGACGGACACAAATCTGCCTCAGGCAACAGGCGGCACTGAAAATGTACAAGAAAAAGAAATTACGTTTGCAGTGCGTGGAGAGAAAAGTCCGTTTCGCATAGTGTACGATGCGAATGCATCTTTGGAAGAAAAGCTTGATATTTTATCGATATGTGATGCTGTAAAAAACGAGCTGGGTGCCGAAATTGCTGTTTGTGACGATCAGAGCGCCGAGGATGAGTCAAAGTATGAGATAATAATTAATTCCTCGAAGAGGGGAGAGTCGGCAGAGCTTGCAAAATCTCTTGATGATTTTGAATATTCGATAAAAACATACGTGACAGACGAGAAAACGAGCATAATCATTGTATACAAAGGGAGGTATGCGCGAATGGGCGCCATTGAACATTTCAAGACATACTATGTAAAGGGCAGAGAGGGCAAAATTCCTGACGGGATTGACATAAGCGAAAGTGCAAGACCTAACATTGTAGAGTCTGACATTTTGTGCCTTAGAGATCCGTGCGTGCTGTATGATGACGGTGTATACTATATGTACGGAACGGGTTGGAGCTGCTACAAAAATTCTACCGGCTCGCTTGACAGTGGCTGGGAAGGTCCATACAATGTAGTCGAAATGCCGCAGGGGCATGAGAGCGAGGGCGGATGCCACTGGGCTCCCGAGGTACATAAATATAACGGCGCATTCTATATGTTTACCACATATTTGTCGAATATAACAAATCATCGCGGCTGTGTTATTTTGAAGTCGTCAAGTCCTCTCGGACCGTTTGTGCCCATTTCAGACAGCTACGTAACGCCTCGGGATTGGGACTCTATTGACGGCACGCTTTATGTTGATGACGACGGTCAACCGTGGATGGTGTTCGTGCATGAATGGACTTCAACTGATGACGGCGTGGGACGTATGGCGGCGGCAAAGCTTTCCGATGACCTGACGCACTTCATATCAGAGCCTATTGAGCTTTTCCGTGCAGACGATGCGTGGTGGGCATACGGCATTGTTACGGACGGGTGCTGGATGTACAAGACGGAAAGCGGAAATCTTTTGATGCTGTGGTCGAATTGGGACAGCGAAGGCTATTGCGTCGGCATAGCAGTGAGTGAATCGGGCAGCATAGAGGGACCGTGGCGTCAGGAGCAAACGCCTCTTTATTCAAAGGCGGTTTCGGGCAAGTATGACGGCGGACACGGCATGATTTTTACGCATACAGACGGAAATAAATATCTCGTAATTCATTCGCCGAACAATGCCGATGCAGGACGCCCCGAAAAGCCCGTGTTTATTCCGCTTGCCGAACAAAACGGTACTCTTGTGTGGGTGAGACGGTAATTTTTGTCGGTAGGGCACCGCACTTGAAACGAAGTTGATCATTTTTGAGCTTAACAAGAAAAAATCTATTGACAAATGAGAACGATTGTTGTATAATGCAAATGTATTGAAATGCGATGATAAGAAGGAGTAATAATATTTTACCGGCAAAGAGAAGAGGCGGTTGGTGTAAGTCTCTGCGGAGAATATTATGAAGCAGTCTTTGAGCTTTGAACCGAATTACAAAGTAGGCTTCAACGGAATTCCACCGTTATCATGGGAACGCGATATGTTATGTATCGGTAGAGTGCGGGGTTTCTCCCCGAATTTAGGTGGTAACACGGATTTGATTCGTCCTAAGTGCAAATTTGCGGTTTGCACTTGGGATTTTTTGTTTGTTGCAGGTAAATTCGGCAGAAAACGGCATCGTGAGCTTTACGGCAGGGTGTGGAGAATATAATTTATAATAGGATTTGTTTTACGGAGGTTTATATATGGTAGAAAAGTCAAGAAAACTGGATAATGTGTGTTACGATATAAGAGGTCCTATAATGGACGAGGCAAACAGAATGACTGCTGAGGGTATTCAGATAATAAGGCTGAACATTGGCAACCCGGCACCTTTCCGTTTTAATGCTCCCGATGAAATTGTAAGGGACATGATGTACAATCTTCGTGAATGCGAGGGGTACAGCGATTCAAAGGGCCTGTTTTCGGCACGCAAGGCAATAATGCAGTATTGTCAGTTAAAAGGAATACCCAATGTGGATATAAACGATATTTATACCGGCAACGGTGTAAGCGAGCTTATAACCATGTCCATGCAGGGGCTCCTTAACAACGGAGACGAGATGCTTATTCCTTCGCCCGATTATCCGCTCTGGACTGCGGCGGTAACTCTTGCGGGCGGAACGGCTGTGCATTACAGATGCGATGAAGAATCGGATTGGTTCCCCGATGTAGAGGATATTAAGAAAAAAATAACGCCGAATACAAAGGGCATTGTCGTAATAAATCCGAACAATCCGACAGGTGCGCTTTATTCGCGCGATGTTTTGCAGGATATTGTCAATGTTGCGCGTGAACATGATCTGCTTATTTTTGCGGATGAAATATACGACAGACTCGTTATGGACGGCATGGAGCACGTTTCGATTGCGTCTCTGGCACCTGATTTAATGGTTGTCAATTTCAACGGTCTTTCAAAATCGCACAGAGTTGCAGGGTACAGATGCGGCTGGATGTGCCTGAGCGGAGATAAATCAAAGGCAAAGGGCTACATCGAGGGACTTAATTTGCTCTCGTCAATGCGACTTTGCTCAAACGTTCCCGCACAGTCTATAATTCAGACGGCTTTGGGCGGAACTCAAAGCGCAGACGCACTCGTTCTGCCGGGCGGAAGAATGTATGAACAGCGCAATTTCATTTACGACAGACTGAATGCAATTCCGGGCATAAGCACTGTAAAGCCTCATGCGGCATTTTACATATTCCCGAAAATAGACAGAAATATGTACAATATCGATGATGACGAGCAGTTTGTGCTTGATTTCTTAAGAAAAGAAAAGGTGCTTGTTACTCACGGCAGGAGCTTTAATATCGATACTCCTGATCATTTCAGGATAGTTTATCTGCCCGATATAGAAACGCTCTCCATAGTTTGCGACAGATTGGAACGCTTTTTGCAGGGGTATCGCAAATAACAGCAAAAAACAGTAAAAAAACAATTATGTGCATATGTTGCCGTTGACAATATATGCACATTATGCTATACTTTGATAAATGTCATATTTTGTCGCCTTTTGCGGCTTATATGTACAAATAAAATTCTCAAGGGAAATGGGGAAACAAATTATGAGAAGACATTTATCGGTGTGGATAACGGTAATATGCTTATTCTGTCTCGCTTTTACTTTCTCGGGTTGCGCCGGGAAACAGACTCATAAGCATACTGCCATGACTATCCAAGGGAAATCGGCGACCTGTACCGAAACAGGTCTTACGGACGGTGTTGTATGTTCGGATTGCGGTGCTGTTATTGAGGAACAGTACGTAATTCCGAAGCAGGAGCACATTCCGGAGAAGTTGAGCGGCAAGGCGGCGACCTGTACGTCAACGGGACTTACAAACGGCGAGATATGCCTTGTTTGCGGAGAGGTTCTCGTCAAACAGCAAAACATATATTACGAGGAACATGTTTACGAAAACGGACGCTGTAAATTTTGCAAAGAGCAAGAGCCTGTTTTGAGCCGGGGGCTTGAGTACACTCTGAATGAAGACGGCAAAAGTTACAGTGTGACGGGATTCGGTACAACTGAAAATTGGTGTATTGTTATTCCCGAACAGCACAACGGCAAGCCTGTTACGACAATTGGCAAAGATGCGTTCAATTCATACCAGATTGTAAGTGTCATAATGCCCGACAGCATTACTGTAATAGAAGAGAACGCTTTTCGCAGTTGTTTTGACCTTAGTGAAGTTTATATGTCAAGAAATCTTACAACGATAGGGCGTGCGGCTTTTGAATCTTGCCGTTCTCTTAAGGAAGTCGTGCTGCCGAATTCTGTTGTTGAAATTGGTCCGACTGCGTTTTCTTCCTGCTATGATCTTAAAAAATTGGTTTTATCTGAAAATCTGACTTACATAGATAGGTATACGTTCTCGTCATGCAGTGCGCTTGAAAGCGTAACATTGCCCGACAGCGTTACAAAGCTCGGTGAATATGCATTTGCCTATTGCGTGTCTCTCAAGGAGATCAATTTCTCGGAGAATATCACGGAGATAGGCGAAAGTGCGTTTTTGAGGTGTGAAAGTCTTAAAAGCTTGACTTTCCCCAAAAGTGTGAAGCAAATAAACGATGGCGCTTTTGAACTTTGCTATGCACTTGAAAGCGTTGTGATACCGGAAAGCGTTACGAAGATCGGCGAAATTGCGTTTGCATACTGTGAGAACCTTACCGATGTCAAAATGTCGCATGGTGTTGTAATAATCGAAAAAGATGCTTTCATGGACTGCACAAGTCTTGCCTATATCGAATTGCCCGACAGTATTGCCCAAATTGATGACGGCGCTTTTTCCGGTTGCGGCTTAAAGCGTATTGCACTGCCTAAAGGCGTCAGAAAAATGGGCAAGCGCGTATTTGAAAATTGCAAGAAGCTTGAAACGATAATATTTCCTGCCGAAATGAATTGTATAGATGAAAAGATGTTTTCCGGGTGTACGTTTTTGAGCTCCATAACCATTCCCGAAAATATTACGTATATTTGTCCGTCGGCATTTGCAGATTGCAGGTCACTTGTGGCAGTTACATTTGAGAATCCGAACGATTGGAAGGTTTACCGCTTGAATGACGGCGAGAGGGAAGTGCTTGATGTTTCGCTCGAATATCCTTGGCGAAATTCTGAGTATTTAAGAGACACGTACGTGAAGCATCATTGGGAATGCGTGAGATTGAGTTGAAGGCTCTTTATTTCAAGTCCGATACGATACATTAAAACAATAAAATAATCAGAAACGGAAGCTTCTTTTTAATGTTGAAGCTTCCGTTTTTCATATATCTTTATTACAGCGACGGCTCGTCGTTCGGATTTATATATTCATACAGCTCATGGCGATGCCACTCTCCGTATATTTTCAGATATGACGATGAAACTCCGAGATACTGAAAGCCCGCTTTTTTAAGCACGGCTTTTGACGGCTCGTTTGACGGTATCACGCTTGCTTCCACTCTATGCAAATTGAGGTCATCAAATGCAATTTGGAGCATTTTTTGCACGGCTTCCGTCATGTAGCCCTTGTTTGTTTCGTTTTTGTCAAGCCTGTATCCCAAAAAGCATGAGCAGAAATTGCCGTAAAGAATATTCGAAAGCTTTATTGTCCCTATGACTCTCCATGGCTCGCTCGCCTTTACAATTATCATGCAGAATCCGGTCAGCTTTTTAATTTCTTTCTGTTCGGCTTTGATCCATGCCCTTTGGTACTCTGCCGTATAGAATGTTTCGGGACGCTTAGGCTCCCATATTTCAAGAAATTCTTTGTTCCTTTTCTGATAATCCATTATGCTGTCTAAATATAATTTGTTGGGTGATATGAGCTTCAGACGCTCTGTGTCGTACATAATTACCATTTTAATGCCCTGCGATAATAAATTTTATATTATTATAGCATAAATTTGAGTCAAAAAACAATATCGGATTTATTTATTGTGCAAATTTTATATTTAATTTTGTATATCGGAATACAATGAAGTCATTTTGCAATTAATTCCGATGTCAAAAGTAATATTTTACTGACACTCAGCATAACTTTTGGTGAAAAGATATATTGCTCCGGAAAAATTACGGACGAATTCGATAAAGGTCCCCGACCTCTATTGATGAACATTAATTATTCGGGGAGAAAGGATTTTCCGAAGTTGAAAAACCTCGGAATAAAACTGGCATGGCAGAAATTAATAAAATCCATATCGGAAACGAAAGAATTTCATCACGGCAGAGCAAACAGCTCATGCTGGAAATGAATTACATTATGCCCGATAATAAACCGCGCATCAATTCAATAGTGCAAACAAGCGTAAGACCTGTTATTTCGGCGACAAGTCTTGTCGGGGATACCGTAAACTTCAATATTTCGGCTGACTGTATGCTGCTTTACAACGCTCTTTCCGTAAGTGAAGAGGAAGAGCATTTGTATACGACTTCATGCGAATTTTCAAAAACGTTCAAGGAAACGATTATTTTTGATTCGGAGGATGAAGAGTCATCTATTGCGGAGAATAAATCGTATCTTGTCGGCGTACATACGGATAATGTTGAGACTGTGCTTATTTCGGACAGAAAAGCCGTTGTAAAAGCGTATATCACGGTAAGTGCAATTTCAAAGCAGACTGTGGGGTGCGACGTTATAGAATCGTTTGACGACAAGAGCATTGTGTGCAAAAAAGCTCAGATTGACAATATGCGCTCGGTAGGCGTAATGAGAGTGCAGTCGTTTGTGAAAGAGGACGTAACGCTCGACTCGGCGCTTCCTCAGGTAGATGTTATTCTTCACAAGGATGCCGCTGTATCGATCGATAATCAGCGAATTTCCGATTCAAAAGCCATATTTTACGGCTCAGTACACGTTGATACGGTTTATTCGAATATCGAAAGCGTTCCGCATTTTTATTCGACGGGGTTTGATATAAACTTCAATCAGGCGTGCGAAATACCGGACGTATCTCAAAGTGCCGTACTCAATATTGTTCCCGTTGTGGCAGAGCTGTCCGTTGACGCAAAGGAAAACGGAATTTTGAGCATAGAAGCGCTTGTGTCGTTTGATGTTGAGGTGTATGATTATTTTGTTTACGATATTACTCAAGATGCGTTCTTACCGGGAATGTCGCTTGAGCTGAAAACGGAAAACGTTCGCGGTTCGGATACGTTTGTTTTAAGCAATAATGTAGGCGTATGCTCGGAAAAGCTGTCAGTTCCCAATGCGGATGTTGAAGCAGTGCTTTATTCGTCCGTGAAGCAGAAGGAATGCAATTCATATATAGAGGGCAAAAATATTTATTTTGAAGGTATTTACAGTATCGAATCCGTGTATGTGCCGAAATCGGACGAAAATGTATTGAGGGTAGCATCTGCCGAGGTGCCGTACAACTATATGTTTGAGGCGAGAGCGACGAACGGTAATGTTATTGACTGTTCGGTTAATATAAAAAGTGTCACATCACAGCTGAACGATTACGGCGAGATTGTGTTGAAATGGGTGGCGGCGGCAAATGCTTCTGTAATGGAGGAGTCGACTTATTCTGTAATAACATCGGCGCAGGCAAAGCCTCTTGAGGCTCCGGAGGAAAAGGCTTTGTATTATCATTTTATAGGTGAAAACGAGAAAATATGGGATATTGCAAAGCACTTCGGAGTATCGCCCGAAAACCTCTGCAAAATGAACGGGATCGAAAACGCAGACAATATTTCGGGCTTAAAGGGTGTCGTTGTAATAAAACGCTGAATAAAAATACATTCTATCATTCGTTAAAAAGTACAAAGCTGTATGGCGGCGTACTTTTTTATTTGTAAACGGCAAGAAGAATATGTGCTCCGATTGCGGTTCCGTTCATATTTGACGGTATTGAGTAAAGTGCTGTACTTTTTTTCGCTTTTGTGGTATAATTCATAAGTAAAACCCGAAAGGGCATTGTTTTGACGGACGGTATTGATGTATATGAAGAATTTATATAAAACGGCTGAGACGCTGTCGGCAATAGATATTGAAAATCTGTACGATGCGGGCAAGCGCTTTATAATAATCGACCTTGACAATACTATCGCGAGGTGGAAAACTTTCATAATTAAGGACGATGCACGGGAATGGCTTCGGAATGCAAAAGAAAAGGGCTTTGATATATGTATACTGAGCAATAATCACAACAGGCAAAGAACCGATGATGTTGCAGGAATGCTCGGCATAAAAAGCTTCAGAGCAAATAAAAAGAAGCCGTCAAAACAAGCTTATATCGAGACACTCGGATATTTGGGAGCCGAGGTTTCTGCAACGGTTATGATAGGAGATCAGCTTTTCAGCGATATAAAGGGAGCACGAAAGGCGGGCATTGACGGAATACTTGTCAATCCGATTTACAAAAAAGAAGCTCCCATTACAAAATTGTTCCGCATTATGGAACGCCTTGCGGGACGGAAAATAATATGGCAGGATAATTGATTGGAAAATACTTTTTTAACGAATGAAAGATGTGCAAAGCTTCATGAGGTTGAAGCCTATATTGAATACAGCTTTAAGGATATATCAAATCTTGACAAAGCTCTTACGCACAGCTCATACAGAAATCATCCCGATTACGTAACGGCGTACAGAAATATAAATGAGTGCCTGGAATTTTTGGGTGACTCTGTGCTTGATTTTGTGATAAGTGAATATCTGTACAACCTGTATTCGGATTGGGACGAGGGCAGACTGTCTAAATTCCGTTCAAAGGTTGTATGCGAACAGTCGCTTGTGATAGCCGCGAGAAAAATATTCCTTTGGCGTTACATACTTGTAGGCAAGGGTGAGTGTCAGGACGAGAACATGAATCCGTCAATCATGGCAGACGCGGTCGAAGCGATAATTGCGGGAGTATATCTTGACGGCGGCATGGATGCCGCAAGGGATTGCATAATGCGTTTGCTGGAGCCTAACATAAAAGATATAATTTCAAAAAAAATACTCAGGGACAGCAAAACAGAGCTGCAGGAAATGGTACAGCGTATGCACGCAGGCCCTGTCACGTACAGCGTTGTAAATAAAGTAGGCCCTCAGCATGATGCGGTGTTTACGGTCAAGGCTGTTTTTGAAGGCGTTACGATAGGAACAGGCTCGGGCAAGAGTAAAAAGGAAGCGGAACAGAATGCGGCATCGGAAGGCATAGAATATGTGGAAAAAATATTGCAAAGGCGGACAAAATCATAATGCAGCTGAAAAAACTTGAAATTTACGGGTTCAAATCATTTTCCGACAGGACTGTCATAGAGTTTGATAAGGGAATAACAGGCATTGTCGGTCCGAACGGAAGCGGCAAAAGCAATATTGTCGATTCGGTCATGTGGGTGCTCGGCGAGCAAAGCGTAAAGAATCTCAGAGGAAGCCGCATGGAGGACGTTGTATTCAAAGGCTCCGATAAAAGAAAGCCGAACGGCTTTGCAGAGGTGTCGATAACTCTTGACAATTCGGACGGTACACTTCCAATCAATTTCAACGAGGTTTCCATATCGAGACGACTTTACAGGTCGGGCGAGAGCCGCTATTGCATAAACGGCGCTGAATGCAGACTTAAGGATATAACATCGCTTTTTCTTGATTCGGGTATAGGCAAATACGGATATTCAATAATAGGCCAGGGCAGAGTGTCCGAAATTCTAAACTCAACGCCCGAGGGCAGAAGATACATATTCGACGAAGCGGCAGGCATAATGAAGTACAAAACGCGCAAAGAAGAATCTGAAAAGCATCTTTTTCTTACGCAGGAAAATCTGTCTCGCGCAAATGACCTCATATACGAAATAGAGGGCAATCTTCCGTCACTCAAGACGGCGGCGGAAAAGGCGGAAAAATATATTTCCGTTGCCGGCAGACTGAAAAAATGCGAAACCACAAGATTCGTACTTCTTCACGAAAGATATAAGGCTTCCGAGGAACGCCTGCAAAAGCAGATAGATTTGATTCAAAACGACATTCTTATGAATGAAAAGGCAAAATCAGCTGCCGAGGAAAAACTGCGTGACGTTAACGAAAGATACGCAACAGTGTTCGACCATTGCGAAAAGCTTCGTGCAAACCGCATGGAAAGCATAAGAACAGCCGAGCGCCTAAAGGGTGAGTACAGGTTTGTGACTGAGAGAGTGTCGCAAATAAACAAGGATGAAGCCGAAAATAAGTCTAACATAAAAAAATACAATGACGAGGCGGAAGCGCTTTCGGAGCTTATCGAGAATGAAAGCAAAAAGAATAAAGAGCTTTTGGAGCGCATTGAAAAGAATGCCTCTGAGCTTGAAAAACAGACGGAGTATGCAAATAAACTGAAAAAAGAGCACGACGAGCTTGTTGAAAAGCTCGCACAGGCAAGAAACAGGCACATTGAGCTTGTGAACGAAGAAACAAAGGCAAAGGTACGCCTTGCGGAGCTTACAACGCGCAGACAGATGCTTGTCCGTCAACGCGATGACGCGGAATCGTATTCAAAGGAAGAGCTTGAGAAGCTCACCGAAACCGAGCTTATATGCGCTTCGGCAAAGGCAAATGCAAATGAAGCTCAATCGGCACTCGAAAAGGCAAGGGACGATTTTGCAAGGGCTTCAAGCGAATATGAAGCAATAAATGAAGAGTATACCGAGGCAACTGCAACTTTTGAAAGCATTGCCAAGACGGCAGAAGCAAAAAAATCGCGCCTTGCAACGCTCAACGAGCTGAAAGAGAGCATGGAGGCGTTCAATAACAGCACAAAAGCCGTAATGCGCCTGAAAAATTCGGATAAACCGTTTGCCGACGACATTATAGGCACTGTTTCCGACATAATAAGGGTTGACAAGGAATACGAAACGGCAATAGAGGTTGCCCTCGGCGCGGCGGTGCAGAATATTGTTACAAAGACGGATACTGCCGCAAAGGAAATAATTGAGTATCTGCGTGCAAACAGACTGGGCTATGCTACATTTCTTCCGCTGAACTCAGTGCAGGGAAGGCGCGTGAACGATAACGATCTCAGAACGCTCAGACAAAAGGGCTTTTGCGGAATCGCGGGAGATCTTATCAAATACGACGCGACGTATAAATGTGTTGTTGAAAACTTGCTCGGCAGAGTTGTAATTGCGGAAAACATGGACTGCGCAATAAATATAGCACGTTCGAGCAGATATATGTTCAAAATAGTAACTCTTCAGGGCGATGTTATAAACCCTTACGGCTCTATTTCGGGCGGCTCGAGAGGCAAGAGCAACGTTTCAAACGTGTTTTCACGATCCCGAGAAACGGATGAGCTTGAAGCGGCTCTGAAAGAAACGACTGTACGCCTCAGAAAGCTTGCCGACAAAATCAATTCTCTCAAACAGCAGAGAATATCAAAAAAACAGGAGCTGGATGAGAAGCAGTCATATCTTCATAACAAGGATATTGAATATAATGCGGCAAAAAACAGCTGTAAATATGTTCTGGAAGAATTTGAGCGTGCAAAGAATGCCAAAGAGCAAAGAGAGCGTCAGAGTCTGAACGCAGGTGAGGAAATAAACGCAATAGATGCACAGATAAAGGAGCTTACCGAAAAAACAGAGAATCTGAGCGGCACTGTAATTCAGGCAAATACTGAAATGAATACTCTTGCCGCGAGGGAATCGGCAAGCAAGGAAGCTCTCCAACAATGCGAAGCAAAGCTGACCGATATGCGCCTTGCACAGACGGAGCTTGACGGAAAGCTGCAAATAGTGACGGCTTCTGCCGAGGAGCTCCAAGCAAGACACACCGAGAAGCTTCGTTTGGCTCAAGAGGCGGAAAATAATATTGCACTGCTTGCCGAAGAACGCGAAAATGCAATCGCCAATATGCAAGAGCTTGAGGAGAACATAAAGCAGACGGAAAAGACGGAGCAGGAGGAAATAGACGTACTGAAAAAGTGCGAGGAGGACCTGCGTTCGCTTGAAAAGACAAAAAAACAGCGTGAAGACGAAATCCGTTCTGCGGAATCGATGCTGCTTGATATAAATTCAAAGCTACATGATTACGATATGGAAAAAGCAAAGGTAATTATGGAAAGCGACAACCTCCAATCGAGAATGTGGGAGGTTTATGAAGTATCTCTCGGAGATGCCATTGAGGCTGAACGCGAGGAAGGCGACATAGAAGAACTGAACAAGAAAATAAGAGACATAAAATCCGAAATAACAAGAATGGGCCCTATAAATCCGGAGGCTCCCGAACAGTACGAAACACAGTCGGCAAGGTGGCAGACGCTGTGCGCGGAAAGGGACGACCTTATTGCGGCAAGCAAGGATATAGAAAAGCTTATTGCCGAAATAACAAAAGAAATGAGAGTTCGATTCGATGAGGAATTCAAAATAATAAATGAATACTTCTCGGATATGTTCAAGAGACTGTTCAACGGAGGAACTGCAAGACTTGAGCTGTGTAATTCGGATGATATACTTGAGGCGGGAATCGATATTATCGCACAGCCGCCGGGCAAGAAATTGCAGAATATATCGCTTATGTCGGGCGGAGAAAAAGCACTCATTGCAATAGCACTGCTCTTTGCGCTCCTCAAACGCAGACCGGCACCGTTCTGTATACTTGACGAGATCGATACGGCGCTTGATGAAAAGAACGTATATACTCTTGCAAACCTCATAAGCTCCTTCAACAGCACGATTCAGTTTATAATAATTTCCCACAGGAAGGGCACAATGGAAGCAAGCAATGCACTTTACGGCGTTTCAATGGAGGAAAAGGGCGTATCGTCTCTTGTTTCGGTTAAGCTCGAAGCGGCAGTGTGACGGGCAAAATGTATATATGCGGATATTAAGGAGGAACGATAAAATAAATGTCATTATTTGATAAATTGAAAAAGGGCCTTGTAAAGACGAGAAGCGGCATAGTAAACTCTATAAAGGGACTGCTTAAATCTTTCAAGAAAATAGATGAAGAGCTTTTCGATGAGATAGAGGAAATACTCATAAGCTCCGACGTGGGAGTGGAAACAACCGAAAAGCTTATGGAAGGGCTTAGGGAGCGCGTTAAAGAAAGCAAGATAAAAGAGCCTGACGAGATAATCACATTGCTCAAGCAGTCAATGCTCGATATTCTCCTGCAAGGAGAAACAAAGGAAGAAATGACGTATCCTGCCGTAATAACGCTCATAGGCGTAAACGGAGTGGGAAAGACGACTACCGTGGGCAAGCTCGCAAGCAAATTTATTCATGAAAAGAAAACGGTACAAATAGCCGCGGCTGATACATTCAGGGCGGCGGCAATAGAGCAGCTTGCAGTATGGGGTGAGCGCTCCGGCGTTAAGGTGATACGTCACGACGAAGGCTCCGATCCGTGTGCGGTTGTGTTTGATGCGCTTCAATCCGCAAAAACAAAGGGCACGGACGTGCTTTTGTGCGATACTGCCGGCAGACTTCATAACAAGAAAAATCTTATGAATGAGCTTGATAAAATAGGCAGGATAATTCAAAGGGAACACCCCGATGCAAGAAAGGAAACGTGGATAGTTATAGATGCCACATCGGGTCAGAACGCTTTTATTCAGGCAAAGCTTTTCAACGAAGCCGCACCTGCAACGGGTATTGTAATCACGAAGCTTGACGGCACGGCTAAGGGCGGAATACTTCTTCAGATATGTAACGAATTGAAGATACCTGTAAAATATATAGGTGTCGGAGAAGGCACAGACGACCTTCAACCTTTCGATGCAAGGTCATTTGTTGACGCTTTGTTTGACGAAATGTAAATTAAATGTTAATAAGATGTATTTTGACCTTGAGAAAACCTGAATATCTCTTGACAATAATTGAATAATACTTTATAATAATACGGTATATTTTTGTAAAATGATTACCACCAACGGAGGAAATATATAATGAAAAGAACCTATCAGCCAAAGAAAAGACAGAGAAGCATGGAACATGGCTTCAGAAAACGTATGAGCACAAAGAACGGTAGACTCGTTCTTAAGAGAAGAAGACAAAAAGGCAGAAAGAAGCTTACTGCTTAAAAAGTGTGTAGGCTTGCGGAATAAACATATTGTGCGGCAGACTGCTTAATATCGGCTAATGTTCAATTCGCTTTTATAAAAGGGTTTGCCGTGACGGTTTGTTTATAATTTTTGAAGCTTTAATTTTAAGCCTCAAGAGCGTTATGTAAGGTCACACACAGATGATGCGGTTCAGTTTCATTTGTATGTGACCATTTGTCCTATTTGGGAATAATTTAATGAGCTCCGCAGGAAACAGACAGTGAGAAATTACGGCAAACTGAAAAGAAATAATGATTTTACAAGGCTGTACAGGAGCGGTAAATCGGTCAAAAGCAGAAGTGCGGTTATTTTGGTAAAGCATAATCGCTTGGGCACAACGAGGATCGGCTTTTCTGTGAGCAAAAAGATAGGCAATGCGGTAACACGCAACAGATGTCGCCGCAGGCTTAAAGAAGCGGTTTTTACTTATAACAACAGAATAATAAATGGATTTGATATAGTATTTGTAGCAAGGCATACGGATAACGAATTGCCGTTTGAAGAGCTTTGCAAGGATATCGGATATTTATTGAATAAATCGGAAGTGTTGTCAAAATGAGAAAAGCAGCGATTGCGTTGATCAAATTTTACAGGAAATATATTTCGCCGCTGTTCCCGCCGTCGTGCAGATTCCAGCCGACCTGCTCGGAATATGCTTTGCAGGCTTATGGGAAGTATAATTTTTTTAAGGCGACCGGTTTGACGCTTTGGAGGATACTGCGCTGTAATCCGTTCTGTAAGGGCGGTTATGATCCTCTTAAATAACTAATTTTAATGAAAGGGAGCACAAATATTTTTATTCTGTGCTTGTATAACACATAATGTGGAATTCTATTGTTGACTTTCTTGCGTCCGTAATTGACATATTTTATAATTGGACAGGCAATTTCGGTGTTGCGGTAATTATATTTACCATAATCGTAAAGGGCTTGCTCCTGCCACTCGATATTAAGAGCAGAAAATCTACTTCGAAAATACAGGATCTTCAGCCGGAGATTCAGAGAATAAGCGATAAATACAAAAACGATCCCGAAAAAAGAAGCAGAAAGCTTCAGGAGCTGTACGCTCAGAACAATGTAAGTCCTATGAGCGGATGCCTCCCGATGCTGATAACGTTGCCTGTAATATTTATATTGTTCGCAGCTTTGCGTAAAATCGCGGCAGAGCACATGTATATTTACATGGAGCAGCTCCTCATTGCAAATGATGCGAGCATGAAGGATTTCCTTGCTCAGATAAGCGCTTCCGTTGCATCATCCGATGTAATCAAAACGTCTTTCCAGGATATACTTCCGATGCTGTTCAATAACAGCGGAAACCTGCCGAGCTCACTTGCAAAGCTTCCGGAGGTTATAAGCCAGGAGAGCTTTGACTTGTTGTCAGCCGCTATCAAGAGTGTTACTTTTGAACAGGCTCAGGCTGCGGCTGCCGCTTCCGGATACAGCTTCTTGTGGATAAAAAATATATGGGTTGCGGATTCGGCAATGAAATCCGTGCTCGGTACGTCAGTGTCGTTCGGCTCTGCCATGTGCAACGGTTGGTTTATACTTCCCGTTCTTTCAACTGCAACACAGTACCTGCAGACATTCCTTATGACACGCACAAACAAGAAGAAATCGGATTCAACAAAGAAGCAACAGGACCCTACTGCAAATTCAATGAATTGGATGAACAAGCTTCTCCCGTTAATGTCACTGTATTTCTGCGCCGTATACAACTCCGCATTCGCAATATATTGGACAGTATCGAACATAATCTCGATAACGCAGAACCTTGTTATGAATTTAATTAAAAAAATGAAAGATAAAAAATCAAAAGAGGAGGTTGTCAATTTATGACGCTGAAATCGGTAGAAACGACGGGCAAGACTGTCGAAGAGGCCATTCTTGTGGCGGTGGCACAGCTCGGCAAAAGCAGAGAAAAGCTTGACATTGAGATACTCGAGCAGCCGGAAAAATCACTTTTCGGACTTATTCAGAAAAAAGATGCGAAAATAAAAGCTACGGTAAAACTTGATCTTGTTGAAATAGCAAAACAATATCTTGAGGATATGTTTGCTTTAATGGAAGTTGAGGCAAAGGCAGACGTTAGCCTTGAGGACGGTGTTATGCACGCGGAGCTTTCGGGCAATAAGGTCGGAGTTCTCATAGGCAAGAGAGGCGAAACTCTTGATTCAATACGTTATTTGCTCAGCCTGTATATAGGCAAGTATACGGAAGAAAAAATCAAGGTTGTCGTTGATTCGGAAGGCTATCTTGCAAAAAGAGAACAGTCCTTGCAAAGACTTGCCGTATCCATTGCACATAAGGTTAAGAAAACGCGCAGAAAGGTTATTCTCGAGCCTATGAATTCTTACGAAAGACGTATTATCCATTCGGCTTTGCAGGATGACCCGTACGTAAAAACGGTCAGCGAGGGAGAAGAACCTTACAGAAAAGTTATAGTGATGCTTAAGTAATGAGTACTACAATCACAGCGCTTTCGACAGCGCCGCAAGCTGCCGGTATTCACGTTATAAGAATGAGCGGCGATGAATCTGTCGAAATATTGAAGCGCGTATTTAAACCGGCAAAAGATGTTGATACTTTTGAACACGCAAGAATGTATTTCGGACGTGTGATCGATAACGGTGTAGCCTTGGACGAGGTATACGCCGTATCTTTCTATAAGCCTGCATCTTATACGGGCGAGAATGTTGTGGAGATTCAGTGTCACGGGTCTCAGCTTTTGTCAAAGAGGATTCTCGAGCTGCTTATAAAAAACGGAGCAGTGCCGGCACAGCCGGGAGAATTTACAAAGAGGGCATTCCTGAACGGAAAAATCGATCTTGTTCAGGCGGAAGCCGTCATGGACCTGCTGAATGCGTCGGGCAATGCGGCGTCAAAGAATGCTTTTGAACAGCTTTCGGGCGAGCTTTCGGCAAAAATCAATGAGCTGAAGGAAATATTCGTGTTCGTAATGGCGAATATAGACGCAGATATAGATTTCCCCGAAGCCGATATTGAAGTCGTGGACAGAAATATGCTCATTAACGAGCTTTTGCGTGCTCAAAAAAAGGTCAAGGCTATGCTTTCCACGGTGTCCGAGGGCAGAATTATTAAGGACGGAATAAAGGTCGCAATATGCGGTCTGCCGAATGCGGGCAAATCGTCCCTTCTGAATTACATGACGGGAAGCGACAGAGCAATAGTGACCGAAATACCGGGTACGACGAGAGATATTATCGAAGAAGCTCTCACCGTAAACGGTGTTCTTGTGCGCCTTTTTGATACCGCGGGACTGCGAGATACTGTCGATAAGGTGGAGTCAATCGGCATTGAGCGCACGAAAAATATTATCGAGAACTCTGATATAGCACTTGTTCTTCTTGACGGCACGTCACGGGATCTGAATGAGGAAAACATGGCTCTTCTCAATATGACGACGGATAAAAAGCGTATTGTTGCCGTAAACAAGTCAGATTTGGATGTGAGTGCTGATTTTTTGAGTGCTCTTGAAAAAATCGAGCCTGACTACATGGTGATTTCGGCACAGACGGGTGACGGCATCGATGAGCTTAAAGAGAGAATATACAATGAGGCTCTCGGAAATACGACAGGGGAAACAAATTGCATTACGAACGCGCGTCAGATTTACTGTCTCAGACAGTGCTCACGAGCATTGGATGATGCGCTTGAAGATATGAAAAACTCAGAACCGCTTGATATTGCAGGCATAAACATAAGGGAAGCGTATCAGGATATATTGGAGCTTGTGGGAGAGACGATAAGCGACGAAATAACAGATAAGATTTTTATGTCATTTTGTCTGGGAAAATAATTGGTGTTTCGCAAACGGAGATAATTTTAGTATGTCGGCAATTAAAGTTGATGATTATGATGTGGCTGTAATAGGCGGAGGTCACGCGGGCTGTGAAGCGGCTCTTGCCTCTGCCAGACAAGGCTTCAAGACAGCCATTTTTGTTATAAATCTTGATTCGATAGCATTTCTTGCGTGCAATCCGTCTATAGGCGGCACGTCAAAGGGGCATCTTGTAAGGGAAATAGATGCGCTCGGCGGCGAAATGGCAGTGAATGCGGATAAATCGTTTATTCAGAGCAGAATGCTCAATATATCCAAAGGCCCTGCCGTACACTCTCTCAGGGTGCAGGCAGATAAACAGCGCTATCATAACGAAATGAAGCGCGTTCTGGAGAATACAAACGGACTTGACATAATTCAGGCGGAAGTTACCGATATTCTGGAGAAGAACTGCGCCGTATGCGGAATAAGAACGGCAATGGGCGAGGAGTACGGTGCAAGGGCGGTTGTGCTTGCGACGGGCGTGTATATGCAGTCGCAGATCATAATAGGCGAATACAGAGCCGAGACCGGTCCTAACGGATTTCCGCGTGCAACGGGTATATCAAAATCGCTTGCCGATTTGGGTTTTGAGCTCAGACGCTTCAAAACGGGTACGCCTGCCAGAGTTAATAAAAATTCGGTTGACTTTTCAAAGCTTGAGCCTCAGTACGGCGATGCCGAAATTATACCGTTCTCGTTTTTGAATGACAGAATCGATATACAGCAGGACTGCTGTTGGATGGGCTATACAAACGAGACAACGCATCAGATAATAAGGGACAATATTCACCGTTCGCCTCTTTACAGCGGAATGATAAAGGGCATAGGCCCGAGATACTGTCCGTCCATTGAGGATAAGGTAATGCGTTTTGCAGACAGAAAGGCGCACCAGTTCTTTCTGGAGCCTGAGGGAAGATACACGGATGAAATGTACGTGCAGGGAATTTCTTCCTCACTGCCTGTCGATGTGCAAAGAGAGTTTTACCACAGCATTCGAGGACTTGAAAATGTAAAGATAATGCGTTATGCTTACGCAATCGAATATGACTGCCTCAATCCCGTTGAGCTTAAGCTTTCGCTTGAAACAAAAAGACTTGCCGGATTCTTTACGTGCGGTCAGATAAACGGAAGCTCCGGATATGAGGAGGCGGCGGCGCAGGGCATAATAGCCGGAATCAATGCGGCACAGTACCTTAAGGGCGCAGAACCGCTCATTGTGGCAAGAAATGAGGGCTATGTGGGCGTTTTGATAGACGATCTCGTAACAAAGGGCACGAATGAGCCTTACAGAATGATGACCTCGCGTGCGGAATACAGACTTCTTTTGAGGCAGGATAATGCGGATGAACGTCTTACTCAATACGGAAGAAACGTAGGACTCGTAAGCGATGCGCGATATGACGCATTTATGTTCAAAAAAGAGCAGATAGAAAAAGAAAAGGCGCGTCTTGAAAATACGGTTGTAAATCCCACAAATGAATTCAATCAAATGATTGAGGAACTCGGAACGTCTGCGGCTAAAAAAACAATGACGCTTGCGGAGCTTCTCAAGCGTCCAGAGCTTTGCTATTCGGATATTGCGGGAATGTTTCCGCCGGAAGAAGCGCTTTCAAGACAGGCGGCTCAGACGGTTGAAATAGATATAAAATATTCGGGATATATCGAAAAACAGAATAAGCAGGCAGGACGAATGATGTCAATGGAGGATATTCGCCTGTCAGAGAACATTGATTATGAGAATATATCGGGTTTGCGACTTGAAGCAAGGCAAAAGCTTGCCAAGATAAGACCGCTTACTATGGGACAAGCAATGCGTATATCGGGCGTATCGCCGTCGGATATATCGGTGCTGCTCATATACCTCAAACAACATTCCGACTAAGGAGTAATTATGCTGCCTGAGAATTTTGAATTGCTTTTGAACGGGCTTAAAGAACTTAATATAAAAAATTGTGACTCGGCGGCAGAGGTGCTGTCCGAGTATGCGGATATACTTGAGGAGACGAATCAAAAATTCAATCTTCTCGGTAATGTAACGCAAAGGGATATTGTAGTCAAGCATATACTCGATTCCCTGAGCGGAGCGCAGTATATTTGCGGAATGAAAAATGTGCTTGACATCGGCACAGGTGCAGGCTTCCCGGGCGTGCCGCTTGCGGTGTGCTGTCCCGAGATTCATTTTACGCTTGCCGATGCGACAGAAAAAAAGGTGAACTTTATAAAGGAGACGGCACAAAAGCTGAATATAAAGGGTATAACTGCCATTGCCGGACGCGCGGAAGAGCTTGCGCACGGCAAAATGCGCGAAAAATACGATGCGTGCGTTTCGCGTGCGGTAGCATCACTCAATAAGCTTTCCGAATACTGCATTCCTTTTGTAAAGTGCGGCGGAATATTGCTTGCATACAAGGGACCGCTCGTGTTTGACGAGGTAAATGATGCGGATTTTGCAATAAACGCGCTCGGAGCCAAAACAGAGGCTATAAGACAGGTGAATGTGCCGTATCTTGATGCGGAAAGAAATTTCGTTATCATACGTAAGGTCAAGGTGACACCTGCTTTGTATCCAAGGAAAAATGCGCTCATAAAAAATAAACCGCTTTCAAAATAAAGCTTTCGGAGGTTATTTTTTATCGGCAAAAATTAATATAACAATACATAAATAGGCGTTTGAGAGGCAAAGCCCCAAAAACGCTCGTTTTGGAAACGGAGGATAATATGATAAAAGGCATAGAGCATATCGGAATTGCGGCTGAGAATTCCACAGCACTCAAAAATTGGTATATGGATATTTTCAATATGACAGTTGTTTCGGATAACGGCAAAGGCGGATATTTCATAGCGGCGCCTAACGGGGTTCAGATTGAAATATATCCTGCAACGGATGAAGGCGAAAGAGATTATCATAACCTGACGTCGGGCTTGCGCCATATTGCGTTTTTGGTAGAAGACTTTGACGGGGAATATGAGAGATTGAAAGAGAAAAAAGTAAATTTTGTGGGAGAGCCTGTTGTAAAGGAGAAGTTTTCAAACTTGTTCTTTAAGGACCCCGAGGGAAATTTGGTTCATATAATCGAGAGAAGATAAAATTACTTTTTGATACAATGTGAAAGGAAAATATTACTATGGAAAACGAAAAGGGAAGTATTCAGATTGATCAGGTAAATATGTTTCCTGTAATAAAAAAATGGCTTTATGCCGACAAGGATATTTTCATAAGAGAAATAATATCAAACGGTATGGATGCCATTACAAAGCTCGCCAATATTGCAAACGGCGGACAGTATACTTTGCCAGAGGACAATAAATGGAGAGTTGACGTAACAGTTGATGCCGAAGCCAAAACGATAGTGTTTAAGGATAACGGCATAGGAATGACTGAGGCTGAGGTTAAAAAATATATAAATCAGGTCGCTTTTTCGGGTGCGAAGGAGTTTGCCGAGAAATACAAAGAATATATAGGCAAGAATGCCACGGATGATATAATAGGCCACTTCGGACTCGGTTTTTATTCGGTATTCATGGTGTCGGACAGAGTTGAGATAAATACGCTGTCGTTTATGGACGGGGCAGAGGCTGTCAAGTGGGTGTCCGAAACGGGCATGGATTACGAAATATCAGCTTCCGACAAAACTGACAGAGGAACTGAAATAACGCTTCATATTGCCGAGGACAGCGAGGATTTTCTCGATGCGGACAAGGTGCGCGATATTGTCAGAAAATACTGCTATTTTCTTCCGTATGAGATATATGTAGTTGACGCAAATGCAAAGCATGAATGCAAATGCGGCGAGCATGAGGGCGAAGAATGCAAATGTGCTCACGGGGACGAGGCGTGTACGTGCGAACATGACGGCGAGCATGAGTGTACCTGCAAGCATGATGATGAGCCTGTAAACGATACGCATCCGTTGTGGCTCAAATCGCCTGCGGAATGTACGGCTGATGAATACAAAGAGTTTTACAAGAGAGTATTCAATGATTATAATGTGCCATTATTCTGGATACATTTGAATGTTGATTATCCGTTCAGACTTAAGGGAATACTTTACTTCCCGCAGGTACCGGATCAGTTTCAACCGTTTGAGGGCA
The DNA here is from genome assembly GCA_945918795.1 of uncultured Clostridia bacterium. Lineage (GTDB taxonomy): Bacteria > Bacillota > Clostridia > HGM11327 > HGM11327 > SIG351. The sequence goes on along the minus strand of CAMEIT010000004.1, from coordinate 21,093 downwards.
AGGTAAAGCTGTACAGCAATCAGGTATTTATTGCAGATAACGTCAAAGAGGTAATACCCGAATTTCTGATGCTTCTGAAAGGCTGCCTTGATTGTCAGGATCTTCCGCTTAACGTATCACGTAGCTTCCTCCAGAATGACGGCTATGTTGCGAAAATATCAAAGCATATAACAAAAAAGATTGCCGAAAAGCTCAAGTCTCTGTTCAATAACAGCCGCGATGAATATAACAAGTATTGGAACGATATAAACCTCTTCATCAAATACGGCTGCTTGAAGGATGATAAATTCTATGATATGATGAAAGACTACATCATATTCAAGACGATAAATGACGAATACAAAACTCTTGCACAGCTCACAAATGAGAACGAGGAAAAGAGCAGAATATTCTATGTTACCGACAAAAATCAGCAATCCCAGCTCATATCCATGTACAAGGAAAGCGGCGAGGAGGCTGTATATCTCGATACGCTGATAGACAGGAACTTTATCAATTATCTTGAATGTAAAAACGATAACATTTCTTTTGTCAGAATCGACAGCGATATTGCTCCGACGCTCAAAACGGACGGCGTTGTCGACAAAGAGCTTTCGGAAAAGGTTATTGAATTGTTCAAGGATGCGATCGGAAAAGAAAATCTTGAAGTTACTGCCGAACCGATGAAAAACGCAGATACACCTGCCGTACTCTTCCTGAGCGAGCAATCAAAGCGAATCCGCGAGCTGTACGAGCATTACAAAATGAGCGGAATGGAAGGCGAGCTTGACCTTGACAAAATGTTCCCGATGCAGTATAAGATCGTTCTCAATACGAATAACGACCTTATTGCAAGGCTCACCGAAAAGACGGATGACGAGGAACTGAGGAAAATGTTTGCAAGACAGGTTTATGATATGGCGCTTATGAATATGCGTCAGCTGACGCCCGAAGAGCTTGGAGCATTTGAAAACCGCACTGTTGAAATAATGCAGAAATTACTGTAATATAATAACAAATCAAAACCACCGAATTGCTTCGGTGGTTTTGATTTGTATGGAGTTTTATATATATTAACTGCCGGACAACGACACGAAGTATTAGGGGGGACTGCACAATTTAATGATTTTATTAAATTGAGACGCGCCGTTGTCCACAGAAAATAGCTTTATTCTACATCCTGCAATGCGTCAAAGCCTTCTTCACCGGTTCTTACCTTGACAACGTTTTCAACATCGTAAACGAATATCTTGCCGTCGCCGATATGACCTGTATAAAGTGCTTTCTTAGCTGTATCTATTACTCTTGCAACAGGTACCTTGCTTACTACTATGTCAACCTGAATCTTAGGAAGCAGGTTTGTCTCAACCATGACACCACGATAGTATTCGGGACGTCCCTTCTGTATACCACAGCCCATAACGTGTGAAACAGTCATACCTGTAATGCCTATTTCCATCATTGCATTCTTGAGTGTTTCCAGACGAGATTCTTTGCATATGATTTCTATCTTTGTCATCTTCGGTTTTCCGTCCTCCACGAAAGATGCTTCTTTCTTTACGGGTATTGCTTCTGCAATAGGCGTATCTCCGGAAACCGCAGGTACTTCAACATCATCGTAAGATATGTATTTTTCAACAGCCGGAACAAAGTCCGCATATGCACTCGGCAAACCGTGTTCTGTCGAATCCAATCCGAGGATTTCCTCTTCCTTGGATACACGCAGACCGAGAGTCTTTTTGATTATGGTAAACGTTATTATCATGCAAACGGTTGTCCATGCAACGATAGCGACAATACCCAAGCATTGTACACCGAAAAGCTCGGCGCCTGCTGCGGCATCTCCCTTTATAAGACCGTATATGAGACCGTTGCGGCCTGTCGGAGCTGTATCTGTTGCGAGAAGTCCGACTGCAATTGTACCCCAGATACCGTTTGCACAGTGAACACCGACTGCACCGACAGGGTCATCGATGTGAAGCTTAACATCAAGAACTTCAACAACAACCACTACCAATATACCGGAAACAATGCCGACGATTATTGAACCCAAAGCATCGAGGCTTGCACAGCCTGCTGTTATTCCGACAAGACCTGCCAAAGAAGCGTTCAGACACATTGATACATCAGGCTTGCCGTTTTTGATCCATGTGAAAAGCATACATACGACTGTTGCAACTGCCGGAGCTATTGTTGTTGTAAGGAATATAGAACCGAGCTCCGTTATTGATTTAGCGGCAGCGCCGTTGAAGCCGTACCAGCCAAACCAAAGTATGAAGCATCCGAGAGCACCGATTGTAATAGCATGACCCGGAATTGCGTTTACTTTAACAACTTTGCCGGAAGCATCGCGCTTATACTTGCCCAGACGAGCACCCTCCATTATTGCACCGATAAGTGCGGCAATTCCTCCGACTGTATGTATTGCGGCGGAACCTGCATAGTCGATGAAACCGAGTTGAGCGAGCCAGCCCTGCGAGTTCCAAACCCAGCCGGCTTCGATAGGATAAACTATAAGCGAAATAACGGCGGAGTAAACACAGTAAGAAACAAATTTTGTTCTTTCAGCCATAGCACCGGAAACTATTGTTGCGGCGGTAGCACAGAATACAAGGTTGAAAACGAAGCTTGAAGCATTAGTTTCTATGAATTCACCGAAGTTTGTGAATATCTGAAAATTCGGCACGCCTATAAAACCGAACAGATAATTCTCACTCATCATCAGGCTGAAACCCAATATAACGAAACATACTGTACCGATACAGAAGTCCATCAGGTTTTTCATAATAATGTTACCTGCGTTTTTTGCTCGGGTAAATCCTGTTTCAACCATTGCGAAGCCTGCCTGCATGAAGAATACAAGCGCTGCACCAATGAGAAACCATATACCGAAACCGACTTCATTTGCTGCTTGAGCGACTGATTCCAATAAATCTTCCATTTCCAAATACCTTCCTTGAAAATAATTATTTGCAAAAAAGATGTGCGGCACTGATTTTATTCGGCGACCGCACATCTTTGTGCTTTTGATTGATTTCTTATCGACAATCCACAATATTGATTATACAGCTCTTAATCAATAACTCTACAGCCACGGTATCGGGTATGCCGATAAAAAAAGGAACTGCAAGTGTAATACTGCAGCTCCTTTGCTCTTGTATGGGCATATTATACAACTGATTTCTCATATTGTCAATAGGTTTTTTCAAAATTTTTTAATATAAAATACATTTTTTTCTTCACATGATGTACGGCAAGAACGCACAAATCAGGCTCAAACAAATCCGGAACTTATTTTTTTGCCGATTCTATGGTCATATCGCCGTCTTTGATCCAGCCGATTTTACGAATGAGAAGATAAATTGCATATGTTACAGCCATAGGAAGTATGAACTCAAGAAGCGCAATTCTGATTAAAGCGAGCACAGGAGAAAGCGCTTCGACACCGAAAGCAGCCATTGCTTCGGATGAAGTCATAACTATATAAGTATTTATGGAGCCTACAAGACCTGATGTACCCATACCTGCGCCTATTGCGTTATTGTAGAGCGGAAGTATTGTTGTAGCGATAGGTCCGAGTATTGCGCTTGCTATTATGGCAGGGAGCCATATTGTCGGCTTTTTAACAATATTCGGTACCTGAAGCATCGAGGTTCCGAGACCTTGTGCGAGGAAGCCGCCTATGCCGTTGTCCTTGTAGCTTATTATTGCAAATCCCATCATGTTTACACAGCAGCCCACCGTTGCCGCGCCTGCCGCGAGACCGCTTATGCCCATGGAAACGCACAGTGCGGCGCTTGATATCGGGGCAGTAAGAGCCATACCGGTGAGAACTGATACGATTATGCCCATAGGAATAGGTTGTAATTCTGTTGCGGAATTAATTACATTGCCGAGCCATGTCATGAACTGCGAAATAGGAGGTCCTATTAAAGTTCCTACGGCACAACCAATGACTATCGTTGTGAACGGCACAAGGAGAATATCTATTCTTGTTTTGCCGGCAATCAAATTACCTGCTTCTGCTGCAAACAGTGCTGCAACGTATGCGCCTACCGGTCCGCCGTAGCTGTATCCGAATGCACCTACTGCGGCACATGAGAATATGACAAGCGGCTTGCAGTGCATACCGTATGCAATTGCAATGCTTATAGCGGCGCCGACAACATATGAATTCTTTGCCATTTTTCCGAATTCACCGAGGAAAGACAAGAACTTTATCTCGGCGAGCTGGGAAATTATCGTGCCTATGAGCAGTGACGCAAACAGACCCAGCGCCATTGAGGAAAGACCGTCAACAAACCAACGTTTGGGCAGTCCCTTAAGCCATGTTAACCATTTGTTTTCTGTTTTTTCCATAACAAACTCCATTCTTGAATAAAATTTTTTAAATAAAAAGCCTAACCATCATTGATGGTCAGGCTTTATCGTCGGTTGATTATTCCGGAAGCTACGTATAACCCACAGAATAACATATAAAATTTGTTGTTCACTCAAATTTACAATGCTATTATATCATACCATACTGGGTACAATATGAATAAACTGTTAAGATTTGCTTTTAAGTTCTTCAATTTCTTTTTCGAGCTGTTCTATGTGCTCGGAAAGATAGTTGATGGTTTTGAGAAGTTCTTTCGGGGATCTGTGATTAACTATTCGTTTGCCCTTTATGCGGACTATTTCTCCGGGAATGCCAACAACAGTGCAGTCATCGGGTACATCGTTAAGAACGACGGCATTTGCCGCAATCTTCGTGTTATCTCCAATGTGGACAGGCCCGAGAATTTTTGCACCGCTTCCTACGGATATGTTGTTTCCGAGGGTGGGATGACGTTTGCCGTGGTCCTTACCCGTACCGCCCAACGTTACGCCCTGAAACAGTGTGCAGTCATCGCCTATCTCGGTGGTTTCGCCTATTATAACGCCGGAACCGTGGTCTATGAAAAGTCGTTTGCCTATTTTTGCTCCGGGGTGTATCTCAATACCCGTAAAAAACCTGCTTAACTGTGATGTAAGTCTTGCGAGAAAGAAGAGCTTATGCTTAAAAAAGAAATGTGCTATCCTGTGGTTGAATACAGCGTGAACTCCCGAATATAAAAGAACTATCTCGAGACTGCTGCGTACCGCCGGGTCACGTTTTTTTATTGAATCCATGTACAGCTTGAAACTGCTTGCCATATCAGTTACCGTACCTTAAGAAAACGCAACTGTTTGATATAAATCATTTTGCCGTATTTCAAAAGGCAATCCTTTCATGCAAATACGCAAACTCTCAGAAAATATCGGTAAAAATGATTTTTCGCCGAGCATATGAAGCATTGATGTGAGAGCACGCGTATACTATATCTTGATTGTTTTGAGAAACATAGTTTTTATTTTAACATTTTACCATAAAATTGTATTTTATACAAGTAATTTTATAAAAAAATCTTCTGTATTCCATTTATATGCTTTGCATTGGAGTTTTGGCAAAAAATCGGTTTGAATTATTTAGTTTTTTGTGATATAATATCGTATGGATAAATAAAAGTAAAGAAAATGGCGTCTACTGGCTTTGAACTTCGCGGATTAACTGACAGTTTTACCGCAAACAAACAGTTAACGGCAATAAAAGCTTTGTTTGTGGACAACATAAGGAGGTTTTAATATGAAAAAGAATTCATTGATTATTGCGGTTGTAGCTTTCTTGGCGATATGCATTGCCGCTGTTGCAGTATATTTTGCTTTTATTCCCAAGACACAAGAGGGAAGCAAGCTCGTTACGATACAGGTAGTTTACCCTGATTCAACTACAAAAGATTTCAAGGTAAGAACCGACGGAGACTATCTTAGCGACGCTCTTGTTAAATCGGGACTTGTAAGCGAAGAAGAGGTTGCATTCTTTTCAACAGTTGACGGAATAACTGCCGATTATGGCAAGGATAAAGCATGGTGGTGCATTTCCAAGGACGGAGAAATGTGTATGTACGGAGCTAAGGAGCTTCCGATTGCCGATGGCGATCATTACGAGCTTACATATACGATTGACGAATGATGAAGAAGATATCTGTTTTTGATTTAACACTCATATCGTTATTTGCGGCCCTTCTGTTAGCGGTACAGGTGGGCTTTGCTTTTTTGCCAAATGTTGAGCTTGTGAGCTTACTTGTTATAGTATTTACAATGATTCTTAAACGGAAAATCATTTATGTGCTTGCAGTATTTGTATTGGCGGAAGGCCTTATATACGGGTTCGGAACATGGTGGTTTTGCTATTTGTATGTATGGGGAATTCTTGCACTGATTGCGTATATATTCCGCAAAAAAAGAGAACCGCTTTTTTGGGCGCTTGTGAGCGGCGTGTTCGGACTGTTGTTCGGAACATTGTGCAGTTTTGTGTACCTGTTTATATTGGGCTTTGCAGGGATGATTTCGTGGATAGTAAGCGGACTTATTTACGACGTTATACATGGAGTGTCAAATTTTGTTATTGCGCTTATTTTATTCAAGCCTCTGATGGCGGCGGCTGATATGCTTATGAAAAAATTCGGACATCAGGATTATCTAAAAGGTTGATTCAACTACTGAATAAAGGTTTTTTATATGGAGAGAATAAAAACAGAAAGACTTATTTTGCGCACTGTAACGCTTGACGATACGGAAGATATTTTTGCGTACTCATCTGAGGAAGATGTTGGCCCTGATGCCGGCTGGAAGCCGCATGAATCAAAAGCCGAAACTGTCGAAGTGATAAAAGAGCTGTTTGGAAATAAGAAAGGCATATTCGGCATAATCGAAAAGAATTCAGCAAAGGTGATAGGTATGGTAGGCCTTGTTGACGATCCAAAGAGAAGCAATCCACATGCGAAAATGATTGGCTATGCAATGGGGCATGAATATTGGGGCAAGGGCTATATGACGGAAGCTGTAAAAGCGGTTGTCAGATACGGATTTGAAGAATTAGGATTGTCTGTAATATCGGCATATTGTTATACATATAATGAAGCAAGCAGAAGAGTTCTTGAAAAAAACGGATTTGAATATGAGGGAACACTAAACCTTTGTGAGCTGCGTTTTGACGGGGCAGTGTTTGCAAATGACTGCTATTCATTGAGTAGGGAAGAATGGCTCGAATTTGCAGAACAGAGCCGATGATGCACCGCAAAATATGTAGTAAATGTAAATTAGTTTGCGTCGGACTTGATATTGAAGCTCATGTGTGGTAAAATAAAATAGAATTTAAATTCGGATTTTCAGGGCATTATTTCCTGATTGAAATAAATTATTTATTTGTCGATGGAGTCAGATTTTGAGTAAAAAATTAAATAAAACTGCGAAAAAGATCGTTGCGTTTGCCTTGTCATTACTGTTGATTATATCGTGTACTGTGTTTTATAACAATTTCGGAATTAAAAATGACAGTACGGTTAAAGCCGCATCAACAGACACAGGCAATATAAAGGTTTTGCTTTCAACAATGGCGAGCCTTAAAACGATAGATATAACCGTAAACGGTACATATTCCATTCGCGGCATAAGTAATGAGGATTACGCTTTCAGAAACGGCGTTCTTCTGAGAAAAACAACATATACGTTCAGCATAGCGGAAAATAACATAGTGCTTTCCTGCGCAGAGGGCGAATTTGTTCTCGGCAGTGATATTACGCTTTATTCACACGAAGCAAGCAGAGACGGTTATCTCACAATGCGGAACAAATCGTACGGCACCTGTAATTATATCGGAAATATGCGCATATATATTTCTTCGGGGTATTTAGTGTTCATAAACGAGCTGAACCTTGATGATTATCTGTGCGGCGTTGTGCCTTATGAAATGAGCAATGGACAGGCGCTTGAATCGCTTAAGGTTCAGGCTGTGTGTGCGCGTTCATATGCTTACAATCTTGTTATAAAAAAACCGACTGCTGATTGGCACGTGAATGATACAACATCAACTCAGGTCTATAAAGGATACAAAGAGGCGTACACAAAATGTATTGCCGCTGTGGACCAGACGGCATATCAGGTTCTTACATATAACGGAAGCTATATTTCAACGTATTATTCGGCTTCAAACGGCGGAATAACGGAGAGCACGGCTCATGCATGGGTGTCAAATTTGCCGTATTACACTGTCAAGGTGGATGAGTATGATACGGTATATCAAAACAGACGTTATACGCTCTCAAAAACGAGCATATCAAGCAGCAATATAAGCAAATTGAAAACATCTGCAAAATCAAACGTTAAAAGCCGTGGATATGATTACGATACGCTTGAAATATTGTCTGTAAATCATATTATACCTACATACTATGATGAACCTGTTGAATTGGAGGAAACCGACAGACGTGTTGCGTCAATAGAGGTTCAGATAACGGTTAAAGCCAAGAATACGTCAACAGAGGAATATGAGACGTTTGAATGCTCTGTATTTTCGCAAAAAGAGGCACTCCGTAGCTTTTTGTATTTTGTTAATCCGGACGGCATAGACGGCAGAGTTTTGTCGAGCACACGATTTAAGGTTGAAGAAACCGATACGCAGATAATTGTTACATGCAACGGAAACGGGCATGGCGTCGGCATGAGTCAGAACGGCGTTTATGCGAGAGTAAAAGCGGGGCAGACCTACACTGAAATATTATCATTCTATTTCACAGGTACGAAAATAAAGACTCTACAGTACGAAACATATATATTTGAACCTATTCCGGCTCACGAATATCTCGATACACAGGCTGATACTGTCGTGTTGTATGATGAGCCGAAAATCGGAACGATAAATACTTCAGCATTAGTATATGAGAATGCCGGCGCAATATATAACATAGCAGGCAGCGCTAATGCAGACACAGAAGTGACAATAGTGGGAGAGGCTGATGATTGGTATGCAGTATCTTCCGAGGACGACTCTGTAACGGGATATATAATGAAAAAATACATCACGCTCAAGACGGAACCGGAGACGCCTGCCGAAGCTGAGAAAATTATGAAGGTCGGCATTGTAACAAATGAAGTTTGGGCAAGAAGCTCTGCGGAATATACAGAGGATAATTTGCTCAAAAAGCTCAATGTCGGCAGTGAAGTAATAGTTCTTGACGAAACATCGGTCTTCTATGAAATTTACTATAACGAGTCGCCTGCTTATGTTTCAAAGGAGTATGTACAGCTTACAGAGGAGACTGTATATTCAATAAGCAAGGCACAAGTCAATGCCTATAAGGTGAATCTGTTCAGCAAGGCTGATGAAGAATCCGAAAAGAACGGCTATCTCTCAGAGGGCACGGAAATAGAGGTCTTCAATATATCGTATGGATTTGCGGGATGCGTTTATAACGGAACAATATCATATATCAAGTCCGATAAAATAGATATAATCGAAGATAAATACGGATATGCTGTTCCGAGAGAATCAAATGCGATAGATGTTAACTTGAAGATTACGTCCGTAACAAATGTATATGAATCTGCCGACGGCACGGGAGAAGCCATAGACGAGCTTCAGAGCGATGACATAGTAAGAGCCGTAGTTCTGAATGACAGCTGGTATAAAATAGTATACGGCAATGATTATGCCTACATAAGCTCGGACGATACGGTTGTATATTCTGATAACGTTACAGTAGAAAGAGTTGTCGCATTGGCGGATAAGATATTGTACTCTTCGCCTGAAATGTTGGATGCTATCGGAATACTTTCTGCTGATGAGGCACTCGAAATAGCGTCTCATGATGGAAATATAATTACGGCATATTACAATGGTACGCTGTGTTACATGACAGACGAAAATCTGATGGTAAGAACTGAACAGGCAACAGTTGTTAAATAAAAAATCGGGAAATCATACATCGTCGTGTCTTTAAGCTCACGACGATGTTTTTTTTATGGAGCTGTATTGTAAAAGTAAATGGCTTGTCAGTTTGAATGAAGATAAAAATATATTTTGTCAGGATACATTAATCTGTTGCCCGTTCATTAAATGTTGTTACCGTAAATATTAAGCTTCTCGCACACTTCTTTTGTATTGCCGTCTGAGCGCAGAGCAGATTACACGAATCGAATATTCGGCAATGAATAATATGCCTACTATTGTACCGAACATTGTCAGAAGTATAATGTCGTCTTTTGAGAGCGGTTGGAGATTTGCTGCACGCATAAATGCTATTGCAAGTATATAAATAAAGTATGCAACGGCACTGCCTCTTGATAATAAGTGTGATATATTTTTTATAATAGTTAAACTTTTCATAATGTTACCTCCCGGGGTACTGATTTTGTTATAAAAATTACTCTGTATCGTAATACGTCTATATTATATACTATATGTCGTAATTTGTCAAGCACTTTTTACGCCAAAAGGTAAAAATGTCTTGTATTTTTTAAAAATTTGTGTTATAATAAAACCAAAATCATTGCATTACAAGGAAAACTTTATTCATAGATTAATATTCAGATTTGATGCTGAAAACCAAAAGGGAGGGACGGACACAATTATGAATTTTACAGACAAGCTTAATTTGCTTATGCAGAAAAAGAACATAAGGATAAGCGATCTTTCAAGAGGCAGCGGAATTCCTTATACTACTATTGACGGCTTTTATAAAAAAGGATACAGCAATATAAAGCTCTCAACGCTCAAACAGCTTTCGGAGTATTTTGATGTAAGTATAGATTATTTGGTGTATGATGATTACCCAAAGGATGCGGATACATCTGACGACGAGGAAAATGACCTTCTCATGAAGTACCGCAGTCTTGATGATATGGGGAAAAAGGCTGTATGCGCCGTTGCTGACGAGCATTACAACAGAGTCATGAATCCGCCGCTTGGACAGGAAGAGGATTTTATAAGTATACCGTATTTTGAAGATAAAGCCGCGGCAGGAAGCGGTTATATGCTCGATGACGGAAGATGCGAAATGATGAAGGTGGTGCGCTCAAGAAAAACAGAACGCGCAGATTTTATTGTCACTGTTTCCGGTGCAAGCATGGAGCCTGAATTTTTTGACGGTGATAATGTCCTTGTGCACGCACAGCCTGATGTTTATATAGGTGAGATCGGTATTTTTGTCGTTAACGGTAATGGATATATAAAACAAAAAGGAAAAAACAGACTTATTTCCGTTAACAGAAAGTATAAGGATATTTTTATCGGAGAATATGATAATATTTATTGCGCAGGCAAGGTCGTCGGCAAACTCGATGACGATGAAATAGCTAATTGATTTTTCTTGGGGACTTTTGCAAAAGTCCCCAAGACCCGAAAACTTAAACTGCTTCGCATCTGCTCATCTTCCCGCCGAGAGTATGGCGGCAAGATGAGCATTAACTTTTGCGACTTTATTTAAGGTTTTCCGAAACAATACCTATATACGGCACATTTTACTTAAATAAAAAAGGAAAGTGAATGGCAATAAGTCCACAACATCAGCGTTAGAAAGAGTCTCATGTGACAGTAATTCAAGACTGATTTTACTGTATCGTACTCTCCTTCAGTCGCCTACGGTGCCGGCTCCCTCACAAAGTGACTCTTTTCTTTGCTCGTTATTCACAGACAAAAACAAATTTTCCCACAAAAAATTATTGTGAGAATGCAATCATACGGCACATAAAACTCAAAAAGAAAATTAAATGTCCTCGAGCGATGACTACCATAGGCATCGCTTGAGGACAGCTACAAAGTATTTTAAAGTTTCTCATCAAGCCTTTTCAAAGGCTTGTCGGGGTGCGGGGCGGCAGTCCCGAGAAAGAAGGCTTGTCGGGGTGCGGGGTGGTAGCCCCGGAAATCAATATCAAGCGTCGGTATTTTTATCAGCCGGTTTTCCTGTAAAGATTTTATTAAGGAGTGACTGAATACTTATACCTGTGGATTCCTTAACGCCTTCGATTACCTGGTTTGTACTATTCATTACGTCCTTAACCATTTTTGTTGAGTTACCGTCGCCGTACATAACGATCTTATCGGTTTGAGCCAGAGGAGCAGCGGCATTTTTAACGACCTCAGGAAGTGCTGCGAGGTACATTTCAAGAACAGATGCTTCGCCCATTTTCTTTTGAGCTTCAGCCTTCTTCTCGATTGCTTCAGCCTCAGCCAAGCCTTTTGCGCGTATACCTTCGGCCTCTTGCTCCATTGCATAACGGGATGCCTCAGCTTCTGCCTTTTTAGCTTCTGCCTGTTGGATAGCAAGATACTTTTCAGCATCTGCGGCTCTTTGTGCTTTAATAAGTTCAGCTTCCGCTTCATATTTCTGAGCTTCGGCGTCTCTTTGTCTCTTTATCAATTCAGCCTCGGCATTTTTCTCAGCCTGATACTTCATAGCATCAGCCTGTTTTCTGATTTCGGCATCGAGCTTCTTTTCTTTGATAAGAATTTCTTTTTCGGCGAGATCGGCTTCTTTTGAACGTCTTGCGATATCTGCGTCAGCCTTTGTGATTTCGATTGTTTTACGCTGATTTTCCTGCTCGATTGAGTAAGCAGCGTCGGCTTCGGCTTTCTTTATATCCGCTTTGACTTTCATCTGTGCCTGCTGGATGCTGAGCTCTGCGTTTTGCTCGGCGATCTTCTTTTCGGCCTCGACACGAATGGCGTTTGCCTCCTCCTGAGCCTTTGCGGTAGCTATTGAAATATCTCTTTGCGCATTGGCCTTTGCAATCTGAGCATTTTTACGTATCTGTTCTACGTTATCAATACCCATGTTTTCGATTGTGCCTGCCCCGTCCTTGAAGTTCTGTATATTGAAATTAACAACCTCAATACCGAGCTTTTCCATATCCGGAACAACATTTTCCGTAATTTTTTTAGCAACGCCCTGTCTGTCCTGAACCATTTCTTTTAATCCGACAGAACCGACTATTTCACGCATATTGCCTTCAAGTACCTGTGTTACAAGATTTATCTTATCACTCTGTCTCATGCCGAGCAATGATTCTGCGGCGAGCTTCAAATACTCGGGATTTGACGATATTTTGATATTTGCAACGCCGTCTACCGTTACGTTTATGAATTCATTTGTCGGAACAGCCTCGGATGTTTTTACATCTACCTGCATTACCTTTAATGAAAGCTTATCAACTCTCTCAAAAAACGGAATTCTGAAGCCTGCACGGCCTATGAGGATTCTTTTTTTCCTTGGACCTGTTATTATGTATGCTGTGTCCGGTGGTGCTTTTAAATAACCGAATACAAGAAACAGAACAACCAAAACTGCAACAATTACTATCGGAATGATTATTTCCATGTTTTGCCTCCATACATTTTATTTGAGTTGTGAGTGCGCCGCGTATTTACATGAAAATGTCGGCATAATCAACTTATTTCTATTATATAATACGAGGCATTTTTTGTCAACAATTTTCGGTTTTTGTCGAGAGGATTTATAAATTGAAATACAAAATGTCGCTCAATATTTGCGGACATTTTATATTGCAATTTTTAATTACACTTTTTACTGCATTTTTTTGAATACTTTTATTCCTCATGCAAATAATACATACACAATCAATTTACAAAAGGAATAAGCATGAATGTTGAAACTTGAATCAATAAACACCAAAACGCTCCGGATAATTCTGATAGCGGCAAGCGTTGTTTTTGTTGCGGTGTGCACTGCCGTTATTATTGCAATAAAATACAAATACGAAAGCATTGCGCCGAAAAACATCGGATTCGCATTGACGGAGATAAAAAGCTTATGTTGCATTCGGACGCGGTAAACAGGTCAGTTTTCGCGGCATTCTAAAATAAAAAAGCGCGTAACATTGCGCATTTGATACGGAGAAATGAATTATGAAGAAAAATAAAAACGCATATGTACTGATGACGGAGAATATGCTTCCGAAATCAAATATTTTCAAGGACTGTATACTTGCATTTCTTGTCGGAGGCGTAATATGCTGTATAGGTCAGCTTTTAAGCGACATATATTCGGGACCGCTCGGCATAGCTGAGGACACGGTTAAAATGCTCACACCTGCAACAATGGTTTTCCTCGGAGGCCTTTTGACGGGAATAGGCGTTTATGATGATATAGGAAAGGTAGCAGGCGCCGGAAGCGTTGTTCCCATTACGGGTTTTGCAAACTCGATTGTTTCGTCGGCGATTGAATATAAACGCGAGGGTTATGTTTTCGGCGTGGGAGCAAAGCTGTTCACAATAGCGGGACCTGTATTGGTGTTCGGCATTTCGGCGTCTGTAATTGTCGGTATTATATATTTTATTCAGACTGTAATCTGATAATAAAAATAGGCAAAAGGTACACATCCTCACGCTCGGAACGAATAAAAATATCCCGGACATATGAAGTGCCCGGGACGTTACAGAGCGTCATATTGAGCGGAAATGCTCTTATTTGTCAAGCGATAAATACTTCAATATAGCTTTTTGTTTTCTTTGTGTCAACATCTGTTGCACCACAGAAGGAACCTTTATACCAAAGTATAAAGCCGTTGTCGTTATTTACTATGCAGCACTGCGGCAATGCACATGAGTCGCCTTTGGTATAAACCACCTTTGTTGCATGGGATATTCCATAATAGTCCAATGCTTCCAATATTTTTGACCACGATGCAGGACCTTTTCCCATAAGTGCGACCACATCGGAAAACGGTACACCGGCAAGCATTGCAACACAGCAATGACCGCAGAATCCGGCTTGAATGGGTATTGCTTTGATACAGTCTATTTTACGTATGGGATGTTCCTTGGAATACGGGCTGTCATGATTGATTCTCGACAACGTTTCGACAGGCTTCATTTCGATGTCATATTCTTTTCCGAGTTCAAGCTCAGACAATATCTTCTTCGTTACGGGGATCAAATACTTTCCATTCCCCTTGGGAATAAGCTTACATTCAAAAGAGAGAGAGCACATAGACACCTTGCAAGGAATATTTCCCTTTATGCCTGTTTCTTCCCACACATTAAACGGTATATTGATAAATGCGCGACTACCCTCGGTATATATTTTCTCACTGAATCTGTATATCATTTGCTCACCACCACTTCACATATTTTGTTATTAATTCCGATTTTAAGACCTTTCGGTTATGTATTACCGCATAATGGGAAAAATGAGAACAGCCACAGAAGTGCAAAATACCGTGACTGTTTGTTGGCTTATGAACGCCGTACTTTTGCCCGAGATTTTTTTGTGCTGTGAATCTATTGCGCTTGAAGCCCCGTGAGCTTTTCAAACACGGGTAATTCATAGCAGGGGATATAAATGCCCCAAGTCTCATTGTTATATGTGAACTCAACTATGCAATAAGGCTTGAAACGGAAAGATACGGAGTCCTCGCATATTATATTGTACTGCTTGTAAATGCCCTTGTTGTAGGCTTCTTTCTTATTCCATACCATAACGCTGACAGATTTGTTTACAGTGCGTATTGCTCGGATTGATGAGAGCGGAATAGAATATTTTGCGTTTAAGCCCACAAGATATAAGTTTCGGGAATTGGCATAAGCTTTGAATGCTGTGTTTGTACAAGTGGGCGAGTAAAAAAACGTTTCGCGCATTTTTATTTTATCACCCTTTGCTTTATAGCCGAAAGACAATATATCGACATCCTCGGCATTGTCGGGAACGGACAGCTCGGCGTATATTCTGCTACGTATATCATCCATGTTCGACAGCAAATAATCGTATTCATCGCTCTCGAGCACTGCCTTTTCTTTTTTGACAGACATATTTATCAGCAGCAATCTGATAAATATGCAGACGAATGCAACTAAGATAATTAACCGTATATATTTATTTGCTACGGAAAATACCGCATTGTTTTCTATTATACAATCAAGTATATAATCTATTATTCCGAATATTACAACAGAGCAAAAAAAACGAATAAAATACAAAGGCAAAGGAAGCTTGGTGCGCTTTATCATTTCTTCCGTTTTTTTGGAATCGGATTCAAAAGCCTGTGTCAAAGTGACGGAAGGCTTGGCAACAATTAATTCAGAGCCGTTTTGCAGCGCGTTTTTTTTGTTGAAAGTCAAATCGATTCCGAGAAACGGCTTCATAATGTATACCTCTCTTTAAGACTTTTGTTACGGGCATTAGGGAAGACACCTGAGCTTGTTCAATTCAAAACATATGCTTTTAACTGAAAATAAAAGACAGCAAGAAGAATATAATAAGCACAATTGTTATTGCGGTTATTACGCAACCGAACGGGCCTGATGTATTTTTCTTCTGAAAACTTTTGTTATTTACGGGAGCATTTGAATGTGTTTTGGAATATGCGCTTTGATATGTTTTCGAGGCTGTGTTTCTGTTTGCCGCTGTGTTTTGGGATGAATAAGCATTAGGCGAATCTTTTGTTTTAACGTTATTCATTTCCGGATAGTTATCGCAGTCACAGTAAGTGCAAAATCTTGAATTGTTATCGATAGGACGTCCGCAGGCTCTGCATTTCATATAAAGTCACCTCTTATAATTATTGTTAAAAACCCGGTGCAACATTGTATCACACCGGGCATAAGTACCGCATTATTTCAAAGACTGAATAGCTAAAATATATTCTCTGTCGTTATTGGAAACGAGCTTGTAGTAACGTGTTGCAGTGGAAGAATTGATTTCTGTTACACATCTGTCGTATTCATAGGTTTCCTTAACGCGCAGGTCTTTATCTATCATCTTGTTCTTTGTATTGTCAATGGTCAGCTTGATTGTTGAACCGCCATCACATTCGAGGTCTTCTACAACAGTATAACCGTTTACGGTTGTTGTAAAACGTATTGAATCGGAAACACGGCTGTTGTAGTTATTGAAGAATTCCGAAATCCTTTTATACGCATCGGAAGAATTACCGTTATATGTTGTTACGGTCGTTCTTTCTGAATTAACTATCAGGTAACTGCTTTCATCATAAGGATACAGTCTGAAGAACTCTTTTACTCTAAAGCTTGCGGCAATCAAAAGGATAATACCTATTACGATAAGACGCCTTCTCCAAATCTTCCATGTTTCTTTACTTTTGAAATATGCAATAAATCTTTCTTTTATTCTTTTTGCTCTGGTTACGAACCAGTCTGCTATATCTGTAGCCACGCGTTTAAAGAACGGATCTCTTTTTAACTCCGGGCGCACAGAAGCCTGTTCACCTTTCACCTTAAATAAACCTCCCACAATAAGCTGTATATATTTTACCATACATAATTAAATATTTCAATAGGTAAAATATAAATTTATTTTATATTAATATTTGGCAATGCCTGCAAGGGCAGTTGCCTTATGGTGTCATATTTTATATGCGCACTATTGCTTTTGTGTACCGCCGAACTTTTCTTCGGGTATGATTTTGCAAAAATCGGACGTCATGTCATCGGCACACAGCAATTCAAGCGAATCCTGCTGTGATGTTTCGGGGTCGAATGTAATTTTATACCCAAAGCTTTTTTCTTCCGTAAATTGCATAATATTCACTATGTTTTTTACGGGAATATACAATTTTTTGCCGTTGTTGCGCTCAAGTGCAAGCCCGTCCTTGTAAAAATATATCGTCATGGGCGATATGCTGTCTTCGTACCTCACAGTGACGCTGAAAGACGCATATGTATTGCCGCGAAATGGGACAGAGTGCTCGTCGCGCGACTTTTTTGCCAGCAGAATCAAATACAAAACACAGCATAAAATCGAAACGGCAGCTATACCTTCAAGCATATAAGTTGCGATATTATCCATAAAAACCTTCTGATCAGAAATCCTTGATGATTTTTTCCGGAGGAAGCTCGAGCAGCTTGGGGTTCTTCATATATTTTGAGAGCGTTGCGAATGCTTTTGCATATGAATGACCGTCTCCGATTCTTTCATCGCACATTATACCGAGCGGCATCTGTCTTTCAAGAATGATTTCACCGTTGTGCATTTTGGGAATGTCCTCCAGATTGCCTATTGTGAAAATTCCGCTTACCGTTCCGAAATTATATATGTGATGATAAATATGGTTTGTTCTTATGCTTGCGAGGTTGGAAAATACGGCTGTTGCATGGAACGGACTCATTTCAAGCACTGCTTTGGGCAGGAGACCGTGTTTATCCGCAAACTTGAGTATTCCCGTGGCAAAGTTAATAAGTCCGGGCAATTTTACAAGGAAACTCAATACCTTATCTGTTTCGTTGGAGTTTTCAACTCTGTTTGCCGCGATATATTCGTTGATTTTTCTGTTTACATCGAAAATTGTGTCTGTATATTCAAACTTCATTTTTCCCATTGAAGTCTGAGCGCCTTCCTCGGAACGAAGCACAACCATACTGATAACAAGCTCATTGCGTGCGTAAATCTTTTTGTTTACAACAAATCTGTTAAGAAACGGATGCTCGCATACTGTTCTGATGAACCCGGCTATGATAACTGCCAGATAACTTAACTGCTCACCCTGCTTGCGCGCTTCAATGACATATTCATGTATGGGCTTATACGGCAAGCGTACTGTAACGGCGTTGCAGGCATCGCATCTGTCAACCATGAAATACGGTACAATCGTATACATATTATCGACATTCTTTACTCTTTTTCCGTCAACTCTCATTTTTTTATTTCCTTACTGTTTATTATACTTCAGACAACTTTTTTATGATAACATACGGTGATAATAATTGCAACAATGCTTTATTAACAAAGTGTAAAATCACATTTCATTGCCGAAGCTGTTTTCAATGTTATTTTTGAAAAAATCATTCCGCAAGGCTTAAAATATTCGCCCCACGCCGAAATGATTTCCATACAAAAAAGTATGCTTGTTGCTTTTGTTATATGGCATTGCCTATCATTATTACGACCATAATTAAGAATGTGACTGCTATCGGTACAAAAGAATACCATTTTATGTGAATCTCACAAGGAAGCTTCTCACGCAGGCTGCCTTTATATATGTAATTGCCGTCGGCACCTGCGCGTTTGCCTGTATTTTTCAGTATTGTAAGGAGCACGATTATTATTCCGATTATGATTGCGGCTATAAAAACGCACAAGAATATGGTATTCAGGCGGGTTGCAACTGACAGCTCTTCTACTGAGGTTACGATTTCTTCACTGCTTTCTTCAACGGATGAAGTCGATATTAATTCCAACAGACCTGACAGTGCGTTATTTATGAGATGTACTATTATGCCCGCATATAAGGAGTTTGTGGTAAATACGACATAGCAAAGCAGTATTCCCGCGAGAATTTTGGGCACTATCGTATAGTAGCTTAAATGGAGCATTCCGAAAAATACGCCTGTTATTATAATGGCGAACCATTTTGATTTCCCTTCAAGACCTCTCATTATAACTCCGCGCATTAAAAGCTCCTCAAGCACGGGCGCAACAATGGCAAGCTGTATAATAAAGAATATTTTGTCCGCCACACCGTTTATTTCCGGAGTTGTCGGGAGCGTTATATCGGAAAATAATGTCGCTGCTACATAGTTTGCTTCGGTAAGGAACATATTTGCGACATAAACACCCAAGCCGATTAATACCGTAAGCAGAATTTCCGAGCCTTTCATCGGATTGAGCCTTAAAAAGGCAACTCTGTCCTTGTTGTAGTAAAGGATAATCAAAAGAGCAGGTAAGCCTATATATAAAATTTCATATACGGAACCGAACATATAATAAAACGATGCACTGTTTTGATAAAGGTCCACAAGCCCGAATATATTAAGAAGATTGACCAATAAAATCTGTATAAGAAAATATGAAGCAAATACCGCGAGTATGAAAAAGCTTGTAACCTGCACACTCGGAAAGCGTCTGTCTGTACCGGGAGCATCGTTTATTGCGTAATCCGGCTTATTGTTGAAATCGTTGTTTTCCATATAGTCACCCCTTTATATTATTTAACTGAGAACTTATACCGGAATATAACTCATTTTCCGGCAGATTTATATTAAACCAAGCTGTATACATGAGTGGATTTGTCTCTGTACGTCATATCCACCATAACGTCACTGCCTATATAAACACTGTTTTCTTCAAGCTTTGATTTTACAGTGTGAAAAGCAACCTCAGGTGTGTTGCTCTCTTTGCTCAGATGCGAAAGCAGTATGTACTTTATGTTGCTGTCAATGAGCCTGAGTATCGTATCGGCACATACCTCGTTTGAAAGATGTCCTTTGTTCCCGGCAATGCGCTGCTTGAGCGATGACGGATATATACATTCCGAAAGCATCTTCGGGTCATAGTTTGATTCGAGCAGTATGAGCTGTGAACCTAAAACAGCATCAAATATGGACCCGGAAATGTATCCCGTGTCTGTTACTATGCTTACTTTTTTGCTGCCCTTTGTAACAGTGTAGCTCACAGGCTCCGTTGCATCGTGAGACGTCCTGAAGCTGCCGATACACAGGTCGTCTATGTAAGTCTCCGAGCCGCTTTTTATATAACGCCGACAGGAAAGACTTACATCACCTATCTTGCTTTCCATTGCCTCCCACGTTTTCTCGTTTGCATAAATCGGAATGTTGTATTTCCGCGACATGATGCCTACTCCCTTTATGTGGTCGCTGTGCTCGTGCGTTATGAAAATACCTTTTATGCTTTCCGGCCTTACACCTACATTGAATAATGCAAGCTCCTCCGCTTTTGCGGAAACGCCGCAATCAATAAGGATTTTTGTGTTCTCTCCCGCAATCAGTGTAGAATTGCCGCTGCTGCCGCTATATAATGAACATACCTTTAATGGCATTTATTAAAACCTCTTTAGTCTTAGCTTTTGACCCCGAAATCAAATCCGCTTGACACCGCTTTGCTTGCCTCGGATTTGATTTGCTTCTTGTCCTTCACAAAAAAACGTCAAAATCTTTGCTTTGTCAACAATATATCATAATTATACCACAAATATGTATAAAAAAGCAATCTTTTTTATTTTCTTGGACGCTTTTGGAAGAAGCCAGTAATAATCTCTTTGAGATTATTACGCAAACCCGAAAACTTAAACTGCTTTGCATCTGTTCATCTTCCCGCCGAGAGTATGGCGGCAAGATGAACATTAACTTTTGCGATTCTATTTAAGGCTTTTACGGCACAGTATTTACATACGGCACATATCACTTAAAGAGAAAAGAAAATCAAATGTCCGCGAGCGATGACTACCATAGGCATCGCTCACGGACAGCTACGAAGTATTTTAAAGTTTCGGTCAAGCCTTTTC
>CAMEIT010000003.1 GCA_945918795.1 uncultured Clostridia bacterium | reverse complement strand
ATGATGACGAGCTTGCTGAGGTTCTCGACAGAGTAGGCAGAACGGGCGCCGACGTACAGCGCTATAAGGGTCTTGGTGAAATGGACGCAGACCAACTTAAGGAAACGACAATGGATAAAGAGACAAGAACGCTTCTAAGAGTTACTGTCGATGATGCGGCTATGGCGGACGAGTTGTTCTCGCTGCTTATGGGAGAGAAGTCTCAACCGAGGAAAGAATTCATAGAACAGAATGCAAAATTTGTCGAGAATCTCGATATTTAATGCACCGCGGTAAAATATTCGAAAAGGATGATTGAACAATATGTCAGATGAAATAAAAAACGATAATGCCGATACTCCGATAGACAAGCCTACGGTGCATACGGGTATTACGGATGTAAAGATAGTAGAGCAGATAAAGAAAGCGTTTCTCGAATACTCGATGAGCGTTATAGTTGCAAGAGCGCTCCCCGATGTAAGAGACGGACTTAAGCCTGTTCAAAGAAGAATTCTGTTCGGAATGTCCGAGCTCGGAATTACACCTACGACTGCTCATAAGAAATCGGCAAGAATCGTCGGTGAGGTTATGGGTAAATTCCACCCCCACGGCGACAACTCGATTTATGATGCAATGGTACGTATGGCGCAGGATTTCTCATACCGTGAGCCGCTCGTAGACGGACACGGAAACTTCGGTTCGCTTGACGGCGACCCACCTGCCGCAATGCGTTATACCGAGGCGAGACTTACAAGGGTGGCAACGGAAATGCTTGCGGATCTTGATAAGGATACAGTCGATTTCATGCCGAACTTCGACGAAACATTGAAGGAACCGACCGTACTTCCGTCACGCATACCTAATCTTTTGGTAAACGGCGCACAGGGTATTGCTGTCGGTATGGCAACAAATATTCCGCCGCATAACCTTTCCGACGTAATAGACGCAACTGTTGCTTATATTGACGACAATAATATTTCAATAAGAGACCTTACAAGAATAATAAAGGGTCCCGATTTCCCGACAGGCGCAATTATTACCGGCAACAGCGAGATAGAGCAGATATACCAGACAGGTAAGGGCAGAATAGTAATAAGAGCAAAAACGGAAATTCTCGAAAAGAGCAACGGCAGATCTGCCATTGAGGTAACGGAAATACCGTATACGGTCAATAAGGCGGAGATGATCAAAAACATAGCCGAGCACGTAAAGGACGGCAGAATTACGGGCATTTCCGATATAAGAGATGAGTCGGATATTGAGGGCCTGAGAATAATGATAGAGTGCAAGAAGGACGCAAATCCGAACGTTATTCTCAATAAGCTGTTCACGTACACAGAGCTTCAGACAAATTTCAGCGTTAATATGCTTGCTCTTGTGGGCGGAGAGCCTAAAATACTCAATCTGCGTGATATGATATACAATTACGTTCTTCACAGAAAGGACGTTGTTGTGCGCCGCTCACGTTTTGAACTCAACAAGGCGGAAGCAAGAGCGCATATAGTAGAAGGTCTGCTCAAAGCTCACGATATAATCGATGAGATAATAAAAACGATAAGGTCATCGAAAACAACTCAGGATGCAAAACAGAATCTTGTCGAATTGTATGGCTTCAGCGAAAAACAGGCTCAAGCTATTCTCGAAATGCGCCTGCAACAGCTCACAAATCTTGAGATAAATAAGTTAGAGGCAGAACTCGAAGCTCTCAGGGATACGATTTCGTACCTTAAGGCTGTTCTCGAAAGCGATAAGATGCAGTATGATATTATCAAAGAGGAACTTCTTTCCGTAAAGCAGAAGTACGGAGAACCCAGGAAAACGCAGATAGATTACAATATGGAGGAAATCAATTATGAGGATCTCATCCAGGAGAAGGATATTGTAATTTCAATCACGAACAGGGGTTATATAAAGCGTACTCCACTCAGCGTTTACAGAGCGCAGAATCGCGGCGGCAAGGGTGTCAAGGGCGCGACTGCAAGAGAAGATGATTTCATAAGAGATATTATTGCCACCACGACTCACTGCAAGCTTTTGTTCTTTACGAATTTCGGTAAGGTGTATACGGCAACGGGCTACGATATCCCCGAGGCGGGAAAGAACGCAAAGGGCACGGCTGTAATAAACATCATAAATCTCCAGCCTGAGGAGCGAGTACAGCATATAATTCCGCTCGATAAGGAATTCGATAAGAAATATATAGTTTTTGCCACAAAACTCGGCTATGTAAAGCGAATGGAGTTTGACGAGATAAAGAAGATAAGAAGCAGCGGTCTTATTGCCATTACGCTTGAAGAGGGTGACGAGCTTATATCGGTAGCGTTTACAAACGGCGATAACGACGTTATTGCAGTAACAAAGGCAGGTAAAGGAATCCGCTTTTCCGAGAACGATATGCGGCCTATGGGAAGAAATGCAAGAGGAATCCGCGGAATCAATTTCAACGAGGGTGATGAGCTTGTTGATCTGGCAGCTATTGAGGACGGAAAGGATCTGCTGTTTGTGAGCGAAAACGGCTTCGGAAAGAGATCGGTAAGCGACCTTTACAGACGTCAGTCGAGAGGCGGCAAGGGCATGATTGCAATGACTGTGAACGACAAGACGGGAGACATTGTTGCAATGCGCAGCATAGATGACAATGATGATATAATAGTTATGAATTCAAGCGGAATAATGATCAGGACTGCGCTCAGTCAGCTTGCTCAGCTCGGCAGAGGTACAAGAGGCGTTACGCTTATGCGCCTTGACGAGGATGAAAAGGTAGTATCTGCGGCAATCGTTCCGCATGACGACGAAGCTGCCGAGGTCAACGAAAACATTATAGCGGAAGAACCTGAGCTTGAAGATGATGTTCAGCCGAATGAGGACGCATCGGATAGTAACGAATGATGAAAAAACGTATTATAATCTCAGCGATATTAATAATAATTGCGGCGGCGGCGATACTGTTTGCCGCCGTGCCGCGAAAAGCAGATATCAAGGGTGTGATAACCTCGATAAGAACGCTTTCCGTTTCGGAAGATCGGGATAACTATGTGCTTAATGTTGACGGCTCCGAATTCGGCTTTGAAGAGAGTGTTTACATACTTATAACCGAGAACACACAAATAAGAAACACAGACGGCAAGGCTTTTCTTGCGGAATCGTTCATTGCGGGTGACGTTGTTGAGGTTTATTACGTAAAAAGTACGAAAAACGACAATGTAATAACGGCAGAAAAGATAATATTTGAATATCATGTCAAAGACTGATGCCGATTGTTGACAAATAGTCGGCGCGGTGGTATAATAACCGCAATGTTACAGTACATTTGAATATAAAATTATATCAAGCCGCGCAAAATCGGCTTTATTTGGTCAGAAAGGAAATCCTTGCGGCGTATTGCGGCGCCGTGTGAGGTATGGTTACTATAATAATGAGCAATAAATTAAGAGCAGGCATAATAGGCGCAACGGGTATGGTAGGACAGCGCTTTATAACTCTTCTTCAGAATCATCCCTATTTTGAAATTTCGGTGCTGGCGGCAAGTCCGCGTTCGGCAGGACTTAAATATTCCGAGGCTGTCGGTCAAAGATGGAAAATGTCATCGGATATTCCCGAATCCGTAAAGGATATGGTGGTTATGTCGTCCGACAAGATCGAAGAAATTTCAAAGCTTGTTGACTTTGTGTTCTGTGCGGTTGATATGAAGAAGGAAGAGATAAAGGCTCTTGAGGAAGCATACGCAAAGGCGGAAATACCTGTTGTATCAAACAACAGCGCTAATCGTTGGACAGAAGACGTGCCGATGGTTATTCCCGAAATAAATGACGAGCATATCAAAATAATAGACGCACAAAGAAAGCGCCTTGGAACAAAATACGGATTCATAGCCGTAAAACCGAATTGCTCCATTCAAAGCTACGTTCCGGCACTCACACCTCTTCTTAAGTATAGGCCGAAGGTGGTTGTTGCAACTACGTATCAGGCGATAAGCGGCGCGGGCAAAACATTCAAGGAATGGCCGGAAATGATAGACAACGTTATTCCTTACATCGGTGGTGAGGAGGAAAAGAGCGAGCAGGAACCGCTTAAAATATGGGGACACATAGAGGGCAATAAGATAGTCAAGGCTCAATCCCCCATAATCACAACGCAGTGCATAAGAGTTCCCGTGAGCGACGGACATACGGCTGCAGTGTTTGTTTCGTTTGAAAACAAGCCGTCAAAGGAAGAAATTCTCCGTGCATGGAAGGAATTCAAGGGCAAGCCGCAGGAAATGGGACTTCCGAGCGCTCCGGAGCAGTTCATCACTTATTTTGAAGAGGATAACCGTCCGCAGGCAAGGCTTGACAGAGATATTTACAAAGGCATGGGCATAACGGTAGGCAGACTCAGAGAGGATACTGTTTACGACTATAAATTTGTGGGACTTTCGCACAATACGCTCAGAGGCGCCGCAGGCGGAGCAGTTCTTATTGCGGAATTGCTTTACCGAGAAGGCTATATTGTAAAAAAATAATAAACGGTTGAATCGGCACAGGAAATCCGTTCGGGAGCTCTTGTGCCGTGTTGTTTTTTGTGGCCTGATAATGATAAATTTCAGCCCCGCACCGAAAGCAAAAACAACATAATATGCGCCATGACGGGCGTATACAGACCGTTGACAAATTCGGATAATAAGGGTATAATATCATCATGAACCAGAGAACACTTAAAAAATTGGAATACAACAAAATATTGAAAATGGCTTCGGAATACGCCGTTTCGGAGATTGCCGCACAGAAGATTGAAGAGCTTCATCCGTATTCAAATGAGAAAAGCGTCAGACGCGCTTTGGATCAGCTCGACGAGGTTTGCAGATTCTTGTCAAATACGGCAAAAAATCCGGTAGACGCATTCAAAAACGTAAAGCCGTATATCGAGAAAACGAAAATCGGCGGCGTGTTGCGCCCGTTAGAGCTTCTTGATATTCTCGGAGTGTGCAAGGCGGCTGTTAATGCCAAAAATTGCATACTTGACTCGAAAATAATAGACTCGCTTCCTTTTTTGCAGGAGACGGCTGTGAATATTTACAAATGCAGCTCTGTTATAGACGAAATCAGGAACAGCATTCTGCCCGAGGGCGAGGTGGCGGACGGCGCAAGCTCACAACTGCGCGAAATCAGACGTCAGCTCAGACTGCGGAATAAAAATGTACGCGACATACTCGACAGAATAATACGCTCCACGGAAATACGCGAATATTTGCAGGAAGCTGTTGTGACGGAAAGAAACGGCAGATACTGTATTCCCGTCAAGTCGGAATACAGAAGCCGTATTCAGGGAATTATACACGATCAGTCCTCAACCGGTTCAACCGTGTTCATAGAACCGGCAGGCGTTGTTGAAGCAGAAAATGAGATCCGCAGGCTTGAAGCGGAGGAAAAGCATGAGGTCGAAAGGATTCTTGCCGAGCTGAGCGCCGATATAAAGGCGGCGGCACCTGATATATCGGATAATCAGGATACGCTTGTAATGCTCGATATACTCTTTGCAAAGGCAGGCTTTGCAAACGCATTCGATTGCACAAAGCCCGATATATGCTCAAAGCTGTGCATAAATATAGTAAAGGGCAGACATCCGCTCATTCCGAGGGAAAGATGCGTGCCTATCGATGTTTCGATAGGTGAGAGCTTCAAGACGCTCATTATTACGGGCCCCAATACGGGCGGAAAAACGGTAAGCCTTAAAACGGTCGGACTTTTTATATTGCTCTGCCAGACGGGCTTCTTTTTGCCGGCGAGCCACGTTACAATGGGCATATTTACGGACGTGCTGTGCGATATAGGCGACGAACAGGCAATAGAACAGAATTTGAGTACATTTTCGTCGCACATGACAAATATAATATATATACTCAAGAATGTTAAGAGCGGCTCAATGATTCTTTTCGACGAGCTGTGTACAGGTACGGACCCCGTCGAGGGAAGCGCACTTGCAAGGGCAATTTTAAGCGATCTTGCCGAAAAGGATGTTTTAACGTTTGCAACTACACATTACAGCGAGCTGAAAACGTTTGCGTTTGAAACCGACGGCATGGAAAATGCCTCAATGGAGTTTGACATTGAAACTCTCATGCCTACGTACAGGCTTGTTGTGGGTATTCCGGGCAAGAGTAACGCACTTGAAATATCCAAAAAATTAGGTCTGCCCGAATCCGTAACGGAATACGCTCAGAGCACAATGGACAAAGATGAGCTTAATGTAAACAGACTTCTTGCGGATATTGAGCATAATAAGCTCGTTGCCCAAAAAGAAAAGCAGGAAGCCGAAGCAATTCGCCTGCAGGCAGAGGACATGAAGCGTCGATACGAGGAAAAGCTGGAGCAGATTGCCGAGAAGCGTCGGGTAGAGACGGAAAAAGCAAAAGAAAAAGCCGCGCGGATAATTGAGGAGGCTCAGGAGGAAGCAAGACAGATAATAAAAGAGCTTCGCTTTAATGCGGACGGATTGCAGTCAAAGGATAAGAATCAGCTCATAGAGACATCGAAAAAACGCCTTGCCGACATGAAAAAGGAATACGAGACGTCAAATCCCGACAAAAAGAAGACTGCCGTTCTGACAATGGCTGACATAAGACCGGGTATGAGCGTGTTTGTAAATCATCTCGGTACCACGGCGACAGTGCTTGAAGCCTCAGGTGCAAATGAAGTGCTTCTTCAGGTGGGAATACTCAAAATGAAAACGAGTATCGATGACCTTGAGCCTGCCGAGAGCACTCAAAAAATCAAACTGCCGCAGGAAAGAAAGAAAATTGATATAAAAGCTTCAAGCGTATCATCAACGCTTGACCTGAGAGGTCTTACGGTTGAGGATGCGTATATTGAAACGGACAGATTCATAGATAACGCGCTCCTTGCGGGGCTTAAGGAGGTAACTCTTCTGCACGGCAAGGGTACGGGAGCTTTGAGGACTGCCCTGCACGAATATCTGAAAAAGCATCCGCACTGTGAAAAGTTCAGGCTCGGGCAGTACGGAGAGGGAGACGCGGGAGTCACTATTGTCACTCTCAAATAAAAGAAGCGATAATTGCAAAAGAAAGGAAGCTTGCCCGAAAGGGCACTCACGGTAATAATATGGAAACATTATCAAGAAAATATATCGAATCGGGGAGCGTTCCGGCGGATATTAAAGTCGGAAGCATGAAGCAGGCTCCCGTAAAAATAATGCAGTTCGGCGAAGGCAATTTTTTAAGGGCGTTCGTTGATTGGATGATAAACAGGATAAACAGTAAAGGGCTTTTCGAAGGCTCTGTTGCGGTGGTTCAGCCTCTGGAGAGAGGTCTTGCGGACATGATAAATGCACAGGACGGACTTTATACGCTTTATCTGCGCGGCGTGGAAAACGGCGAGGTAAAGGTTGAAAAGGAAATAATCACCGTCATAAGGGAATGTGTAAATCCGTATTCGCAGTGGGAAAAAACGGTTCGGTATGCGGTAGGCGATGAGCTGCGCTTTGTAATATCAAATACAACAGAGGCGGGAATAGAGTTTGTCGAGGAACCGTTTGTAAGGGGTGCTTGTCAGAAAACATATCCTGCAAAATTGACGTCACTGCTTTATGAAAGATACAAGGCGTTTGACGGCGCTGAGGATAAAGGAATAGTAATGATCCCGTGTGAGCTTATTGACAGAAACGGGGACAACCTGAAAAAATGCGTTCTGAAATACGCAAAATATTGGGAGCTTGAGGATGGATTCGTAAAATGGATAGAGTCTGCCTGTGCGTTCCTGAATACGCTTGTTGACAGAATTGTGCCGGGATATCCGAGAGACGAAGCCGATGCGCTTGAGAAGAGCCGCGGTTATAAGGACAGTGTGGCAGATACGGGTGAAATATTCCATTTCTGGGTAATAGAGGGAGATAAAAAGTATGCCGAGGAGATACCTTTCCATAAGGCGGGGCTGAACGTTTTGTGGACGGACAATATGGAGCCTTACCGCACGAGAAAGGTGCGCATACTTAACGGCGCGCACACAATGACTGTTCTTGCGGCATATATGTGCGGGCTTGACACTGTGGGTGAGTGCATGAATGACCCGGATATAAGCAAATTTATGCGCGACGGTATTTTCGATGAGATAATACCGACGTTTGACCTCCCCGAAAATGAGAAACGCGACTTTGCAAGCGCTGTGCTTGAAAGATTTGCCAATCCGTTTATAAAGCATATGCTTTTGAGCATAAGCCTCAATTCGGTATCGAAATACAAGGTGAGAGTATTGCCGTCGGTGGAGGAATACATAAAGAGATTCTCAAAGCTGCCGGAAAAAACGTTGTTTTCTCTTTCCGCGCTCATAAGATTCTACAAGGGAACCGTAATCGAGGGCGGAAAGCTCAAGGGAGAGGTGTGCGGCAGAAATTACGATATATGCGATATGCCGGAGGTGCTTGAATTTTTTGCCGAGGCGTACAAAGAATACGCAAAGGATAGGGATGCGGAAGCACTTGTGAGAAAAGTGCTTTCCAATAAGGCTTTCTGGGGCAAAGATCTGACGGATTATGAGGGACTTGCCGAGGCTGTTGTGAAATATTATATATGTATGTGCGAAAACGGTGCAAGAGCCGCAATAAAAGCTTTGATCGGAGAATGAATTACAATGAATAAATATTTACAGATAGATAAAAATGACAATGTTGCGGTTGCTCTTCACGATATGAAAAAGGGCGAACAGTTTGAATACGGCGGCGAAAAATATTTACTTGCAGAGGATATTGCCGCAGGACATAAGTTTGCGCTTAAAAATATTGCCGAGGGTGAAAATGCCGTAAAATACGGCTTCCCGATAGGCCATGCGATAAAAGACATAAAGCGCGGAGAATGGGTTCATACGCACAATATAAAAACGAATCTCGAAGGGCTGTTGGAATATAAATATACGCCGTCCGAAACCGAAAAAACAATCGGCAGGAAAGCAACCTTTGAGGGCTACGTAAGAAGCAATTCGGATGTGGGCGTAAGAAATGAAATATGGATAATAAACACGGTAGGCTGTGTTAATAAGACGGCGGAGCTTTTGGCAAAAAAGGCAAAAGAGCTTGACAATATAAATAAGGTTGACGGCGTGTACTGCTTTACTCATCCGTACGGCTGTTCTCAGCTCGGGGACGATCAGCTTAATACGCAGAAAATACTTGCAGGTCTTGTGAATCACCCGAATGCAGGCGGCGTGCTTGTGCTGAGCCTCGGCTGTGAGAACAACAATCTTGACAGCTTTATGCCGATTATAGGTGATTACGATAAAAACAGAGTTAAATTCCTCGTTACACAGCAGGTTGAGGACGAAATAGAAGAGGGACTCAAGCTTATTTCTCAGCTTATAGAATACGCCTCGGGCTTCAAGAGAGAAACGGTTGACGCTTCAAGGCTCAGGATAGGTCTTAAATGCGGCGGCTCGGACGGATTCTCGGGTATAACGGCAAATCCTCTTCTCGGCAAATTTTCGGATATGCTCACGGCTTGCGGCGGAACGACGGTTCTTTCGGAGGTGCCCGAGATGTTCGGTGCCGAAACTATCCTCATGAACCGCGCCCGGGATGAAGAGGTATTTGAGGATATTGTTTCAATGATAAACAATTTCAAGCTGTATTTCACAAGATACGGTCAGAATATATATGAAAATCCGTCTCCGGGTAATAAAAAGGGCGGAATAACGACGCTTGAGGATAAATCTCTCGGCTGTACGCAAAAGGGCGGAACGGGAATTGTAACGGACGTTCTTTCGTACGGAGAGCACGCAGTAAAGCCGGGGCTCAATCTTCTTACCGGACCCGGAAATGATATTGTGGCTTGCACGGCTCTTGCCGCATCGGGAGTGCATATTATATTGTTTACGACGGGCAGAGGTACGCCTTTGGGTGCGCCCGTACCGACGGTAAAGGTTGCGACAAATTCGGACCTTGCAAAACGCAAATCAAATTGGACTGATTTTAACGCAGGGAGACTTGTTGACGGCGAAACAATGGAGGCAGTGCAGGAGGAATTTTTCGATTTTGTACTTTCGGTTGCATCGGGAAAGCACCTTACGAAGAATGAAGTCAACGGTTATAGGGAAATTTCAATATTTAAGGACGGCGTAACGCTTTAAATTTAAATAAAATCAGCAATATTGGCGTTTTACCCCTTGATTTTTATTGAAAATCGCGTATAATATATGTATAAGCGTTATAATAGAGTTAATTTTGCGGGATATGGAGAATTTTATTTTGAAATACGCACTGAATAATGCTGTATATGTGTATGAGTTATCAAATACGGCAAAACGTATTGTTTTTGATGAAAACGGTATGCAGGTTGCCGATATTCCGAAATATATGATCAAAATTGTAAAGAGGAGGACTTTGTATGAATGTAACACTTGAAAACGAGAACGGAACCATAAACATCAGCAGCGATGTTATTGCCGCTATCGCAGGTAATGTTGCTCTCAGCAGCTATGGAGTTGTGGGAATGTCTGCGCGCAAGCCTTCTGAAGATTGGGCTGAGCTACTCGGTATAGAAAGCATTACAAAGGGTATCAACGTTGAAATTGCAGATAATCAGGTAACTGTGTCTTTGCACGTAATTATCAAGTACGGTATTGCAATCAATACTGTTGCTGACAATATTATCAGCGCAGTTCATTATACAATAGAAAAGATGACAGGTGTAAAGGTATCCTGGATAAAGTTTTTTGTAGAGGGTGTCAGACTGTAAGGCTTCAGTCGGCTTAAAGGTATTGGTTTTGTTTGATTTTATTGATGGAGCATTACTCAAGGATATGTTTTTTTGTGCTGCGCATAACCTTGAAAATAACAAGCCGTTCATAAACGACTTGAATGTTTATCCCGTCCCGGACGGCGATACAGGCACAAATATGACTCTTACAATGCAGTCCGCATTGAAGGAAGTATCAAAAGTAACAGATTTGACAGTTGCAAATCTTGCAAATGCAGTGTCTACAGGCGCACTCAAGGGCGCAAGAGGAAATTCGGGCGTTATTCTTTCACAGCTTTTCAGAGGATTTGCAAAATCCCTTTCAGGTAAGGAAACCATTAACGTTGATGATTTCGCAATCGCACTTAAGGCGGCTGCCGACAATGCTTATAAGGCGGTTATGAAGCCGTCGGAAGGCACGATTCTTACAGTGGCGAGAGTAACGGCTGAAAAGGCTATGGAGCTGAGGAAAAGAGAGACTCAGTTCGAGAGATTCTTTGAAGCTATTTGCGCGGCGGCAAAAGCGGCTCTCGACGCAACACCCGATATGCTTCCCGTACTGAAGCAGGCAGGAGTTGTGGATTCGGGCGGAATGGGTTTCTACTGCATAATTTGCGGCTTTGAGATGGCGATGAAGGACGATTACGTTCTTGATCTTAAGGAATATGAGACGTCAGCCGAAAAGCAGTTTGAAATTGTAAATGAGGCCGAATTTGTAGACGATCATTCGCTTGCGGATATCAAGTTTACATACTGCACGGAATTTTTTGTGTATGAATCCGGTAGTATTTTTCCGTCAAATATAGAAGATGTGTTCAAGGCGGAGTTCGCACCAAAGGGCGATTCGATGCTTGTAATACATCAGGACGGCGTCGTTAAAACACATATTCATACCAACGCACCGCTTGAAGTGCTGTCGTTTGCAATGAAATACGGCGCGCTCCAGGATGTTAAAATAGAGAATATGCGTCTCCAGAATGAGGAACTCAATGCTTCCAAAAAGGAGAAAGAACCTAAAAAGGAAGTCGGAATAGTTGTTATTTCAATGGGCGACGGTATTTCCGAAATATTCAAGTCACTGGGAGCAGACATTATTGTCGGCGGCGGTCAGACGATGAATCCGAGTATAGAGGATATTGTTCATGCTG
Source organism: uncultured Clostridia bacterium (assembly GCA_945918795.1). Lineage (GTDB taxonomy): Bacteria > Bacillota > Clostridia > HGM11327 > HGM11327 > SIG351. Next base: position 49,598 of record CAMEIT010000003.1, on the reverse strand, counting down.
TTGACAAAGCCAATGCCGAGCACGTGTTTGTGTTCCCGAACAACAAGAACATTATACTTGCGGCTCAGCAGGCAAAGGATATTGTTAAATGTGACATGAGAGTCATTCCCACAAAGAGCGTTCAGCAGTGCATATCTGCGCTTATAATGTATAATCCCGACGATGACCTTGATGACAATGAAAATATGTTTAATGAGGTTTCGGAAAAGGTAGTTTACGGACAGATAACAAATGCCGTAAGAGATACTGTAATTGAGGACGTCGATGTTCACGAGGGCGATTATATCGCGCTTGTAAAGAATAAGCTTAAGGTTTCGGGTCCGGATATTGTCAGTGTCGCAAAGGAAATGTTTGCACAGATGATATCTGAGGACAGCTCTCTTGTGACGATATATTACGGAGAGGACGCAACGGAAGAGCTTGCAAATGCGCTTGCCGATTATGTTCGCCAAACGTATGAATATATCGACGCGGAGGTTTATAACGGCGGTCAGCCCGTATATAATTTATTGGTTTCGGTTGATTAATGGAAATATATAACGAAAACATTACAAAAATAAAGGGCATAGGTCCTAAAAAAGCAGAGCTTCTCAACAAAGCCGGAATTTCGGCTGTTGGGGAGCTTTTGTATTGTTTTCCGTCAAGATATGATTTTTATAAATACTATGAAAGCCCCGACGATATAAACGAAAGCGGCAAAGCTGTGTTCTGCATAGACTATGACGGTACCGCTAACAGAAAATATTCGCCGCAGACGGGTTATTACGTAAAATGGCAGTGCCGTTCGGGACAAAAAAACATCACTTTTACGTGGTTCAATCAGCCGTATATAGTCAATTCGCTTGTGAAGAACAAGAAATACTGTGTGAAATGCGACATTGAATACCGAGGCGGTACTTTGTCGGCGGTAAATCCGCATTTTACGGTAAAATGCGATTTGAAGAGCGGTATTTTCGAGCCTGTTTACCGAACGCCGTCAGGCATAAGCAGTAATCAGTTTGCGGGCTTTGTGAGGAATGCGCTTGAATTTGCGGGCAACGAGCTTCGGGACGATATTCCTGAGGAGCTGAGAGGGAAATATGATATACCCACTTTGAAGGAGGCTCTCGAGGAGGTACACTTTCCTGCTTGCGAGGATGACGCGGTGCACGGAATGCGGAGATTTATATTTGAAGAGTTCTTTATGTTTGCAGTACGCAGACTTTTGAACAAAAGGGAAGCCGAAGTGGGTAATGCCACTGTTGACTTTGATATTAATACAACGGAAGCTTTTTTAGCCGGACTTCCTTATAGACTTACAAACGCGCAAAAGGCGGCGTTGTCGGATATTGAAAGGGATATGCGCTCCGATAAGCCCATGAACAGGATTGTTCAAGGCGATGTAGGCTCGGGGAAAACCGTTGTTGCATTTGCCGCGTGTCTTATGGCAAAATCGGGCGGCAGACAAAGCGTAATAATGGCTCCGACGGAGGTGCTTGCAAGACAGCACATGAAGTCGTTTGAAGAGCTGTTTTCGGGAACTGAAATAAAAGCGTCGCTTCTTACGGGGAGCTTGTCGGCAAAAGAAAAAAATGCAGTTAAAAAGTCGTTTGCAGAGGGCGATACGGACGTTCTGATAGGCACTCAGGCTGTTCTTGAGGAAAATGTCGCTTCCGAAAACGTGGGGCTTGTTATAACGGACGAACAGCACAGATTCGGCGTAAGACAGAGACTTAATCTGAAAAATAAGGGAAATCCCGTGAATATGCTCGTTCTGACCGCAACACCTATCCCGAGAACGCTTTCACTCGTAGTGTATTCCGATCTTGATGTATCCATAATAGACGAAATGCCCGAGGGCAGGATACCCATAAAAACATATTGCAGACGGAGCGAGGCGCGCCAAAAGGTGTATTCCTTTGCTGAAAACGAAATAAAATCGGGGCATAGGGTGTATGTAATTTGTCCTTCGGTGGATGATGAGGATGAAAATAAGGCGTCCGTAAAAAGAATGTATGAAGCTCTTTCAAAAAATGAACTGAAAAATGTCAAGTGTGCGGCTTTGTACGGAGCAATGAGGCCTAAGGACAAAGATAATGTTATGAATAAGTTTGCCAAGGGCGATATTGACGTGCTGATATCGACGACAGTTGTTGAGGTGGGCGTAAATGTGCCGGAAGCAACGGTTATGATAGTGGAAAACGCGGAAAGATTCGGGCTTGCACAGCTTCATCAGCTGAGGGGAAGAGTGGGCAGAGGCTCGGATAAATCATATTGCATACTCATATCCGATTCCGACTCTCCTACTGCGAGGGCGCGGCTTGAAATGCTCGAAAAAACGAACAACGGCTTTGAAATTGCACAAGAGGATATGCGCCTGAGGGGGCAGGGAGAATATTTCGGTCTCAGACAGCACGGCGTACAGCAGTTCAGATACGGAGAATTGCCAAGAGATGCGTTCTTGTTTCAACAGGCGGCATCGGCGGCACAGCTTGCCGAAAGCGACAGGGAAAAATATGATGATTTTTATAAATCGGTGTGCGAAACGGCAAAAAGGCTTAATGCCGGAATTGTTTTTAATTGATAGCACAGGATAAATATTTTGCTTGACAAAAATGTTATATGTTGATATAATATTACAGTAAACACAGGGGAGCTTGTGCAGGCAGGCTGAGAGGAAGTAATCAACTTCGACCCTTTACCTGATACGGATAATGCCGTCGTAGGAAGTCAGATTTTTGATTTTTCGGAGATACCGCATCGGGTATCTCCTGTTTTTATACTTCTTCGACAAATGAATTCTTTTTCGCGAAAGGATGTGGTGGAGAAAGGCATCCCGGTATGTTCCGGGCGTATGGAGGGGGAGCGCCCTTTATATTGTAAATAACAGCGATGGGAAGCCGTGTTCCGGCGTGAGAGGAAGCCATTAAGCTTCGACCGCAGTTCCTCGCGTAACATTATTTGTATGTTTCGCGTGCTTTCACAGGAGGACGACGCTGTTATTGCCGTTCTCGCCGCAGTTTGACGGGCAAAATGCCCGTGACTGCCAAAAGAAATATTTATTTTACGAAAGAAGGTAGTTTTATGAAAAACGACAAAGTAAGAAAAACAGTATTTGCGGGTATTCTCTGTGCGCTTGCCGTTGTGGGCAGCTTATTTTCAATACCTGTTTTCGGAAGTAAGTGCGCTCCGGTACAGCATATGGTAAATATACTGTGCGCTTATTTCCTCGGTCCGTGGTACGGAGTCATTGTGGCGTTTGCAGCCAGCCTTATAAGAAATCTTTTGGAGCTCGGCAGCCTTATGGCATTCCCGGGAAGTATGTTTGGTGCGCTTTTGTGCGGAATTGCTTATTGGAAAACAAAAAAGCTTTCCGTAACACTCGTTGCGGAAGTGTTCGGAACGTCAGTGCTCGGAGGCTTGTGTGCATATCCGATAGCAATTTTGTTCATGGGTAAGAATGCGGGCGATATTGCGTTCTATGCTTATGTGGTTCCGTTCCTTATTTCAACGGCGGGCGGCGCTCTTTTGTCGGCGCTCCTCATAGGAGCTTTGAAAAAAACAGGCGTGCTTAAAAACTTCGCGGGAAAATAACGGGAGGTAAAAAATGTTTAAGGATATGCTTGGGAACGTTAGAAAACAATGCCCTATCGTGCATAACATTACAAATTACGTTACCGTTAATGATTGTGCAAACATACTGCTTGCAACGGGTGCCTCTCCTATTATGGCGGACGATATTAATGAGGTGGAAGAAATCACATCTATATGCTCCGCACTGAATATAAACATAGGAACGCTTAACAGCAATACGATAGACGCAATGTATACAGCAGGCAGAAAGGCAAAAGAGTTGTCACATCCTGTTGTGCTTGACCCTGTCGGCGCAGGCGCATCGACATTGCGCACGGCAACAGCCGCGGGGTTATTAAGAGAGCTTCAGCCGACAGTCGTCAGAGGTAATATATCCGAAATAAAGGCACTTGCCTCGGGTGCGTCGGGAACAAAGGGCGTGGATGCGGATACGTGCGATAAAATAACGCTTGAAAATATTGATTCGGCTGTTGAATTTGCAAAGGACTTTGCCGCAAGGAATAATACGGTCGTTGCAATAACGGGAGCTATTGATATTGTGGCTGACCGCAAGAAAGCATACTGCATATTCAACGGCAATGCGATGATGAGCAGTGTCACGGGAACGGGATGTCAGCTGTCGGCAATGACAGCGGCATATATTGCGGCAAACAAAGATAATATACTCGAGGCGACAGCCGCATCCGTATGTGCAATGGGTGTTTGCGGAGAAATAGCATATGCACGCCTTACAAAGGATGACGGAAATTCTTCGTACAGAAATTATATAATAGACGCGGTATATCGTCTTGACGGCGAAACGCTCGAAAGGTATGCAAAATATGAAATTAAATAAAAACGATCTTCTGTTGTATGCTGTGACGGACAGGGCTTGGACGGGCAGGCAAACACTTTTCGAACAAGTCGAGTCCGCACTTAAGGGAGGCGCTACGTGCGTTCAGCTCAGAGAGAAAAACCTTGATGCGGAAGAATTTTTGTCGGAAGCCATATTAATAAAGGCGCTGTGCGCAAAATACAACGTACCGTTTATTGTAAACGACAATGTTGAGATAGCTCTTAAATGCAACGCAGACGGCGTTCACGTCGGACAGGATGATATGTGTATCGGTGAAGTGCGCAAGGCAGTCGGAAGCTCTATGATAATAGGTGTTTCGGCACAAACAGTGGAAGAGGCTGTTGCGGCTGAAAAAGGCGGTGCCGATTATCTCGGAGTGGGTGCTGTGTTCGGCACTGCGACAAAGCCCGACGCAAAGGAAGTTTCGTTTGACACTCTCGGTGAAATATGTGCCGCGGTGGATATTCCCGTTGTTGCAATAGGCGGCATAAACAAAAAGAATATGTGCGAGCTTAACGGTACGGGTATAAGCGGTGTTGCGCTTGTATCGGCTATATTCTCGGCGTCCGATATAGAGGCTGAGTGCAGGGAGCTTTTGAGAACAGCGAAAAAAACAGTTGGCTGAATACAGTCAAAATATTGAATCATTTATCCAAAAGGAAAAAATAACAATGCCAATAAAGGGAACGATTTTTGACGCGGACGGAACATTGCTTGATTCTATGGGGGTCTGGAGCAGACTCGGAGAAATATATCTTGATTCTCTCGGAATAAAAAGCGAGCCGGAGCTTTCCACAATATTGTTTCCGATGTCGCTTGAAGAGGGCAGTCTGTACCTGAAAGAACATTATGTGCCGCATTTGTCTCGGGAAGAAATACAGTCCGGAATACTCGATATTATTTGTGATTTTTACAAATACGAGGTGAAAACCAAAAAAGGCGTTCCGGAGTTTCTTGAGAACCTGCGCCATAAAGGAATTCCCGCCGTTGTAGCAACGGCAGGAGACACATCACTTTTGAGGGCGGCGCTTGAAAGACTCGGCATATTTTGCTATTTTAACGGAATTTATTCATGTGGCGAGCTTGATACTACAAAGAAAAGCTCGTATATATATGAATTTGCCGCTTGCAGTATGGGCACAAAGGCGAGTGAAACGGTTGTGTTTGAGGATTCGCTTACGGCTATAAAATCGGCAAAGCGCGGTGGCTTTTATGTTGTTGCGGTTGAGGATGAGTCGAGCATTGCCGAGCGCTGTGAAATAAAAAAAACAGCGGATAATTATATAAAGGATTTTTCCGATTTTACGGATTTTTTGTCGGCAGATGAAAATCAGCCGCTCAAATAAAAAAGAAAGCTTACGGTAAACAATATGAAGACAGCATTAACGATAGCGGGCAGTGACCCGAGCGGCGGCGCAGGCATTCAGGCGGATATAAAAACAATGACAGTACACGGCGTGTATGCCATGAGCGCCATTACTGCACTGACGGCACAGAACACTATGGGTGTTACGGGCATAGAAGAGGTTGAACCTTGCTTTTTGGGCAAGCAGCTTGACTGCATTTTTTCCGATATTTATCCTGATGCGGTGAAAATAGGAATGCTGCCTTCTTCCGAAAGCATAAAAGTGACGGCGCAAAAGCTTGATCAATACAATGCAAAGCACATTGTTCTCGATCCGGTCATGGTTTCGACAAGCGGCACTCCGCTTATGAAAAATGATGCCGTGAGCGTTATGAAGGACGAGCTGTTCCCCTTGGCAGAGCTGATAACGCCGAACATACCCGAAGCACAGCTTTTGTCCGGAATAAGCATAAAGACAAAACACGATATGGAGGAGGCGGCGGAAATTATATGGCGTAATTTCGGCTGTGCCGTACTTTGTAAGGGCGGGCATAGCGCAGGCGGCGCCGATGATGTACTTTGCACTAAAGGGAAAATCATTTGGTTTCAAGGCAATAGGATAGATAACCCAAACACGCACGGAACGGGTTGTACTCTTTCAAGCGCGATTGCAAGCAACATTGCGCTCGGGAACACTCTTGAAGCTGCAATACGAAAAGCTAAGGATTATCTTTCGGGTGCTTTGGCGTCGGGACTTGATCTGGGCAAAGGCCCCGGACCGTTAAATCATGTATATCGATTGGGAAAATCATTATAAAATAAAATTCCGAAGAAAGGGCGCATTTTGCTGACGGCTGTGCCGTAAATCCACAGCAAATGCACGGTTATTTATATGGATAAGTATTCAACACAAATGGACGCGGCAAGAAAAGGAATAGTAACGCCGCAAATGGAGATAGTGGCAAAAAAAGAAAACCTTCCCGTTGAGCAGATAATGAAGCTGACAGCCGAGGGAAAGGTTGCGATTTGTGCAAACAAGCATCATACCTGTCTTGACCCTGAGGGAATAGGCAGTATGCTCCGCACGAAAATAAATGTTAATCTCGGTGTTTCGAGAGACTGCAAGGATTATAACATTGAAATGCAGAAGGTTATGAGTGCGGTTGAGCTTGGCGCGGAAGCAATAATGGATCTATCAAGTCACGGCAACACTCAGCCGTTCAGAAGAAAATTGACGTCCGAATGCCCTGCAATGATAGGAACTGTTCCCGTATACGACAGCGTAATTCACTATCAGCGCGATTTGGCAGAGCTTACGGCAAAGGATTTTATAGATGTTGTACGCCTTCATGCCGAGGATGGAGTGGATTTTGTAACTCTGCACTGCGGAATAACAAGAAAAACGATAGATCAGATAAGAAATCACAAGCGCAAAATGAACATAGTAAGCCGCGGCGGAAGTCTTGTATTTGCATGGATGAGCATGACGGGCAATGAAAATCCGTTTTATGAATATTTTGATGAAATTCTCGACATATGCGAGGAGCACGATGTGACAATATCTTTGGGCGACGCTTGCCGCCCGGGCTGTTTGGCTGATGCAACGGACGTGTGCCAAATAGAAGAGCTTGTCAGACTCGGCGAGCTTACAAAGCGTGCATGGGCGCACAATGTACAGGTAATGGTTGAGGGACCGGGTCATGTACCGCTTAATCAGGTTGCGGCAAATATGCAGGTTCAGCAGACAATATGTATGGGCGCACCGTTTTATGTACTCGGACCGCTTGTTACGGATATTGCTCCGGGATATGATCATATTACAGCTGCAATCGGCGGTGCTGTTGCCGCAATGAGCGGAGCGGCTTTCCTGTGCTATGTAACACCGGCGGAGCATTTGGCTCTTCCGAATGTTGACGATGTAAAACAGGGAATTATAGCTTCAAAAATAGCGGCTCACGCGGCGGATATAGCAAAGGGTATTCCGGGTGCAAGGGATATAGACGATAAAATGGCCGACGCAAGAAGAAATCTTGATTGGGATGCACAGTTTGCCTGCGCGCTTGACCCCAAGACCGCGAAAGCTATACGTGACAGCAGAAAGCCTGAGGACGATCACAGCGATACGTGCAGTATGTGCGGAAAATTCTGTGCTGTACGCAGTATGAATAAAGCGTTGTCGGGAGAATATATCGACATTTTGTAATAATGCAAGTAGAGAGGCGTTAATAATGAAACGTTGTGTTGTCGTCGGCGGCGCAAAAATAGAAAATTACGATCTGATACGCAATGCGCTGAGGCCTGATGATTTTGTAATATACTGTGACGGAGGACTTAATCATGGAAAAAGTCTCGGCGCAAAGCCCGATTTGATAGTAGGTGATTTTGATTCCTACACGGGCGAGCTTACGGATGATGAGATTATTGTTCTGCCACGCAAAAAGGACGATACGGATACGGTATTTGCCGTAAAGGAAGCACTCAGGCGCGGATTTGAGGATTTTCTGCTTGTGGGTGTTACGGGGCAAAGGCTGGATCACACCATAGGGAATCTATCAATACTGCTTATGCTGGATTCGTTGCATAAAACGGCAAAAATAATTGACGACTGCTCCGAAATGGAAATTGTGTCGGATAAGAGAGCTTTTGTTGACGACTCGTTTTCGTATTTTTCGTTATTGAACATAAGCGGAACGGCAAAAGGCATAACGATAAAAAATGCGGAATATGAGCTTGAAAACGGACAGATCACCTGTGAATACCAATACGGCATAAGCAATGAGGTTCTTAAAGGGAAAACTGCCGAAATATCGTTGTCGGAGGGCAGACTTTTGCTGATAAGGGTATACTGATTTAATTAACGTAAAGTAAAAGAAATGCGGCGTTGTTTTAAGAGGCAAGGAACTGTCTCAATAAACAGCGCCTGATTTTTTTGCAAAATGCACATGAATGACGAAACAGCATTTTTTGACAAATTGTAACTTTTTAAGCTCAGATATTTACAAATCATACATTATATGGTATAATAGCAATGCGATACATGTTAATATACATATTTTAATCCATTCAAGGGAAAATACTTAGGCAAAAGGTGTTTTCTCTCTTAGCTTATACCTTGAGTGGAATTTTAAGCATGTGTCGCAACATGAGAGATGTACTTTTTCGGTGTGTCTCTCATATTGAGACACACTTTTTATTTTAACAACTCATTTCAACAGTCCGGTTAAGACGATATTGTTGTGCAGTTCAATATTTCGGTATGCAATATGGCTTGCAGTGATCGAAAAAGACACTGTGGGGCAGAAAAAACAGCAGCCGCAAATTGTCGGACTACGGTCAACTGTTAAGGAATTGCTAATTTTGTCACGAAATATGCAAAAATAAATTGACATATCGAAGATTATGTAATATAATTAATTAAACGGAAAACAGCTTGAAATCATGCGTTTATCAGCTTAAGAATGTAATTTGCCGAAGCTGTAAATTCTGTTTTATAAATATGCCGGAAAAGAGCATATATGCTGTTGCCGTCAAGCAAGAGGCAAGGACAGAATATATGAACATATTAACATTCCACATTACTGTGGAAGCCGAAAATAATGCGGTTAATGGCTTATGCCAATAAATATAAATTTAACCTGAATTATTTTAATGTGGGGGATTCCAAATGGAAAATTACGAGGTAGGGAGCGCTGATTCGGTTGCGGTGGATAGCACCGACATTGCAGAATCAAATATTTCCGTTGGACAAGCCGATGCAAAATCGGGAACGGCGGCTCTTGTATTAAACAGAAATGCCGTGTTGAAATCAAAGAAAATGTATTGGGTGGGCAGACGAACGCAGGATATATTTTTCACATTGCTTGCGCTTGCCTTTTTGTGGCCGTTTATGCTCATTATTGCATTGATAATTGTAATCGACAGCCCGGGAGCGGGTCCTATATTTACTCAGCAAAGGGTTGGCAGAGACGGTAAGATATTCAAGTTCTACAAATTCCGCTCCATGATCCCGAATGCCGAGCAAAAGCTTGATGAGGTGCTTAAGTATAACGAAATGGACGGGCCTGTATTCAAAATGAAGGACGATGTGCGCATTACAAGGGTCGGAAAATTTATACGCAAGTACGGCATAGATGAATTGCCGCAGCTGTTCAACATATTAAAAGGCGACATGAGCATAGTCGGACCGCGTCCGGCATTGCCCAGAGAAGTTGAGCAGTATAAAGACTACGAAAGGCAGAGACTTTTTGTTACACCGGGGCTCACTTGCTATTGGCAGATTCAACCGAGAAGAAACGATTTGAGCTTCCGGGAGTGGATGCGCCTTGATTTGAAATACATACAGGAAAGATCTTTTGTTGTGGATTGGAAGATAATTTTCGGCACGGTTAAAGCTTGCTTGCGCGGTAATGGGGAATGAAGTGCTTTTTGACCGTGAGAGAGTAGCTTCATTGCCGATATGGAATTTGGAATTTATGCGCTGTGAGTACGATAAAGGAAAAACACAGCATTCAAAATAGAAAACACTATTCCTGACAAATAGAGGAGTAAGTATGAAGAAATATACTATTGCAGTTGCCGGTACCGGCTATGTGGGATTGTCCCTTGCGGTACTGCTTGCGCAACACAATAAGGTTTATGCCGTGGACATCGTCCCGGAAAAAGTGGAACTGATTAATAACCGAAAATCGCCGATACAGGATGAGTATATTGAAAAGTATCTGGCTGAGAAGGAACTTGATATTACCGCAACGCTGGACGCTAAGCTCGCTTACAGCAATGCGGACTTCGTTGTTATTGCGGCTCCTACAAATTACGACAGCCAAAAGAATTTTTTTGACACATCTGCGGTTGAGACCGTAATTAATCTGGTTATGGAATGTAATCCGAATGCAGTTATGGTCATCAAGTCAACGATCCCGGTTGGATATACCCGGAGCATCCGCGAGAAAACCGGCAGTAAGAATATCATCTTCAGCCCGGAGTTTCTCCGCGAGAGTAAAGCTCTTTATGATAATTTATATCCCAGCCGCATCATTGTAGGCACGGATATGGAGGATGAACGGCTGGTAGAAGCGGCGCAGACATTTGCCGAACTCCTGCAGGAGGGCGCTATTAAGGAGAACATTGACACACTGTTTATGGGATTTACCGAAGCCGAGGCAGTAAAGCTGTTCGCCAATACTTATTTAGCTCTGCGTGTTGCATATTTTAATGAACTTGATACTTATGCCGAGAGTAAGGGGCTTAACACAAAGCAGATTATTGAGGGTGTGTGCCTCGATCCGAGAATCGGTACGCACTACAACAATCCCTCATTCGGATACGGTGGTTACTGCCTGCCCAAAGACACAAAACAGCTGTTGGCTAACTATGAAGACGTGCCGGAAAATCTCATCGAAGCTATTGTGGAAAGCAACCGGACGAGAAAAGACTTCATTGCCGATCGTGTGCTGAAAATGGCAGGCTATTACGGTTATGAAGAAGATAACCAATACAGCAAGAGCAAGGAGAAGCCCGCTACGGTGGGTGTGTACCGCCTGACAATGAAGAGCAACAGCGATAACTTCCGCCAGAGCTCTATCCAGGGCGTTATGAAGCGCATTAAGGCGAAAGGCGCAACGGTAATTATATACGAGCCGACGCTGGAGGATGGTAGCACATTCTTCGGCAGCTTGGTTGTAAACGATTTGGAGAAATTCAAGGAGACGTCACAGGCTATTATCGCAAACAGGTATGATAGGTGCTTGGATGATGTAAAGGATAAAGTTTATACGAGAGATATTTTCCGGAGAGATTAATAAGGAAAATGAAAATATAGAGGAATGCAGGAATGCAAAAGAAAAAGCTGCTTATTTATGCACATTACTATATACCGGATACGGCATCGACGGGACAGATCCTTCGCGAACTTGCCGAGGGAATGCTTGACAAGTTTGATATTACGGTTATTTGTGTAGTCCCGTCTTATCTCGGAACCATTGAGGATAAATATAAGACTCGGAAATACTATGAAGAAAACATCAACGGAGTTAAGGTTCTCCGTATCCGAGTGCCGGAATTCAGCAAAACCAATAAGAAAAGCCGTATTAAGAACATAGTGTCTTATTTTTTCGGGGCAATGTCGGCGACTTTCAAAGTTGGGAAAATGGATTATGTTTTTTCAATTTCTCAACCGCCTATTTTGGGAGGACTGCTTGGTGTATGGGGTAAATGGATAAAGCACGCGAAGTACATTTACAATATTCAGGATTTTAATCCGGAACAGACACTTGCAGTCGGATACAGCCAAAACAAGATAATCACAGGACTTATGATGAGTCTCGATAAGTTCAGTTGCAAGAGGAGCAACTTGATTATCACAGTAGGTCGCGATCTTGTTGAGACTGTTGAGAAACGATTTGCCGGAAAGAAAGTACCTAAGACAGTGATGATCAATAACTGGATAGACGAAAAAGAAATTTATCCGTTGCCGAAAGATCATACGAGGGTTGTTGAATTCAAAAAAAAATATGGACTCGATGACAAGTTTGTGATTATGTATTCAGGGAACATCGGATTATATTATGATCTGGAGAACCTGATTAAGGTGATAGAGGGCTTTAAGGCAGGGCCTAAAACGGCATACGGCAGAGACGTGGTGTTTGCATTTGTAGGCTCTGGTTCAGTGCTGGAGAACTTGAAAGAATATGTGAAAGAACACCTTATGGATAATGTGGTATTTATTCCATACCAGGATAAAGATGATCTTATCTATTCCTTAAACGCCGGAGACGTACACTGGTGCGTAAATGCAAAGGGAATCAAAGGTGTGTCTTGCCCGTCAAAGGCATATGGCATTATGGGCGTTGGAAAGCCGATAATCGGTGTACTCGAGGAAGGCTCTGAGGTACGGATGCTGATTGACGAGATTGGATGCGGAAAATGCTGTGAGCCGGGGGATTATGTTGGGGTTGCGGATATTATCCGCTGGTATATAGAGAACGCCGATAATGCCGAAATAAAGCAGATGGGCATGAACGGTCGGAAGTATCTGGAAGAAAAACTGACCGGAGATGTGAGCGTAAATCGGTATGCTGAGGAGATATTGAAGTTATAAGGAGGCGAGAGGGATGAATAGTAACTGGTTCAAACTGGTTATGAAGATGACAAAAGTAGAGTACGGAAAGAACCTCTTGCTGAAGGGCGTGCCGGTTATTTTTAATAAAGGCGGAGCAAAGCTGAAGATTGGGGACAATGTTACGATAAAGAGTAGCTTTCTAAGCAATCTGGTAGGCCTTTATAGTCGGACGATTATCGTTACCCGTGCGCCGGGTGCGGAAATCGAAATAGGAGACAATGTAGGGATAAGCGGCGCAACGATTTATGCCAGAAAGAAGATCACGATAGGTGAAAACACGTGCATTGGTGGAAACTGCAAGATTTTGGACAATGATTTCCACCCGATTGAAGCAGAAGCGAGAAACAAACTGTTGAGGAATGAGAACGGTGGAGACAGTGATCTGGTACCAAGCAGGGAGATCAAGATCGGCAAGGATTGCTTTATCGGTTGCAACAGCATTATCTTGAAGGGAACTGTGTTGGGCGATGGTTGTGTTGTCGGTGCCGGTGCGGTTGTTGCCGGGAGGTTTGAAGATAACTGCGTGATTGCCGGAAACCCGGCGAGGGTGATTAAGAGGCTGGAGGGCAATGGCAGATGAAATACTTTGCAATCCTTACTATTCTTATTTTCGGTTTCTATCTGCTCGGCTTTGTAAAAAGACCAGAAAAGTTTCAGTGGATGGATAGGAACTATACAACAGTAATTAAAGGCTTTGCGATTCTGACTGTTGTTTGGGCGCATTGCGGTGCGAGACTTGGCGTGGGTGGAATTCAATTCATTGCAGGAATTGGTGTGGCATTGTTCCTAATTTGCTCCGGCTATGGGCTGGAAATATCTTATGAGAAGAATGGCTTGAAAGGTTTCTGGAAGAAGCGATTGTTAGGTGTGTGTCTGCCGTTCTGGGTGGTCGAGTTTATTGGGCTTTTAGCTTCAGGAACATTTTCCGTCAAAACCTATCTGCTTGATTTCTGTTTTTGAAAACCAGCAACAGGATATGGATGGTTCATGGGATATATCGTCATTTGTTATCTGATTTTCTACACGGTAAAAAGATTTGTTACAGATAACAAGATGCAAATGATGACTTTGCTCGGTGTCTTTGCCGTCTGGTTTGTTCTGGAGTCTGCGTTTTTTGCAAATCCAAATATGCCGTTTCTTCAAGCAAGGCAGATGCTGTCCTTCCCGTGCGGCGTATTGCTTGCAATGAACAAAGAAAAAATTGAGAATGCGTTGACAAAAACGAAAAGTGTTCTGATTTTAACGGGGGGTATAACATGCCTTCTCTTTATGGCAGTAACACAGTTGCAATCAATTAAAGATCTGCCTTACCTGGTATCAAATGCTATGGCTTTATTGACTTGTCTGCCGATGGCGATTGGCGTTATAGCATTTGGAAAAGCATTTAGTGTAATTGTTGAAAACAGAATGTTGGCGCTGACCGGAACGATTTCATATGAAATCTATCTGGTTCATGCGTTTACTTTAAGAATGGTAGAACCCTCGATAATATCAATTCTAGTCTTTGTAGTTGTTACTGTTACTTTATCGTATGTAACGTATCTCACGATAGGAAAGATAAAAAATGGCAAATTTAACGATTATTATCCTCACAAAAAATGAGGAACAAAACCTAGAAAAGTGCATTGTATCCTTTAAAGGTGTTGCACAGCGTATTGTGATTGTTGACTCTTACTCGACGGATAATACAGTTGAGCTGGCCAAATCACTAGGAGCGGAAGTCTATGAGCATCCGTTTGAAAACCATGCTGCGCAGTTTAACTGGGCACTCGATAATGTCAATCTCCAGACAGAGTGGGTGATGAAGGTTGATGCGGATGAAGAATTCACACCGGAGCTTGCTGATGAGATCGGCGAAAAACTGGATAAACTTCCGCCTAATGTAAATGGTGTTATTCTCCGGCGAAGGGTCTACTTCATGGGAAAGTGGCTCAAACATGGAGGTAAATATCCAGAACTGTTACTGAGAATTTTCCGTGTGGGTTATGGAATGTCCGAGATGAAGCTGATGGATGAGCATCTTATTGTTACAGATGGAGATGTCGTTACATTCAAAAATGATTTTTTTGACAACAACAATAAGTCTCTTGAATGGTGGATCAATAAACATAACTGGTATTCTAATAAGGAAGTGCTGGATCAGCAGGCGAAATCGGATGCTTTGAACGGTGAGGAATCTGTAGAAGAAACTTCAACTTCTATGCAGGCCAAAGTAAAGCGATTCGTGAAGAATCATGGGTACTACAGCTTGCCGAAGTTTTTTAGAGCACACTTGTATTTTATTTACAGATATTACTTCAGATTAGGCTTTTTAGATGGAACAGAAGGAAAGATATATACATTCTTGCAGGCATACTGGTATCGCTATTTGGTAGATGCCAAGCTGTATGAGTGTGAGAAGTTAGGAGTAAAGATGGAAAAGCAAGGAGCTTTAAAAGATTGAGAATGGGTGAAATAGATGGAAAAAAGAAGTGTTTTGATTTTAAATGGGCAATATGCACCCGGATATAAGGGCGGTGGTCCCATTCAGTCCTGCATTAACATGGTTGAAAATTTGTATGAGCAGATTGATTTTTATGTTCTTTGCGCAGATAGGGATTATAAGGAAACTGTACCGTACAGTGATGTGCAGATTAACCAGTGGAATGAAGTGGGTCACGCAAAGGTGTATTATCTTAGCCCTGATAAGCAGGACTTAAAAGGTTTTGAAGAAGTGATCAACAGCATCGATTATGATGTAATGTACCTGAATGGCTTTTTCTCTCCTATTTTCACTATTCGTCCACTACTTCTCCGCCGTATGGGAAAGCTTAAGAAGAAGCCTGTAATTTTAACACCGCGAGGTGATTTTACAGGTGGTTGTGAAAATAAGAAATTAAAGAAGTACTCCTATATTTACCTGGTAAAATTACTTGGCTTGTATAGCGGGCTTCTGTGGCATGCAACAAGTGAAATTGAAGAGCGCGACATAAAGCATAAATTTGCAAAAGCAAACGTGTTTACTGTTCCCAATTTGCCAGCAAAGTTTATTCCGAAAAAGCCTTGCATCTCAAAAAAACCGAGTGAGCTGAGATTGGTATTCGTCTCCAGAATTTTTCCGAAAAAGAATATTAAGTATGCACTTGAGGTACTGAGTAAAATCACTGAAGGAAATGTTTTTTTTGACATTTACGGACCAATGGAAGATAAGAGCTATTGGGCTGAGTGTGAAGAAATCATGAAAAAGATGCCTGATAATGTCAGGGTGAAGTATTGTGGTGAGGCAGAACATAAGGATATTCCACATATTTTTGAACAATACCATGCTTTCTTCTTTCCTACACTGGGTGAGAATTATGGTCATGTAATTGTTGAAGCAATGATGAATAACTGCCTTTGCATTTTGAGCAAAGGAGTAACTCCTTGGGATGATTATATTGAGTATTTGAATATAGGCGCAAAATTGAGCGAGCAGGAGAAGTTTATTGAGATTATAAATAGACTGGTCAAGGCAAATCAGGAAGACATTAATAAAATGCTCGAGTTTAATAATACATATATAGATCAAAAAACAAATTCTGGGAAAGATTTGAATTTGTATAGAAAGATGCTATGAAAATGAGAAGAATATTATATCTGAATAACTTCATGACGGAAAAAGTTGTCAAGTGTCGAAAAAACCATACCATATTTTCACAGCCTGCAAACAATAAAGTTTCTGGAATTACCGAGGCGCTTACAGCAAATGATTGTGAGGTTAAAATATTATCGAGTGGTCTTGTTAATGGAAAAAGCGGAAAATTCTATAAAAAATTGGAGGACAGGGCATTAAATGTGGATATTATATATTGCTCTATTATTGATTTTCCGCTGATAAATACAATTAGTTCGATTTTCTTTATGTATAATCAGATAAAGAAAGAGAACGCAACGAGAAAAGTAGATAATATTATTTTTTACAACTACAAACCAGAAGTTGCATGGGCTGCGTGGTTGGCAAAGAAAAGGCTTCATATTCCAATTACGGTTGAATATGAAGATGGGTATTCACACGTTGGTGAAATTCACGGACTAAAGGCATGGATTTTCAATTTTACGGAAGAAAAAGTGAAAAAAAGTGTCGATTCAGCTATTTTGGTCAATTCACACTTAAAGAAGTATTATTCTGTACCGAGTGTCGTTGTGAGAGGAATAGTAAATAACGAATTCTTCAGAAAATGTAAGGAATATAAAAAAGAAAAGAATGAAAAGCCAACGATTTTGTATTCAGGAGGACTTGATGAAGAACGTGGCATTGGAGTATTTCTTGAGTCCTTGAAGTACAATGATATGGATTGCTGCGTTATTGTGAGCGGAAAAGGAAATATTGAGAGCGATGATCCAAGAGTGGATTTTAAGGGATTTATTCCGTATGAAGAAGTGCAGAAGTTAATGATGCAGAGCGACGTTCTAGTTCAATGTCAGCTATCGAAAAATACATTTGCGAAAGCTTCATTTCCATCAAAACTATTTGAATATATTGCAACTGGAAATATGATCGTTTCCTCAGACATTGACGAGGTTAAATCGTTTGCCGGCGAGGCATTTGCTTATTATGAAGACGATGACCCTGAAAAGCTGGCGGAGGCAATAAAGAGCCTATATAGCGAAAAAGGTAAAATGAAAAATAAAATAGATGCTCTATGTGAGTATAATCTACCTAATAAAGTTGGAAAGCTTATTTTATCCATTTTATAAAGAGGGAGTAGAAATGTTTTTAGTAAGTAGTATCAAAAATAGACTCGATAACATAATGAATATCATTGCGCTAAAAAAATATCATGTACGGATTGGGAAAAAAACACAGTTTCATGGAATTGTTTCGACATCGGGAGGAGGAACTATTGAAATTGGTAACAACTGTACAATTAGTTCTGGAAAAAGAGCAAACCCTATTGGTGGAGATGTAAGGTGTGTCTTTAACTTTGGAACGCATGGAAAGATTGTTATCGGCAATAAATGCGGATTGTCAAATGTTACGATTGTTGCTAACAAAGAGGTAGTTTTGGAAGATAATGTTCTTATTGGCGGAGGAGTAAAACTCTATGATACAGATTTTCATTCGATTCGATACAGCGATCGTGTAAATCCAGAAGGAGATAAGAACATCAAATGTGGATCGATTATCATTCATGAAGGCGCATTTATCGGTGCTCATTCGATTATTTTGAAGGGTGTAAGCATCGGACGTCATTCTGTCATAGGTGCTGGCTCTGTTGTAACAAAATCGGTGCCGGATGGGGAAATTTGGGCGGGCAACCCGGCAAAATATGTAAAAGATGTACCGAATGAATGATAAGGAGAAACAAAATAAATGAAAGATATATTAATAATCTATCCGAGTATGATGAAAGGAGGAAGTACTACCAGTCTCCTATCTATTTTACGTTTGTTAGATCAAAATGAATACAATGTAGATATACTTTTTTTTAATGAATTGGGGCCTTTGCATGATGAATTGCCTGCATATGTAAATGTGCTGCCATTTGCATGCAAGTATGATTCTCGGAAGAAAATCCGGTATAGGAAATTGTTATCCTTGAGAAGCAATTTAACATATTTAAGAGGAAAGCTTGCATCAGCTAAATCAGGTCAGGCCATTACGGGACAACAATTGATTCAACATGATACAGTTAGATTGTGCCGCAAAGTAGAAAAGAAATATGATATAGCGATTTCTTTTTTGGAACTATGGTCCATGTATTACTTGGTAGATAATGTCAAAGCCGAGAAAAAAATAGCATGGATTCATTTTGATTATGTTGCTGCGAAATTTAGGGGGAAGTATGACAGAAAGGTATTCTCTAATATAGATAATATTGTCTTTGTATCTGATGAATGTCTTAAAAAGTTCCAGCAGGTCGTACCACAATTCGCATCTAAAGCAATATGTATAGAGAATATTTTAATTTCAGACACCATACGAGCAAAAGCGATGCAAAGTGTTGATTTTGAAATCGAAAAGGATAGATTGAATTTGGTAACCACATGTAGAATTTCATTCTATCATAAGGGAATAGACAGGGCTTTAAATGCTTTAATTCGGTTAAAAAGCCAAGGCGCTCTGAACGGTATTAGATGGTACATTATCGGAGATGGACAGGATTTTGATCAACTGAGCTTAATAATTGAAAAGGAAGGATTACAAGATGTCGTTATTCCTTTGGGGTACAAAGCGAATCCATTTCCTTATATGGCAAAATGCGACGTATTCTTTTTGCCATCTAGATTTGAAGGAAAGCCAATGGCTGTTACTGAAGCAATGATGCTTGGTTTAGTACCAGTAGTCACAAATTATGCATCTGCTGAGGGTCAAGTAGAAAATAATGTGGATGGTCTGATTTTGGACAATACAGACGAAGCAGTATATTACGGAATTAAAGAAATGATAAACAACCCGAGTAAAGTTATGGATATGAAAAGAGTTGTTGAATCCAGAGACTATTCAAATTCGTTCGAAATGGAAAGAGTCTTACAGCTTTTTAATTAGTAAAAAAGGAGCATTCCTGTAACTCGTAAAACGTGCCAATTGAAAAGAGAAGAACCTCACGATAAAATTGAGGTGCATCTGGCCGGATGTCACAACCCAATGAAACCGGAGGTTCACCATGAATTATACACAGAATTTCAAGATTGCGCAAGTCACTGAGAGAACTTTAATTGTCGGAGTAGATATCGGGAGCGAGACGAACTTTGCCCGCGTATTGAACTGGCGTGGGCAGGAGCTATCCAAGAAGGTATTTCGCTTTAGCAACAGCCTGGAAGGCTTCCAAAGCTTTCTGGCGTACCTGAGAAGGTACCAGACCATCGCGTCCGCTGAGCAGGTCATCGTGGGCTGCGAGCCCACGGGGCATTATTGGTTCAATCTTGCCCGTTATCTGAAAGAGCAACAGATCAATCTGGCTCTTGTCAACCCGTACCATGTGAAGCAAATCAAGGAATTGGATGACAATAGCCCCAAGAAGACGGATCTGAAAGATCCAAAAACCATCGCAAAGCTGGTAGTGGATGGCCGGTACAGCTATCCATATCTCCCAGAGGGAATCTACGCAGATTTGCGGGAAGCGGTCTCAAGCCGGGACCGGATCGTGAAGGAGCTGAACGATGCCACGAACCGGATCAAACGCTGGCTTAAGATATATTTTCCAGAGTATCTCACAGTCTATAAGAAATTCTCCGCAGAAAGCGGCCTGACCGTGCTGGAAACAGCACCGTTGCCGAAGGATGTGGTGAAGCTGGGAGCAGAGGGAGTCAACCGTCTCTGGCGGGACAAAAAGCTGCGTGCAGTCGGTATGAAGAGGGCGCAGACCCTGGTAGAGGCTGCACATAACAGTATTGGTCTCGATGGCGGCGAATGCGCCCGCATGGAAATGCAGCTGCTTCTGGAGGATTACAGGACAAAAGAGGCACAGCTGGAGAAGGTCACAGCGGTGCTGGAAGCGGAAACGCTGAAGGTACCGTATGCCGAGAAGCTGCTCTCCATCAAGGGAGTAGGGCTCATCACAGTAGCTGGATTTCTGTCAGAGGTGGGGGATATACAGCGCTTCGACTCACCGAAGCAGATTCAGAAGCTGGCTGGACTGGAACTGAAAGAGAACAGCTCCGGCAAGCATCACGGCAGAAGCTCTATCAGCAAGCGAGGAAGAAAAAAGCTGAGAAAGATTCTGTTTCAGGTCATGCTGCCCATGATTCAGAACAATGCTGAGTTCCGTGAAGTGTATCAGTACTTCAGGACCCGGCAGAAGAATCCGCTCAAGGGCAAACAGGCCATCATCGCAGCAGGCTGTAAGCTGATCCGGGTATTCTACGCCATTCTGAAACGTGGTGTGGATTATGATCCGGAGAAACTGAGGATGGACATCGTCCGTCCGGAGTTAGCAGCAGCCTGACACAAGAAAACCCTGTAGCCGGGAAGCGTCCGCCAGTTCAATGGTGCCGGGGAGCAGGAATGCAAGATCAACAAATACAGAGCCGGTAGCCGCCAGAAGTTACACCATGGGACAACGATCCCGCAAAGGAGCATCAGCGGCACCCAACTGTGGACAGGCAGAACGAAGGAATTGAGGACGCCGCCGAGAGCGGATGATCCTGTTAGACATGGGAGGTTTGCTGCCGCAGGAGGAGTGGGTTTTGTACAAGGCCGTCATAGCGCAAGCAAGACGTTTTATTTGTCATACCCATTTTTGCCTGTAAACCGCACAAATCTCTGAGATTTGATGTAGGTTGATGTCCACTGGCTTTGGATCGTGTTGAGAAACCGAATGGAATCGTTGCCGAAAACGCTTGGATTGAAAGTGTTTTGGCACTGTTGTACAAAAATATTTAGGGAGGTTGAGATATGATTGCAGTTAGTCGATACTATGGATATTTCATGAATCTTTTGCGTGTCCTTTTATTGAAAATGAGAAATCCTTGTATGAATATTTCGTGCATCCAAAGATTTCGAGGAAAAGTAATTTTGAATATAAAGAAGGAAGCATCCGTTATTCTTGGAAGAAATATTGAGTCTAATAATTCTCTTTATATTAAGGCTGTGAATGGTGAATTACAAATAGGAGATGCTTGTTTTTTTAATAATAATGTATCAATAACGGCGATGAATAAGGTGTGGATTGGGAATAAATGCACTTTCGGCAATAATGTTGTAATAGTTGATCATGATCATGACATAAATGCAGGAAGGGGATTTTCGGTTGGAGAGGTGTATATTGGTGAGAATGTTTGGGTGGGAGCAAATGTAGTGATATTGAAGGATACCTATATAGGGAATAATGCAGTGATTGGAGCAGGAAGTGTAGTAAAAGGGAGAATACCGGAAAACTCGATTTGTGTGGCTAAAGGGAGCTTAGCACAAATTGTGGGATATAGAAAAGAAGGAGAGAATTAATGTCGGTAGATCAGATTTTGACAAATGTACTGTTGATATCGGTTTGCTTTTTAGCATTCCTTTTTAGAAATTCAAAAAAAGGATTAAGAAATAGTTTATTCTTGTCTGCTATTTTATTGGCATATTTCGCATTTCACTTCTCACCATCTCAAGATATGGATTTAGCACATCATTTTGTCTCAGTAAACCTGTTAAAGAACTCGGGGCGTTTTTTTGACAGTACACAAATTGATGTTCTACCAGGGTTTAGATCATTACTCTTAATCGTATCAAAGCTATCAAGTGTACATTATTTACCGGCTATAGTTGCCTTTCTTACATATGGGGTAACATTTTACATTGTTTACGATTATGCAAATTTAAATGATAGACGCTGTGAAGTTTGGATTGCAATAACACTTTTCTGTTTTACATTAAGTTATATTGGAACAATAAGCAATGTGAGAAACACAATGAGTGTGACCATGTGTATCTTTGCCTTATATCTCGAATTACAAAAAAGAAAAAATAAAATTATATGTTGGTTGATGATGCTTTTTGCGGCAAGTATTCATCCAGCAGTAACCATTTTTATTTTCATCAGATTATTATTGGTAATTTATACGAAATATACAAAACAAGTAATAATGCTAGGCCTAGTCGTTTTCCCTCTGCTATTACAGTATATTGTTCCGCAGATTAGTGGCTTTATCTCAGTTCCATATATTTCTTATTTGATTGAGAAAATACAGATGTATATATTCGAAGCAAGCGAATTTAATGTAAGAAGATATTATGTTTGTTTGCTTCAACTTCTTATGTTTACATACATTATTGTAAGATATAGAAAGAAAAATAGTGGGGGGCTTGGGAAATGGGATGATTTTGTATTATGTGTATTGATTTTCACATACGCCATTATAGGGAAATATATTCTCCTAACAAGAATGAACAATGCACTATTGCTACTTTGTTGTCCATATATTATATCTGAAATTAGAATTGAAAGTGAGAATGGACTTGTAATAAATAGGTTTGCAGGTCTTTGCATTATGTTTGGTATAGTAATGCTTTTAGTCCATAATTTTTATTCTGGTTTCTACTATGCTGCAAACTATATATGGTGAGGTGAGATATGATGAAGAATAAAATTTTGATATCAGTAATAGTCCCTGTGTACCAAGTCGAAGCCTATTTGGAGCAGTGTTTAAATAGTATTCTGCCACAACTAAAGGATAACATGGAATTGATCCTGGTTGATGATGGTTCAAAAGATAATTCTGGGGAAATATGTGATTCTTATTCTAAAAGGGATGATAAAATTATTGTAATACATAAGGACAATGGTGGATTAATGTCGGCTTGGCTAGCTGGAGTTAATGTTGCTAGAGGTGAGTACACGGTATTTGTTGATAGCGATGATTGGATAAGTCCGAATATGATAGAGGATTTCCTGACAGTATATTCAAAATTTAATCCGGATATTATATGTTGCAATTTTTTGAAAGAATATGCAGATCATAGTGTTAAAGATGTGCATCCAATTGAATGTGGCTATTATTCAAAGGACAAAATTGTTCAAGAGATTTTCCCTAAATTGATTAATGATGGAGAATATTTGAGCCGAGGAATTAGAATTTGCCGTTGGGCTAAGATGATAAAAACGAGAATAATAATAGATTGTGTGAAATACTGTAATCTTGATATTACAATAGGTGAAGATTTGAATATTATGTTTCCTGTGATTGCAAATGCTCAAAGTATTTATATAATGCGTGATTCTTTCAATTATCACTATCGGAGTAATTCCGAATCAATCATGGGAACTTGTTCACCAGTCATGTGGAAACAGATAATAAAATTATATACCACATTAAAGGTTATTAATGAGGATTATCGCAAGGAGTTTGATTTTACGTACCAAATTGATAGGAATTTATCGGATTTGATACTATTTGTTGCGTATAAAGAACTATCAAGTGAAAACGACAAACTAGAAAATATAAAGGGGATACTTGCGACAGATGAGTATAAAATAGTTAGGCCATATCTTAGTATGCGAGAATATGGATTTACAAGAAATGGCGTTCTTGCGGTATGTCTCCGTATCCATAGAATGCCTCTATTTCGTATATATAGAAGATTGTTAATTCATGGTAGAAGAGGTGCAAGATAGTGGGGCTAAAAAAAAGAATTCAAGTGGTAAGTAGGGAATTAAACGAATTTGTTGAGGCTAAGAAAAAAGCATCATACTATAAAAATTTGTACGATGTTTCTGGTGAACATCGAATGTATTTTTTGGGATCAGCAGATTATTCTAACATAGGAGATCTGGCCATTTCAGAAGCTATAAAGGATTTTCATAAAAGGTATTTTTCAGAATATGTATTGGTTGATGTTCCCCTAAATTGTTTTTTTGAGAGCTTTTTTGCCCTGAAACAAGTTATTCATAAGAATGATGTGATTATTCTTCAAGGTGGCGGAAATTTAGGGAATTTGTATTCCTTAACTGAGAAAAACAGAAGAATGGTTATAAGTGCATTTAAAGACAATAGAATAATTTTATTTCCTCAAACATGCTTATTCACCAATGATGAAAAAGGAAAAAAAGAGTTTAAAAAAACATATACAATTTACTCTCGGAATCCTAATTTGATTCTGTTATCCAGAGAAGAAAGAACTCAAAAGATTTTTGATAAATACTTTGCAAATCGGTCACATATGTATCCGGATATTGTTTTTAATTACAATGTAGCACATATGGACAACGTATATCGAGAAGGAATCTTAACATGTTTTCGAGCTGATAAAGAAACCGATTTGGATACTAAGGAAAAAAAGAGAATTATAGAATTGGCGAAAAGCATGGGGATAGTAAGAGAAATTGATAATATCACGGAAGAAAAAGATATTTTTTTAAATAGGCGACGCATTGTTGACAATCAGTTAAAAAAAATATCGCAATGTTCTTTGCTCATAACCGACAGACTTCATGGAATGATTTTTGCGGCGATTACTGGAACACCTTGTATTGTGTTTGGTAATTCAAATCACAAAATTAGGAGCATTTATAATTTGTTACGAGAACTTCCATATATTACTTTCTGTACTTGTGAGGATAATATAAAGGATAAAATACAGGAAATGCTTGAATTAAAAGAACATAGTTTTAATGGCTATTTTAATTCTGATTTTGCGAATATGGCCAAATTCATTGCAGAATAAAGGAGAACACAGTTTTGAACAATCGAACAGAAAATGCCAATAAAAACATACGAACAGGATTTTTAAATAAAGTAATAATCCTACTGCTCACATTTGTGAGTCGTAGATTATTTGTTCAGTTTATAGGTGTCGAGTATTTAGGAATCAATGGGTTGTTTTCTAATATTTTATCATTGCTGTCTATGGCTGACTTGGGATTCGGAGTAGCGATGGCTTACAGCTACTATAAACCGCTTGCAGAAAAAGATGAGGATAAAATTGCGGCATTAATAGGCTTTTATAAAAAAATATATAATATTATTGCTATTACAGTTGCTATCATAGGTGTTTGTCTGATCCCGTTTCTGAAGTATATCATAAACCTTGATCGCGAAATACCCAATATACATATTTATTATATTGTGGCACTTGCAAATACAGTAGCTTCGTATCTAATGGTTTACAAGCAGACAGTTATTAGCGCTGATCAAAAAAGCTACATTGTGAATAAACTAAATATTTATGTGACAATAGTGAAGATAGCAATGCAATGCGTAGCTATTGTTACACTGAACAGTTTTCTTGTTTACACTATATTGGAAGTGGTTGGCACACTCACAAATAATATTATCGTTACAAAAACAGCAGACAAATACTATCCATATATAAATAAAAAGGTTGAATTGGGCAATAAAGAAAGAACTGATATCTTTGCCAACATGAAGTCAGTTTTTCTTTATAAATTTGCTAGCAGTATTATGGGTGGGACAGATAGTATCATCATGTCCAAAATTGTGGGAACACTTGCTGTTGGGTTTTATTCGAATTATCTTACAATTACAAATCAATTAACAAGTTTCATACACATATTGTTTTCTTCATTAACTGCGGGTATTGGAAACCTGATTGTGGAAAATGATAAAGATAAGAATTATGAAGTATTCAAAACGGTTCAAATGCTTAGCCATTGGATTAGCGGAATTGTTGCCTTGGGTGTTTACTTGCTAATTGATGATTGTATTACTCTTTGGTTGGGAGAACAATACGTAATGGGAGGTACGATGACTGTAGCTATTGCAATCAACCTGTACTTTACTATTGCAATGCAACCTATTTGGTCATATAGAGAAGCAGCAGGCCTATATAATAAGACAAAGTATATTATGGTAGGAACTGCTATTGTGAATATTGTTCTATCAATTTTGATGGGAACTAAATATGGTGCATCAGGTATTATTGTTGCGACAGTTATCTCTAGACTGGTAACATACTTCTGGTATGAGCCTTCACTAATATATTCTATGTATTTCAAAAAAAATGTTTCTGAGTATTATTTGGATTACATAAAAAGTATCGTTATGATTATATTCGGAGCAATTGTATTACAAGCTATTGGATCAAGGTTTCCGACTACTAATTGGTTTATATGGTGTCTTAAAGGGGTAATAATTGTTTTATTTGAGTCAATTTTGTTTTTGTTGAGATACTATAAACAACCTGAATTTTCTATTTTTATGCTAAAAATTCGAAAGCTATATTCAAAAGTTCTTCGAAAATGAGTAATTGTTCGTAGGATTCGCTATTATGCGCTGCTTTTTGAAAGTCTGAAATTATTATCCTGATAAGACTCATAATTTGATTTCGGACATTAGGAAGGAGAAGATGGAATGAAGATTGCTTTTATTCACCCTTTGAAGCATCATGTGTACTATAGTATGGCAGGGGCAATAGGTGAAGATAGAGATGTTGTAGGCTTATTTGGCTATTATTACAAAGGTGATTTGATAGATAAGATTTTAATGAAAACCAAGTATAAATCATTGATCAGTGGCTATAAATATTCCAAAATTGACCACAATGTTAAGACTAGTGTATGGATTAAGACTTTATTTTTGTTATATAAGGTTAACCCTGAAAAGTTTGAGAAGTTTTATTTTTCTCAGTTTGAAAAGTGGGTAATAAAAAATCTGCGCAATGTTGATTGTATTCATGTTTTGCAGGATTATTGCAATGAAGTAATAAGGTATGCCAAAAACCGAGGAATCAGAATCGTTTATGAACAGATTATCGCATATGATACACAACAGTTTATAGACAAGAAGACATGTGTTGACTCTGACACAAAATTATTGCGACAAAAAGAAAACTTCGATATGGCAGACTATATTCTGATGGCATCTGGATTTGTAAAAGAATCTATAGAAAATCACTACCGCAATGTATATTCAAATAAATACCATATTATTCCTTATGGTGCAAGTGTGGAGGCATTCCACTATAGAAAGCGGCATAGAAAATCGGATGAACCATTGAAATTGCTTTCTGTAGCAAATATTTCAGAGCGTAAGGGAACGGATTATTTGATTGAGGCTTTGAAATGTTTTGATTCTTCAAAGGTTTATTTGACAATGATTGGATTGCCAGATGAGAGTGGGAAACAGATGGTGCAGGAAATAAATAAAGTGGACTCTGTTTCCTACGTTGGACGAGTTCCTCATAGTAAGATCAATGAATTTTTCTATTCCAATGATGTCTTTATTCTTCCCTCTTTGGCAGAAGGTTCATCTTTGAGTGTGTATGAGGCTATTGCATCAGGTATGCCGTGCATTGTTACTAATAATGTTGGCAGTATTATTACTCATATGAAAGATGGGATAGTGATACCATCCAAAGATACGCAGGCAATTGTTGGAGCGATAGACAAAATTTATAATGAGCCTGGATTATTGGAATTCATGAGTGAACAAACAAAAAATACTATAGCTGAGTTTACATGGGATAAATATGAGAAAAAAATAGCCGACTTTTATCGTGAAAATATTGTTTAAAAGAGAAGATTATCCTGATAATGGGATTACAATAAATGTGGTTCTTGTAAGAGGCAGATAATATGATGGGTGTTGATAAATCGAAACGCATAGATTGGATAGATGTAGCAAAAGCTTTGGCGATTATACTTGTAGTATTTGGCCATGCATCCAAGAAAACAAGTTGGGTTCAACCAGATTTTATTGTATATACAATATATTCTTTTCACATGGCACTTTTCTTTGTTTTGAGCGGATGGACGTTTAAATACAAGGAAAATCTAATAGAAATAAAATCAACGTGTTGCATTAAGGTAAAAAGGCTTGGGGGGGTATTTGCTTTATGGAGGCCTTAATCTGATATATAATATAGCAGTAAGAATCTTCAATCATACTGCAATTAGTGGTGAAGAAATAATTGGGACACTGTTATTGACTAAACAATCAATTATTAGTGAAATTTGGTTTCTTCCAACTTTGTTGCTTTCTGAAATTCTGGTGATGTATATATGGTATTTCATGCGTTCATTAAACAGAACAATGTTCTGTTGGGCTATTGTTACAGCAGTGGGGATATGGATTAATGACGTTGTAAACGTACAACTCCCTTTTAATCTATATTGTGTCCCAATGGCATCGCTATGTATTGGCTTCGGCATTGAGCTGCGGCAGTGGGCAGCAAGGCGTGTAAATAGCTTGAATTCGGTGAAGATAATTATTTTGGCTGGGAGCGTGTTGATAGCAGGGAATTGGATAAATTTGAAAGTATTAGGTAGTCCTGAGGTGGCATTTTGGTGCGCTAATTATGGAAATATTATAATGTTTTTTGTCAACGCAATCTCAGGAATACTGCTTGTTATTGGCATTTCAAAGATAATATCAAATTGCAGGTTATTGCAGCAAATAGGTAGAAGAACGTTGGAGATATACGGATGCCATTACATAGTTCTTTCAATTGCTATAAAAATTGCAAACCGTTTACAACTACAGAACTTGTTTTTGAGTTTTATCTATTTGGTAGTTCTTTCATTCGTTATTGCTTACAGCATAACAAGGGTCTCAGAATTTGCTGCTGTTTTTCTTGAAAACCGGAAAAAGTTAATAAAATAACACGTGGATTCAGGCGGTGTTTCCATCTAAGGGCGCTTATTCCGGTAGGTGTAAATTCATTCAAATAAGCTATTAGCCACAGCATTTGAATCGAGTTTTGAGTGTATGGATGTAGGAAAGGACAAGGTGAACCCAAATGCAATCTAATCTCTTTACCTCTTCACCCTCCGTCCAATCCTCGCGTATCCTTTACACCCATCACCCTTTGCCAGATCCTCGTTACTTCATCTCCAGGAGGTCGGTTTCTTAACTGCAATTAAGCCCCATACCGGCGAGTGCGAGAAACTGAAGTCTTTCCTTTACCTTTTAACAAAGCGGGTAAAGTATTAAAGAATTATGGATGAAAGCGCAATATATTGACATTTACAATGTTTTATATTAAATGGACATATACGAAGGGCATGAGGATAGCAAGCCTCAAAAACAGAACGCTTCAGCCCGTATATTACAGGAGCTGAGAAAATATATACAATAAGCAGTGCATAATAATGCGAGTTTAAAGTTGGTATAAAAATGGATAAAACAAAAATTATGGGCTTGCTTGTCAAAGCAGCTTTATTTGCACAAGAGAATGAAGAATCTGTTACACCGGACGATAGCGGAAGCCTTGAATTGACGGACAATGACTGGGAAGAAATATACCGTGAATTGGAG
The DNA here is from genome assembly GCA_945918795.1 of uncultured Clostridia bacterium. GTDB lineage: Bacteria > Bacillota > Clostridia > HGM11327 > HGM11327 > SIG351. The sequence continues at coordinate 20,069 of CAMEIT010000003.1, read as the reverse complement.
GCACATGCCATTGCCGGAATACCGTACGAATGAGCAATGGGCGACATAGATTTTTTGGTGGGAAAGTCGGATTTTCAGCGTGCCTATCAGCTGATGAAAGATAACGGTTATCAGCTCATGTACGAGGAAAATCATTCAAAAAATCACATCACATTACACAAGAATGGCTTTATGTTTGAAATTCACCATCAGCCTGTAGGTGTGCTCGATGACTGCAAAGAGGGTGAATACCTGCTGGAATTGATATGGAATGGCATTGAAAATGCAGAAATTGCCGACGTTGATTTTTGTCGGGTTCCTATGCTACCATGGCTTCAGAATGGAATTGTCCTTTTGACGCATATTGTAAGACATTTAAAAACCGGAATTGGATTGAGACATATAATTGATTGGATGATGTATGTCAATAGCAAGCTTCATGATGATAATTGGTATGGCAGTATGCGGCCTGTTCTTGAGAAAGCAGGTTTGGAAACAATGACAAAATCTGTAACGAGAATGTGCCAGCTCTATTTGGGTTTAAGCGAAAATGAAATTACATGGTGTTCGGATGCAGATGAAAGCGTTTGCGGAGACCTTATAAGCTATATCATTATGCAGGGAAATTTCGGCAGAAAGGTCCTTATGCAGGACAAAGGCGCGAGAATAGTCGGCGAGGTGCACAATCCCATACAGTTTTTCAAGCTATTGCAGGAGAAAGGCTTGGCGAGATGGGAGCTTGCCCAAAAACACCCTGTTTTTAAGTGCGTGGCATGGCTTTATACGATTTGCAGATATATCAAAAAATCATTGCAACGAAAAGCTCCCGTAAAGACGCTTGTTGCAGATGTGAAAGCCGGCAAAGACAGGAGAAAACTGTTTGATGAGCTTGAACTTTATCAAAAATAAAGATATTTTTTGTTCATTATTAAAACAGTGGAATTATTCTTGAAAATATGATACAATATAACAAAATAAAGATTTTTTCACCTCTCATTCGAGCTTGAAAGGAAATATACAAACGCTATGAAAAACCTATTTTCCATATTTTTATCTCAATCGTATCAGGATTGCTGGGACGACTACATAAGATCGATAAAATCACAGGATTTCCCACGCTGGGACTATATTGTGTTGACAGCGTCCAACGAACAGCAGGCGGAGTGTTTCCGAAAACAAATTGATGAGCGCTCGGGGTATCTTCCCACAAAGACAAGATTTGCGGTAATTCCCGATAAAGACGGGAAAAGAGTCGGCTCGGGCGGAGCTACATTGTCTGTGCTCAAATATTTGCATGAGCAGGAAGGAAGCTTTGATAATCTCAGAATACTTGTAATTCATTCGGGCGGCGACAGCAAGCGTGTGCCGCAGTATTCTGCATTGGGCAAACTGTTCAGCCCGGTACCGCACGAGTTGCCAAACGGAAGAATATCGACGCTCTTTGACGAATTTCTGATTTGCATGAGCTCCGTGCCTTCGAGAATCAGGGAGGGAATGTTGCTTCTTTCGGGAGACGTGCTTTTATTGTTTAATCCGTTGCAGATTGATTACAACGGCAATGGCGCGGCGGCTGTTTCGTTTAAGGAGAATGTGGAGACAGGGAAGAATCACGGTGTTTTCCTGAACGGCGAGGACGGCTGCGTGAAGAAATTTTTGCATAAGCAGACGGTTGAAACATTGAGGTCATATGGTGCCGTGAACGAAAACGAATGTGTTGATATTGACACAGGCGCTGTAATATTCTCGCGTGAGATGCTCGATTCTTTATATAGTCTGATTCCGACGGAAGAGGCATATGAAAGCTACGTAAATGAAAAAGTGCGCTTGTCATTGTACGGGGATTTTTTGTACCCATTGGCAACGGATTCAACGTTGGAGCAGTTCTATAAAGAAAAGCCAGAGGGCGAGCTTTGCAAAGAATTGCTTGAAGCGCGCACAAAGGTATGGGATGTGCTTCGCCCGTACAGGCTGAAGCTGCTTCGCCTCGCGCCTGCAAAGTTTATTCATTTCGGAACAACATCGGAAATACTGAGGCTCATGAGCGGCGGCGTTGAGGAATACAGCGACCTCGGCTGGAGTCGACAGGTGGGGAGCAGTATGCTTCAGGATACGTGCGCAGGATATAACAGCGTTTTGAGCAGCAGAGCATCTGTTGGGGAAAACTGCTATCTTGAGGTGTCTTTTGTACACAGCAAGGCAACCGTGGGAAGGAATTCTGTGCTTTCGTACGTTGATATTCATGATGAAACTATTCCGGATAATATTGTTCTGCACGGATTGAAACAGAGAAACGGCAAGTTTGTCGCAAGAATTTACGGAGTAGAGGATAATCCTAAGGAAAACAAGCTGTTTGGGAAAGCACTTGACGACATAAGCGAAAAGCTGAATGTAAATCTTTGGGGAAATGAAGCTCATACGCTGTGGAGTGCGGAATTGTATCCGGAAAAGGATACTGTAAAGGATGCGATTGCTACGGCACTTGACCTGTACGATATGATAGTAAAAAATGACTTGCCTGATGAAGCAAAATTGAAGGCATGGCAAGCATCTTCAAGGAAATCGCTTTGCTCGGGCTTCAATTCGGCAGATCCGGATGCGATAATTGCGTGGGACAAGCGTATGCGCGAGCTGGTACAGATGGACGAGGTCGCAAAAGCGATAAGATATAAAACGCCTGCAAAGCAGTTGAAGCCTATGAAATGCCTTACGAAGGTTCAAAAGGAATGGCTTGAGAAAAGACTGAGTACGGCAGATTTCGGCAACAGATTGCGTCTGCATTATTATATCGGAACGGTTTTGGGTTCGGAGAGCGAGACGCAAAAATGCTTTCAGACAATACAGTCCGTTGTAATGGAATCGGCAGTAAAGAGCCTGAAATATAATGAGTCTGCAAGGATAGTATATGACAAACACACTGTAAAGCTGCCCTTGAGAGTTAATTGGGGCGGCGGCTGGAGCGATACTCCGCCGTACTGCAACGAGCACGGCGGCACAGTGCTGAATATGGCTATTCTTCTGAACGGTGATAAGCCTGTTGAAGTGACGTTGGAGAAGATTCCCGAGCATAAGATAGTATTTGACAGCAGGGATATGGACGTACACGGCGAATTTGATACAATAGAAGCTCTGCAAATGACGGGCGACCCGTTTGATTCATTTGCGCTTCAAAAGGCGTGTCTGATAGCCTGCGGCATTATACCGAAAGAAGGACACAACCTGGACGAAATACTTGCGCGTTTGGGCGGCGGATTTGTGATGCACAGCGAAGTGACAAATGTGCCGAAAGGCTCGGGTCTCGGCACAAGCAGCATACTGTCTGCGGCGTGCGTAAAGGCTGTGTTCGAGTTTATGGGTATCACATATACAGAGGACGACATATACAGTCACGTGCTGGCTATGGAACAGATAATGTCAACAGGCGGCGGCTGGCAGGACCAGGTCGGAGGCGTTGTGCCCGGGCTGAAATTCATTACATCAAAGCCCGGAGTAGAGCAGAAAATCAAAGTCAGCCATATAGAGCTTAGCGAAGAGACAAAAACGGAGTTAAATGAACGCTTTGCGCTTATTTACACGGGACAAAGGCGCCTTGCAAGAAATCTTCTTCGCGACGTGATAGGACGTTACGTGGGCAATGAGCCGGAGAGCCTGTTTGCTTTGAATGAAATTCAGAGGGTGGCGGCTCTGATGCGTTTTGAGCTGGAACGCGGAAACGTTGATGAATTTGCCAAGCTTATGGATTACCACTGGGAGCTGAGCAGAAAGGTAGACAAGGGAAGCACAAACACACTTATTGACCAGATTTTCGGCAGTATAGATGATTTGATTGACGGCAGACTTGTATGCGGAGCAGGCGGCGGAGGCTTTCTTCAGGTTATCCTGAAAAAGGGCGTAGGAAAAAATGACGTACATAACAGACTGAAATCCGTATTTCAGGACAGCCTTGTTGATGTGTGGAACTGTGAATTGTTCTGGTAAGGTGAGCGTATTTGAGAGGATCATTTTGAATAGAACAAAATAATGAATATTGCGTTATAGTTGAACCGGGAAAATTTTAGAGTGTTATGACACAACCTTGTCCCATATGTAAAATATTATACGAAAGAGGCACGATTGATGATTAAAAAATTAACAAAAAGTGAGTTGAGTGTACTATTGACTCAAAGAAACAAAACAAAATATATTTATGATTTAAATGTGTTGCACAATGTAGGAAATCCCAATTTAGCCGTAACAGATATGTATGGCTATTGTGTTGATAATGATATAATTATAGTTTCTATTTATTGTTTTAATGGGTGCGAAGTATACTTTGAAATATCCGATTTTAATAATCTGCAGTATATATACGAAGAAATTGAAAGCACTGTAAAGAAATATAATGAAGTTTTATTCGCATCCGATTCAGAAAAACTTTTTCAAAATCCGGAATTTATAAGACTGTTCGGAAAACATGACATTAAAAAGCAAGAACAATACGGAATGTTTAATTATGAAAAAAGCAAACAAGTCGACAAACAAATCAGAAAATTAACAATTGAAGATGAAATGATGATATATTCATTTGAAGAGCCTATAATCGAATTTCATGACAATTTAAGAAGTGCTTATGAAACATGCATAAAAGCGCTTGACAAAAATTACGTGATTTATGGATATATTGATAATCAAACAGATATTTTGGGATATTTGATAGCCAATACATTTGATGGGCAATATTGGGATGTAGCATTTATTTATGTTACGGAAAGAGCGCGAGGACAAGGCATCGCTAAGAAATTGGCGCGCTTTTATGCTGATGATATGAACGCAAATGGGTATTTTGCATCATATGGAACTCCTGCAAATGAAATTTCGAAGCACGTAGCAATTTCAGCAGGTTTTGAAATGTTTTCAAGACAATATTTAACGAAATGGACATCAACAAAATAAAAAATTGCATTGTGCATCTTAATTGTTGTTACGTAATAATAAGCGTTTTATGGTTAACATGAACATGGTTTATATTTGCTTAAGACTGAAAAATTAAAGATAGATTATTCTATATTAAAGGGGAATCAGTATAAATACAGGCATATGGCACAGTGGGAAAAATTAAGTAATATTGAGCATGGATTAATGAGTAATGATTTTCAAGCACATTTAAGTCACAAGGTGACAAAATAACCATGTTGACATTTCCTGACAAAAAACGCAGATTATAAAAAATCTGCGTTTTATTTTGCTATTTATAACCGAATATGGTTTTTTTGATTTCGTGTGCATCAAAGTAATAAGGTGTTTCGTCTTCCCATAAAGCGTCGGAATATTTTTCAAGCAGTTCAATCATGCTCTCCGATAAAATGTGCGGCACCATATCCATGCACGGCGCTCTGTCTGTCATATTGTGCGTATCGGAAGCAACAAAATGAGCCAGAGAATTATTCAGGCACGCTTTGGCAAAGCCCTTGTCTTTTTTGTCCTCAAGAGACGATACATTGACCTGTCCCATTGCACCTGATTGAATCAGCGAGTAAAGCAATTCGGGGTCGTCCCTGAAAAATCGGTATCTTTCAACGTGTGCAAGTATGGGTGTTATGCCGCTTGCGTCTAAATCCATTATGACCTGTTTGATATGTGCCGGATAATGATGAAACGGAAGCTCGAGGAGCAAATAATTGTTATTGAGGACAATCTCCTCAAGCGGCAGATTTAGGAGTGCCGGCGAATACCTTACTTCCGCACCGAGGCGCAATTCGGGCATTGGCTCGCTGCCGACAGCATCTGAAAGTCTTTCAAAAGCGCTTTGCCTATTTTCAATAAACGCATCTATTGAGGTTGTCTCGCAATTAAAATGCGGAGTAAGAAAAATTTGCTGTACGCCTGCTTTAAGCTCAGCGTGCAGCATTTTTATTGAAATATTCTCATTTCTTGCGCCGTCATCTATTCCCGGAAGAATATGTGTGTGTATGTCTATCATTGTTTTATCCGTTCGCGTCTTGTGGATTGTTGCATTGTGGTATCGGGCTGTTGACCGTAACCGTAACCATATCCGTAGCCGTATTTGTCCTTGCCGTAACCGTAATGTCCACTGTTTTTCTTTCTGTCGTCGGCAATATTATATTGATTAAGTATAGTTCCCAAAATGGTGGCTCCGACTGATTCGAGGTTCTGCTTTGCTTCCTGAACCTGCTGTTTTGTGGAAAACTTCTGCTTTATAACAAGCAGAACACCGTCGCAGTATCTGCTCAGAATAGCCGCATCGGATACGACAGTAACAGGCGGCGTGTCGCATATAATATAATCATAATGCTCGCTGAGCATATCAAGAAGGTCTTTCATTGTTGCGGAACCGAGCAGCTCTGCCGGGTTCGGAGGTATGCTTCCGACGGGGAGAAGATCAAAAATCGCTTCGTCGCCTCTTTTATACGTGATGATGCAGTCGTTTACGTCGGCACTTCCCGCAAGCACCGATGATAATCCCGCACCGCGCAGATTACGTACACGAATGTATTTATGTATGCTCGGATTACGCATATCGCAGTCGATAACCAATACTTTTGCGCCTGTTTCCGCCAGAGAAATGGCTATGTTTATTGCAACCGTACTTTTTCCTTCGTTTGGAACAGAGCTTGTAATAAGCAGTTTTTTATGCTTATTCATTGTTGCAAACTTGATATTTGTGCGAAGCATTTTATATGCTTCGGAAAATGCGAAAGGTGCTGTCGGGGAGAGTATGGTATCTTCGGAAGTTATTTTTTTATTACGCTTATTGAATAAATTGAATACGGACATACGTTTTATCTCCTCCTTTTTGCGGCTTGGGGCTGAGTCATGCAGCTTTCAACGGAAGGAAGTACCCCCAATACGGGCAGGCTTGTGATATTCTGAATATCAAGCTCGCTTTTGAACGTGTTGTCAAGCAAATCGCGGACAATTATCACAGCGATACAAATAACAAGCGCAATCAATGCAACGATGAGTCCGTTTTTCGTTGAGTTCGGAGAAACGGGCTTGCCTGTTGAATAAACATCGCTTACGATCTTGCACGAACCGCCTTCGATTGCATCGACAAGTATCTCCGGAGCTATATCTCCGATTTTCTCAACAATTTGCTTTGCACGCTCGGGGTCGGTATCGTTAACGACAATATTCATTACCTGAGTGCTGTTGACTGACTCGACTGTTACCATTTCTTTGAGCTTTTCATACGACATATCAAGGTTCAATTCGTCAATAACCTGACACAGTATTTTGTTGCCCGTTATGATAACGGCATACGTCTGAGCAAGCTTTTGTGCCGATGTGATATTATCACTGCTTATATTCCCGATAGTGGAATCGTTGCGGCTGTTTACTATCATGTTAATAGATGCTTCATAATGTGGGGTGATAAAAATTTTACTGTAAAGCAAGCCTACCAATCCGCTTGCAATTACTATTATAGCTATTACAACTTTTTTTGACCATACCAGCTTGAACATATCAAGCAGGTCTATCTCGTCATTTTGTTCCTTTGCGCTGTCCATTGGTTGTCCCCTTTTATATATTTATGCCAACAGAAATTAATTATTTAAACAATAATACTGCAAACAAAAAGCATCGACCTTACGTTTGACAGCAGAATTATCATTAATATCAGTACTGAAAAGTATACCATATTTAAGTGATTTTGTCAATCGGAATATGCGGATAATATCAATATTTTGTTAATTCTTGTTTTATTCCCGCATAACAAAAGACATAATATTCTCACCAAAACCGAAAACGTATTCCTCATGTTGCAATTTTACCGTTATTTATCTTTTCGATTATTTTTTCGGCGCATTTTATTCCGTCAACCGCCGCGGACACTATTCCGCCTGCGTATCCTGCGCCCTCGCCGCATGGATATATTCCCTTGATACTGCTCTCGTATGTTATGCTGTCGCGCTTGATTCTCACGGGAGAGGAGCTTCTTGATTCGACGCCTGTCAGGACTGCATCGTATGTGTCGTACCCGTCTATCATTTTGCCGAATATTGAAAGCGAGGCGCGTATGGATTCGATTATGAATGCAGGCAGACATTCTCTCAAATCCGTCGGCGTGTAGCCCGGCTTATATGACGGCATAATGCTTCCTATTTCATGCGAAGCTCTTCCCGTTATCAGATCGCCTGCGAGCTGTACGGGCGCTTTGTAGTTCGCACCACCCAACTGATATGCAAGACGCTCTGTCTTTCTTTGCAGCTCTATTCCTGCAAGTGGATCGTTACTGTCAAGATCCGACGGCGCAACGCCTACGAGAAGTGCCGCGTTTGAATTTTCGGCGTCACGCGCAAACTCGCTCATGCCGTTTACCGCAAGCATACCCTCTTCCGACGCTGCCGGAACAACAACGCCTCCCGGGCACATACAAAAGCTGTATACGCCTCTTTTGCCGTCAGGTGTGCATGAAATCTTATAATCCGCCGCCGAAAGCTTATCGTGACCTGCAAACTTTCCGTATTGGCTTTTATCTATTGCTTTTCGGCTATGCTCAATGCGCACGCCCATTGCGTATGGCTTTTGCTCCATTGAAATGTTGCTTTCATACAGCATTTTTACGGTATCTCTTGCGCTGTGGCCTATTGCAAGAACAAGGCTGTCGCACTCAAGCTCACTTATGATTCCGTTATGCTCGATAACCGCACCGCGTATTGCAGAGCCTGAAGTGATGATTCCGCACAGCTTGTGCTCAAACATCACACTGCCGCCCATTTGTATTATTTCTTCACGCATATTGCGTATTATGCCTATGAGCCTGTCTGTGCCTATGTGCGGCTTTGCCATGTACAGTATGTCGTCGGCAGTGCCGTTTGCCGCGGCGGCAAATGTTTCAAGAACGTACCTTATCCTTACATCTTTTATGCCTGTGTTTAATTTGCCGTCCGAGAATGTTCCCGCACCGCCTTCACCAAACTGAATGTTGCTCTCTGTGTTTAATATTCCGCTGTTCCTGAAAAGTTCTACATCAAGCTTTCTCTCATCAACCGTTTTGCCTCTCTCTATGAGCAGAGGCTCTAAGCCTGCTTTCGCTAAAATGTACGCACAGAATAAACCCGCAGGCCCGCTCCCGACAATGATAACCTTGCTTTTTGATGACGCTTTTTCACATATGGGCGGTATGTATGCTTCTTTCCTTGAAATGAATACGTTCTTGTCGTTGCATTTCTTTACAACCGCCGCCTCGTCACCCTTTATTGAGACTTCAATGTTGTATACAAAACATATTTCGTCCTTTTTCCGCGCGTCAATGGCTCGCTTTAGTATCTTTATATCGGTTACTTTCACTCTTAACAGCTCCGCAACCTTTGCTTTTATGTCGCTTTTCGTGCTATCAAGCGGCATCTTTACATTGTTTATCGTTATCATTGTGTATCCTTTGGCTTTTTCTTTTCTGGGGACTTTTTCAAAAGTCCCCAGGCCCGAAAACTTAAACTGCTTCGCATCTGCTCATCTCCTCGCCAAGAGTACGGCTTCGGAGATGAGCATTAAATTTACGTTTCTTTTTTAGTTTTTTACGGTGAAATATTAATAAGCGGCACACTTAACTTAAGGGAAACGAAACGTAAATGGCAATCTGACTCGACGACCACATTGTACCGCGCTCTCCTTCAGCCGCCTACGGCATTGGTAGCTTTTGAAGCAATCCCGCAAACTTTAAGCTGCTTTTCATTTGTGTTTCTTTTTAATCTTAACGAAGAAATATTGATATACAGCATATCTTACTTAAAAAGAAACGAAAAGCAAATGGCAATCTGACTCGACGACCACCGGCGAGGCTGATTGCCAGCTACAAAGTAGTTTAAAGTTTCGCTCAAGCCTTTTCAAGGCTTGTGGGGTTCGGGGCAAAGCCCCGAAAAAGGGGCTTGCGGAGTGTGAGGCAGAGCCTCACGAAAAAATCACCTAAAAAAGGCTCTCAAGAAATCATACAAGCCGCCGTCATACACAGCCTCGCACATGAAGCCATATGTTTGCTGATTACCGGTGAGGTAGAATATATAAGTTTTCCCCTTATACTCACAGAAATCGAGGTCACTATTATTTATATTAATATAATTTTTGAGTTTATAGAGCTGTTCTGCGCTGAACTCAACGTGAGCATCGGGTTTAACCTTTCTATCATCATCGTCATACATTAAGACAGGATTATGGTAGCCTATTTCCCAATCCTTAAGGTTACGCGATCTATATATGTAGGGAGCGTATCTTGCGGCAGGGAGAGCTTCGAGGCACACCATATAATAATATTTTTCTTCGGCGTCATATCTGAGTGCAGGGCAAGCGACGTATCTGCTTGCGCTGTAAGAGTATTCATCGGGCATGACGGTCCAATTAAAAAGATCATCGGACTGTGCGAAAAATTCGGTAAACGGAACGCCTGCAACGCTGTTTCTTGCAGGATATTCCTGTTTACCCATTACCTCGAAAGCCATTTTATAGCCTGTATCGTCCTTACAAACAGATGTATTCCAGAGTCTCCATTCGGGGAGTGTTATAATATCCTTGCAGGACCATTTGTATAGGTCATCAGACCAAAACATACGTACCGTACTGCCTCCGCGAGGGTCGCCCTCTGTCCAATCGGCGTTAAGACCGCAACCTGTTGTTCCGAAAACGTACACTGTTCCGTTTTCGGTATAAGCAGATGAAAAATAACAACCCTCGGCAAACGGAGGATACAAAAATCCGCTTTCAACGTTGCGTATTCTGAAGTACGGCTTGCCGAGCATATTTTCCGCGTGTGTAACGTCTATTGTTTCGGCAATGAGGAGTTCTCCGTTAAAAACGAACGGTGTTTGTTCGCCGCTGTCTCTTATTGCTCCGAGCTTGGTGATAACAGGCTTTTTGCCCACTATCTGAGATGCTTTATAATTTATTTCATTCATGATTCAAAGCCGCTTTGTTTTTTTACAAGCAAAGACATCCTTTCTTTGTGAGTTGATTTATTTCTTGTAAAGGCCTATTTCGTCTACCGGTATATCCTTGAATTCGGGAAGCTGCTTTTTAACCTCAGGCTTAAGCTCATACTTGCTGCCAGGAACGATACATTCGTCCTCGTTCGAAAATACGAGGTTATTTTCGATAGTACCGAGCTTTCTTACGGATTCGGCAACGAAGAAGCCGTAATCATTGTAGCATACGCACACATTGTTTCTTATAACGGCGCGTGACGGGTTCGGCGCGAAGTCGGGATCGTCGACATTATCAAAATTATCGTTTACTTTTGCGAGTGTCGGGAAGCGTTTTGCCCATATTTCGCTTCTGATAGGCATCTGATTCATAATGCCCCAGTTCATGCCGCCCTTACGACCGCCGTTGTACCAGCCGTTTTTAACGATACCCTCGATTGCTCTGTCATCGAAAAGCATGGGATATTCGCTTACGATCATCATGTTATTTTCAACCGTGTTGTCGCGTCCGCCGCCTATGAGGAATGATTTGCCGACAGCGTTCTTTATAATGTTGCCGTAAGCCGTTTGTCCGGACTGAGCATCGTCCCAATATATTCCGACAGGTGTGTACTTGTCATTGCCTACGTTTTCAATAATATTGTATCTGATTATATTGCCGTAGCCTGCCCAATCTCTTCCGCCGTATACTGCGCCGGCATCGTGCGACTGCTGTACTACCTCGTGAATGTAGTTGTATTCAATAATATTATCGTTTCCGTTGTAGTATATAGCCATGTGCGTTGTTCTTGCAAGCTCGTTGTGTGTAGCAGTATTGCCGCAGCCTACAAGCTCTATACCCGAGCTGTATGTGAGGTATACCTCTGCCCAATCGTGAATGTAGTTGTTTTCAGCAACATTGTTTGCAGGTGTGAGCGTTTTTCTGTCTCCACCCGAAATTGAAATACCGCCTCTGCCCGTATGAGTTATTTCACAGCCGTAGACTGTATTTCCGCAACCGTTCATCATTATTGCCCAGCCGTAAACATCGAGAATTTTGCAGTTACTTATTTGGCAGTCAGAAGCATTCATATCGATTGCGTGGTTGTGTGCGCCCTTGAGTGTTATTCCGTCAAATGTAATATATGAAGCACCCTTCATGTTTATAATCGGATTGCGTGAAGCGGAGAACATAATGTTTGCTTCGTCGATATTGCCGATAGGATATACGTAAAGCATGAGCTCGTCCTTGTCAAAATAATATTCGCCCGGAATATCAAGCTCTTCGAGAACGTTTGAGAAATAATATGTTCCGCCGTCCTTTGCACCGTATGCAGTTGCGTGCTTCATGTAAACTCTTTGAAGGTCCGTGTCAAATTTGACAACGGGTGTGGAACCGAATGACCAATCCCAATAAAAATATCCGTGCATCCATGTCGTTTCGGGTGTTTTCCATGCTTTTATTCTGTTGCTTGTGTCCTCGTCGATCGTTACCGTGCAGCCGCCCGGACAATTTTGCTTGTGCAGACGTGTTGCCTCATCCGTGTCATCGGGGCACATATCTTTGATTTCGAGGAATCCCTCATTCGGGTATCTTGCCAGAACAAGACGCTTGTCATTCCAGAACAGCTCGCAGTCTCTGCCGCTTGAATCGTCATCGGATTTAGGCGCGCCGCAGTATGCTCCGTGAATGTATAAGCCGCCGTTTTCGTCCTTGCTTATGCCGCACTCTTTGAGGTCGCATACGAGAACGTGTTCCTTTGCGTCACCTGAGAGTCTCTCGCGTATTTCGTCGGAAACAGGCTTGAATTTTTTGTTGTCAAGAGATGCACCGCTGTTGAATATTACTTCTCCGTCGCCGTATGCACAGTATTTTACGGGGAATTCTTGTGTGCCGCTGTCGGCAGGTGTGAACTCGAGATTGTCTGCGTTATATTCTCCCTTGTGAAAATAAACCGTAACAGGTGCTGTGAGCCCTTTTTCGATTATACTTCTTACTTCAGCTACCGCTTTTGAAGGCGTAGCAAACGGATGCTGTTCGGATCCGTTATTATTGTCTGAGCCTGTTGTGGACACATACAATTTGATACCGTCGGTCATAATTAATTTCCTTTCTTTTTGCAACAAAAAGCCGTTGCCTTTTGTTGCCGATATTGCATAAATGATTTTACTTGGCGACTTTTTAAGTAAATGCTGTCGGGTCGAAGCTTTACGGTAAGTCAGCCGTTTATATTCAAATATTATTCCGGGTTGATTATAGCATACGGACAGAATGTTGTCAATAATATAAAGCGATTTTTTATTGAAATTGAAGCGCTTCTGCCTGAAATACAAAAAAATGTTGTTTTAAAATATAAAATAATGTATAATAAAATAAAGAAAAACACCGACGCGAATACGGCGGGGGAAGGGATAATATTGACATGGCAAATGAAATTCAGGAAAAGAAAAAACAGCTTATCGACAAGGTAATGCGCGAAAGACCGGAGGTGCTTTCGGCAAAAAGATTTACAGGTGTTATCGTATTGATTTGGCTTGCAACGAGAGTATTCCAGCTTGTAACGGAATATTATTGCGTGCTGTTGGATGTTGCGGAGTTTTCGGTTCTCAACACCGTTGTGCTGCTTGTGACGGTGCTTTTTGTGTGGACCATATATCAGGGAGTAAAGACTCTTGCGTTCTTGCCTATATTGGGCGGAATATTCATGATAATCCAGACATTTAAGGAAGGGATTTATTCACTGCTGTTTGCGGATGTGATGCTGCCCGTAAAGCTTTATGCAGGCGCGTTTATATTGGCGGCGTATGCTCAGGTGGTGCTCCTTGTGTTCCTTGTGGCAAATTCAAAGAGCAACATATATTTCGACGCTATGAAGGACGTTGCAAAACGGCTCGGCATAGACGGAGACAGTCAGAGGCTTCGATAAAACGAAGCTTTTTTCATTTAAAAGTAACCTTTTTGATTTTTTCGCGAGTATATACAGTAGAAGGTTATATTTTAGCAGACTCAAAAACATAAACAGCTTTATTTTGATGCTGTCAGGGGATCGATCTCAATTATTTGCACGGCGCCGATTTATTTAATTGAAACGGAATTGTAAATTAATTTACAGGACGGTAGGGGAAATGGATGACGAAACAATAGTGAACCTGTATTGGAGCAGATGTGAGGATGCAATAAAGCAGACACAGATCAAATACGGGAATTATTGCTATGCGATTGCATACAGGATACTTAGAAACAGGGAAGATTCAGAAGAAAGCGTTAACGATACGTATCTTGGGGCGTGGAACAGTATGCCGCCTCACAGACCACAGATGCTTTCGATATTTCTCGGCAAAATAACGCGGCGAGTTTCGCTTGGCAGATTAAGGGGCAAGAATGCCCTTTGCCGCGGAGGCGGAGAGGTGCCGCTTGCGCTCGAAGAGCTTGAGGAATGTCTGCCCGACGGCAAAAACACAACGGACAGTCACCTTGAGGCGAAGGAGCTTGCAGAGATAATAGATGATTTTCTGTCAGTACAAAGTGAAGATGCGAGAATAATATTCGTAAAGCGATATTGGCTTTTTGAGTCTGTCGGTGATATAGCCGAAAGCACGGGATTTTCCGAAAGCAAGGTAAAAACCGAGCTTTGCCGCACACGAAAGCGGCTCAAACGACACCTTGAGGGAAAGGGGATTTTATAATGAAAGCGAATGAATTGCTTGATGCGATAGGTCTTATAAAGGACGACTATGTAAATGATGCAATGAATTGCAAAAAGCGCAAAAAGAAAACGGTTACTATATGGCGTATGGCAGTGGCGGCGTGCTTGTGCGCGGCTGTTGTATTGCTTTGTATATTCGGAGTTTCAAATTATATTTATGTGCCGATGAATTCAACTGTGGATACTTTGAATTACAATATTGTCAGTCAGGATAAGCTGACTGGCGTGCAGTATAAGGAAATTGTCGGCAAAAAACCATCCGGAGGCGTTGCAGACGGACAACCTGATTTCAGCTTCGGTTTGGAGCCGGAGCTTGCATTCCCGGAGTTCAGATTTGCGTGCGGTATTGCCGTTGAAGCATACGTTAAGGAGGTTCTCCCGGACGTATATGTTGAAACGGGCAGATACCGCAAGGCTCCCGAATACAAGGTTTTAAAGCTTGAGGTGTGCGACGTTATTGTGGGCGAGGGCGTGCCTAATGAAATATATTATATGGTTCCCGCTATTACGGCAGATTATATTGCGGGGTATGAAAGGCTTGTTCTGGGCATAGAACAGCTCGGACTTGAAAATTATATTCTCATAAACAATAATACAAACCATATTGAGTCATTCAGATTTTTGTTCGGGATAAGCAGGGCGGATTATGCGACTTATGCTCCGGCGGGCTCTGTGATTGCATTTACAGGCGGCAAGCTTGATGAGAGCATATGGGAAGAGAAATATTGGAAAAACAGCTTTACAATAAGCTTGAAAGACAAATATCCCGCAAGGCCCGGCTGTACGATTCAGTATACAAAAAACAAAATAAGAGAATTAAACAATGACAAGGACGATTATGACAATTTCGATACACTTAAAAAGGTTTTGACATTCGATACGCTTTTGTGCGACGAGACTGCCGATGTGATTGAATATTTAAGCTCACTTGAAAACGGCGTGTTCACGAATGAGTGCCACAGATATAATGACGGAGTTACGGTTTTTTACAGCAGAATAATAAACGGATTTTATTCGGATGAAAAAATAAGAATTACGATGCCCGGAGAAAACGGAGAGAAGGCAAGCGTAACATATATGGGACCGCGCTTTACCGAGAGCGATATGGAGAGTATACCGGATATAGGCTCGATTATAGAAGGGCTCGATATTGAAAACATTGTTCCGCGTCATACTAAAGGGTATGCGGCTCTGTTCAGACTTTCGTGCTCGGCTTTGGGCTGGTACAGTAAAACAGATGACGGCGTTTACGGTGTAGTTAAGGTTGCGTGGCGATTCTGCAAGAAAGACGATTATTATACACAATATTATGACGATATGTACCTGATAGCGTTTTCGGACGGTACCTATAAAGAGGTTGAAAGAGAAGAGCTACGGGAATATATAGGTGACAATGCTCACATAAGCACATGGGAATACGGGGTGGGAATACCTGTGCCGATGCTCTGAAAAATCACAAAACCAAAGCTTGCCATAATGGCAACTTTGCAAAATAACGAATCCTCCGTATAGGTCGAATTATACGGAGGATTTTATATACTTTGCAGTCGGGGGACATTCAATCTATCGTCACGGCTTCATTAAGTACATCGTTATTTATATTAAAAATATCAAAGCATTTTCTTTTTTCTGAATATAATTATCATTATCGCGACAATCGCAAGCCCGACTCCCAAAGCGAGCGGATAGCCGTATTTCCATGAAAGCTCCGGCATATATTTGAAGTTCATTCCGTACCAGCCTGCAATAAACATGAGCGGCAGGAATATCGTTGAAACTATGCTCAAAAGCTTCATTGTGGAATTGATTCCGTTGTTAATTTCAGCGTCGTATACCTCGCGCAGATGAATGATGTTTTCAATGAGATATTCATAAGCGGTTCTGTAATCTCTCGCCCTCGAAACAAATTTGCGCAATGGCTTGTCACTTTGATTTTTAAGGAGCGACGGGCATTCATCAAGCATTTCCTCACCCGTTGAAATCAGGTCGTCAAGAAGCATTCTGCGCGTTTGAATGTCCGCTTTAAGACGGAATATTGCGGAATTGAGATTCTTGTGTGTTTTACCGCTTACAATGCTTTCCTCAAGCTTCATTATTTTACTGCTGTATTCCTCTATGAACATATCGTTTCCACGCATTATAAGAGTAAAAAATGACGCCACAATTTCCGTTATCTGAGTTTTGGAGCCGCATGAAAGCACAAAATTGTCAAACATGGAATCGAAGCTGCCGTTTTCATCACGAGCCTTCACAGTCAGAAACATATCTTCCGTTACAATAAATATAATATCGTCAATTTCCGAATTGCTTTTTTCGGAATCCTTGAATCTGACCGAACCCAATATTGTTTTGCCGTCGCATTCTATGCTCCTGCGGATATATTTTCTTTTGCGATTCATTTCTGCCGCAATTTCGTCAGACAGGTCGATATCTTTACACATATCGCCGTTTATACTGTCGAATCTGCCTATATATAATCTGCCGTACTGTTTTTCGTATTTATCTGCTTGCCGTACTTCATTTTGATATATGGAGTATAACATTTTTATTTCACCGCCCGATATTCTGTTGCACTAAATATAGTATAACATTTTTCAGACAAACAGTCAACCGTGTATGTGTATTTTAAGTGGCTGTATATTATTTTAGAACACAGTTCATAATTCTGAGCATATTTCCATGGCATACAAGGTCAATATCGCTTTCCGAATAGTTCAATTTTCTGAGCCGTTCGCAAAGATTTTGCAATTTCCCCGGATGCTCCATTCCTTTCGGAAGATCGTTTTCCACGCCGTCAAAGTCGGAGCCTATAGATACGTATTCTATGCCTATGTATGAGGCGATATATTCAATGTGGCGTATTATGTCATCTGTCGACGCTTTGCCCGAATTATTCAGAAACGGCGGATAAAAATTAACGCCGACGCACCCCGAATGAGCTTTGATTGCCTCAAGCTGTTTGTTGTCGAGGTTCCTCTTGTTGGAGCATACGCTTTTGGCATTTGAATGTGACGCGATAAAAGGCTTTGAGGCAAGCTCGGCTGTGTCCCAAAATCCCTTTTCGGATATATGCGAGACATCGATAATGACGCCTTTTTCCTCACAACGGAGTAGTATTTCCTTGCCGAAATCTGTCAGACCGTCTGAGTTTTCTCCTATGCCACCGCAAAGACAGTTTGAATTGTTCCATGTGGGCGAGAACATCCTCATGCCTTTTTCAAACAGAATATCAAAATTATCCTTGTTCCCCTCAAGCATATCGCCTCCCTCGACAGTAAGCATTGCGCCTATTTTGTCTGATGCAAGAAGCTCTTTTATATCCCCTTTGTTTTTTATTGACATGAGCATATGAGTATTGCTTGTGAGTTTGTCGTATTCATTGATAAGCTTCATTCCATCATAAAAGCATTTTCCGTTTGAATCGGGATGCACGCATACGGCGAAGCACTGTAATTTTACATCTCCGCGTATAAGCCTCGGAAGGGACAAATTCATATTGCTGCTTCCGCACAGGAAATTGTTTTTGTTCAACAGTGCGAGAGTATCGCAGTGGGTATCTATTATATACGACATATTCGGCTCCTTTGCAATTATTGACGGTATTATTATATGAGCGGCACTGCGCTTTCAGAACGACGCAGATTTTATTTAATAAAAAAGTAGCCGGCTCAGATACAGCTGTCTGCATCCGAGCCGGTGACGTACATACATTACTTCTCTTAATGTAAGTATATTTTACTTATTTATTATTGTTTCTTTTTCTTGATAACGAGAGCTGCAAGGAGAGCTATGATAACAACAGCTTCAACAACCATTATAACGATGTCAACTGTGTTGTTGCTTTCTGCAGGTTCTTCAGCAGCCGGTGTAGGTGTAGCCGGATCCGGAGTAGGTGTCGGCTCAGGTGTAGGTGTAGGTGTCGGTTCAACATAACCAACAGCTACGTCGGAAATCTTAACAACTGTTGCCTGACCGCCTGTGCATGTTTCCTGACCCATGTAGAAGCCCCACTGTCCGAGGTTAAGTGAGAAGTGGTTCTTTTCGCAAGCGCCCCAGCTCTGGCCGTTTTTACCCTGACCGAAAGCAGCAGCGATTACAATGTAGAATTCTCCGCCAACAGTAGGCTCCTGTGTAAGAGCATCAAGCGGAACAGACCATTCATATGTTACATAGCCTGTGCTTTCATCATAAACGATGCAGATGTTATCAACTGTGTAGTTCTCTTTGTAACCATTCTGGTATACGCCGGTAATAAGATCCTTTGTATCTGTATTCTGTGTAGCCCAAGAATATACTAAGCAACCGTTGTTCTTGCCCTCAGGTGTGTACTTCGGATCATCTTTGTAGTAAGCGTTGAACATGATAGCGCCAAAAGGATTGGATACTACATATTCTCCGTCAGCATCCGGAGTGAAATCATTTTTTACTTCGAGAGGAATATATCTAACAGCAAAGTTCAAGCCGTTTACTTCATCCCATGAGAAGTAGTATTCCAAGGATTCACGAACCTTTGCAGAATTCTCTAATATCTTGCCAAAACCATCTTCGATAACTGTATTGTAGTTGAGCCACAACAGATCGTTATTGACATCAATCTTTTCATACTCGTTCTCGCCGATGACACCGTCTTTAACAACGTTATCCGGATCAGCTTTTCTAAGCTCGATCTCAAGATCCCAATATACAGGAGCAACAGAAGCTGCCATTGCAGTTGAGCAAAGCAATGTTGTAGCCATAGCAACTGTAAGGATAATTGCCAATATCTTTTTCATAAAAAAGTCCTTCCTTAATTAAGTATTTTTGAGAAGTATAGTATGCTTTACTTTTTATAATTATATCATAAAAAATCAAAATATGACCAACTTTTTTAATTTTTTTACTCGAAGTTTACATTTTTGTTACACTGCCCAATTTTACAGCTATAAATTTTGTTCAAAATGGAAAACGGCATTTGCAAAACAGCGAATTATTGTCCTGAAAGCTTAACAAAAAGTGAATCACTTTAAAACGGTGCTGTATTTTTGCTTGTCTGTACGTTATTGTATGCGTAATTGGTGCCCGTTGAGAACAAATGATGAGCCGATTTTTTATTCACAATATCTGCTCCTCGTCAATATATAGTATTGTATATGCCCTATGACATAACGCCATAAGGTGTATGCAAATTAAATTGGGGGAATTTTATGGAAAATAAAGAAGGCTCGGCTTTTGATAAGCTGGATTGCTGTCGTACAACGGGCTGTTTATGCTGCATGGTGGGACCTACCGGACCTACCGGCCCGAGAGGAATAATGGGCTTGATGGGAGCAACGGGTCCGACAGGCGCAACAGGTCCTACAGGTGCAACAGGTCCTACGGGCGCAACAGGACTAATCGGCGCAACGGGTCCTACAGGCGCAACAGGTCCTACGGGCGCAACGGGTCCTACGGGCGCAACAGGACTAATCGGCGCAACAGGTCCTACGGGCGCAACAGGCCCAACCGGCGCAACGGG
>CAMEIT010000002.1 GCA_945918795.1 uncultured Clostridia bacterium | reverse complement strand
CTCTTTCTGATTTTGAGGTATTCAGTTTTTCAAAATTGAATAATCAAAATAAATTTTTTCGATTGAAAAAATTTGGCTATGTCACAACAAACAGTTGATAAATAGCCATTTTTATAGGGGAGTATCAGAACTCCCCTACAAACTGTTATTTGCAGTTATCTATACTCATTTGGAATTTCGATATGAAATGTCTCACACAATAACTTCACATCATGTGCATCATTTTCATCAAACTCGTATCCCAGATGGAACATTACTTGACTATATGGTTCAATACAGGAAACCTCTATTTCCTCAATTCTTCCTTTACCCGAAAAAGTTTCTACCGGAAAACAATCCC
The DNA here is from genome assembly GCA_945918795.1 of uncultured Clostridia bacterium. GTDB lineage: Bacteria > Bacillota > Clostridia > HGM11327 > HGM11327 > SIG351. The sequence goes on along the minus strand of CAMEIT010000002.1, from coordinate 65,580 downwards.
CATCATAAAGAATTTCACCTTCGTCCGTATATTCAAAACAATGCAAATCAATAATTCTGTTTTTCAAATCTTCCCATACAGTATGGTTCAATGTTGTATATTCCATCTTAAGGGCAGAAAGTTCGATAAAGGCTATCTCCGTTCGCTCATGATACTCGACCGCAAACTGTTACCGAGCATAGGCATAGAAACGGACGGGGAAGTAAAATACCAACCGCTCGGCACATTCTATTCGGATGAATGGCAGATAAATCAAGACTCGCAATGGGTAAAGTGTAGCGCGGTAGACAGGTTGATGCGGTTACAGAAAAAGACCTATGTCGGCTTCCCGCTGACGGAGAATGCATCGCTGTACGATATTGCTGTCGACATTCTCCTGAAGATAGGGGAAACGGCAAACACAATCGTCATCTCCAAAGACTTGCAATCGGTCATTGTGCCGATGGCATTTCTGCCAAAAGGAACGGCTTGGGATGCACTACAGGAGATCGCTAACGCAGGACTTTGCAAAATCTATGTAGATCGTGAAGACAAAATCAATGTCCGCTCGGAAAAAGAAACAAAGACAAAGACGGCAATACAGATTGACAAAAGCAATATGTTCACATACTCATCGAGTGTTTCTCTGACCGAGTTTGCGAACCGTATTTCTGTGGAATATTGCGATGTGTCGCTGTCGGACGATACGGTCGAAGCGGTATCGGTCGAACTCAATATAGAGCCGAACGCATCGCTTGAACTGACGCTCGATTATAATACCGAAGTTGCGTACCCTGCAATCGAAACGGATAACTTAAATGTGATATTGACCGACTTCCAAGGCGGTGTTAATGCTTGCTCGGTCGTTGCGAAGAACAAGACAGCCGAAAAGCAAAAGGCGGTGCTGACGGTCACGGGCAAGGCAATCGAGATAACGACAAAGGCTCTGACCAAACAGGACGATGAAAGCGTGCGTAACAACGGCATAACCGAGTATTCGCACCCATCGAGCGACCTTGTACAAAGCCATGACCAAGCGGAATACATTGCAAATTTCTTGCTTGAAAAGATGCACGCGGGAGAGGGTGTCGTAACTACGACTTGGCGAGGCAACCCGGAACTCAATCTCGGAGAGAAGTATGTGTCAGTGGATCGGTTCGGTGACAGTCAAGATCTTGTGTGCGAGTATAACAAGTTTACATTTGACGGTGGACTGAAACAAGAAACGCGCGGAAGAACGATATAAGGAGGGTATGAATGCGGACGCAATTGCGATCCGTGACGGAAAGACCAACGGCGAAATGAAAGACGCTATGAAAACCTATGCGGAAGTCAAAGACGAACTCTATGAGTATTTGCTCGAAGAAACTTCAAAGAAGTAAGGAGGATGAAGTATGGAACAGTATTTGAACTTAATCAGCGTCCCGGCAATTGCGGCAATCGTGTATTGGGTGATTAACATCATCAAACACGCGGTCGGAGAGAACGAAAAATTTAAGAAGTTTATTCCGCTCATCGCTGCGGCACTCGGTGTCATATGCGGGATCATTTGCTACTATGCCGTGCCGAGCATTATCCCGGCACCGAACATCGTGGTGGCAATCGTCATCGGCGGAGCAAGCGGACTGACGGCTACGGGTGCTAATCAGATTATTAAACAGCTCGGCAAAAAGGACGGTGAAGACGATGGAAAAACAGATAATTGAAAGCGTCATAAAAAGCCTTTTGAAGCGGGGTTTAATTACTTCGTCAGAGAAGGAAAGAATTATCAAAAAAGTTTCAGATTAAGGCGGTTTTTGTCTGGACTTTTATAGGTGAGCACGGTATTGTTTGTCCTGCCCAATAAAAAGGGCGGGACAAATTTTTAATCGCAGTTCAAATCCAGTCGAAAGAGCCGAAAGGCAAACAAGAAAGGAGCGTGAAAAATGATTATTCAAGAGATACCTACGAAAAAAGAAGAGAAGCCACGGGTATGTGCCTATGTGCGAGTCAGTACCGATAGCGATGCCCAAGAAGATAGTTTCGCGTTCCAGTCTAACTATTGGCAAAGACGATTCGAAATTGACGAGTCCGTAGAGTATATAGGATTATTCTCTGATGAGGGCATCGGCGGTGCATTTATGAAAAAGCGCGATGGACTCAAAAGGATGTTTCAAAAAGTGCGAAATGGTGAAATCGACAGAATATATACGAAGTCGGTTTCGAGATTCGCTCGGAACAAAGTCGAACTAATGGAAATAGTGAGAGAGTTCCGAGATATAGGAGTTGAAATCATATTCGAGTCCGAAAATATACATACCCTTGACCCCAAGTGCGGTTTAATTCTCACGGTTATGGCAAGTCTCGCCGAAGAAGAATTAATATCGATGAGTCAAAACCAAAAATGGGCGGCACGGAAACGATTCGCAAATGGAAGTGTGGAACTGACGCGAATACTTGGGTACGATATGGTCGATGGAAAGTTAGTGATAAACGAGAAAGAAGCGGTCATAGTACGAAGAATCTTCGAACTGTACCTGCAAGGCAACTCGTTTATAAGCATATGCCATATTCTCGAAAACGAAGGATACACCCCAATGCATGGCGGACGATGGAGTAAATCGACAGTAATGGGTATGTTGCGAAACGAAAAGTACTGCGGCGATAGTCTTATGCAGAAGACATACAGCACAATGAAAGTGCAGAAGTACAACTACGGAGAACTCCCCCAATACTATGTCCAAGACGATCACGAACCGATTGTGTCGCGTGAAGACTACCAAAAAGTACAGAAGATGATGGTGTTACGCAGCAATAAATATCGACCGATGGGGTCACCTACGGCATTATATCCGCTATCAGGAAAACTGATATGCGGAGAGTGCGGAACGAGTTTCAAAAGAAAAACTTCGGCACACGGAACACCATATGTGTGTATAAAGTGGACTTGTCGAAAAAAGGATATTTATGGGGCAAAGGAATGCCCATCCCACGACATCAAAGACGAAGTCGTTACAAGACTGCTGATTGAAGCCTACAATGAAAGCATTGATGCTAATAACGAAGTGAATGGCGTAACGGAGCAAGAAGAGACCTTGCGAAAACTTATTGCCAACGAGCAAGAACTGCGACAATTACGAGCGAAAGGTTATATATCCGAAACCAAATGCCGAGAAGAAACCGATAAAATACTTATAAAGATAAAAGAACAAGAAACTCTCATAAAGAATCTACGAACGAGAGATATGGTAAAAGGGAAATATAGAAAATCGGATGAGATGACGGAACAAATGGCGGAGTTCCTTGTAAAAGCAACAATAAAAGACTGGACGATTACATTCGAGTTCCAAAATGGATATAAGACAACGAAAGAATATACAAACGGGAGGGCAGGAAATATTAATGGAAAACTGTGCAAACACTAAACCCAAAATTACGATTATCCCCGCGAAGACGAGGGCCGAACGACTTGACCCTATGTCGGTAGCGATGGGACAAAAGCCAAAAATACGAGTGGCTGCATACGCACGAGTGTCGACCGACCACGAAGAACAGGAAAGCAGTTACGAGGCACAGGTTGACCACTTCACCAAACTCATAGCAAGCCATGACGATTGGACGATGGTTGACATTTATGCCGACCCCGGCTTGAGCGGGAAGAATACCAAGCGAGTGCAGTTCAAACGAATGATAAAGGACTGCGAAGACGGAAAGATAGACCTTATAATTACGAAATCGGTCAGCCGATTCGCAAGAAACACACTCGACTGCGTACAGACCGCAAGAAAACTGAAAGCAGATGGTATCGGAATCATATTCGAGAAAGAAAACCTCGATACGCTACAAGAGCGGAGCGAGTTCGTCCTTACGATTATGGCAAGCCTTGCAGAAGAAGAGAGTCGGAGCATATCCAATAATATTAGGTGGAGCGTCAAGAAAAAGTTCCAAGAGGGTAAGGTAATACTTAACACGAAACACTTCCTTGGATATACGAGAGACAAGAAGGGGACGGTGCTAAAAATAGTGCCAGAAGAGGCAATAACGGTTAGAAGGATATATGCGGAGTTCCTTGACGGCAAAAGCCTGAAAGAAATCGCCGAAGGGCTTGAGCGAGATGGTATCGCATCACCATCGGGCAGAGAAACATGGCATCCGTCAACGGTGAAGTCGATACTGCAAAATGAGAAGTACAAAGGCGATTGCCACCTGCAAAAAACATACCTTCCTGACTTCCTATCCCCAAGACGAATTAAAAACGAAGGGTTCGCACAGAGTTGGTATGTGGAAGATAGTCACGCGGCTATCATATCGAAAGAAACATTCGAGATGGTACAGCAAGAGTTCCAAAACAGACAGTCGCTACGAAGCACAGGCGAAACGGGATGCGGAAAGTTTTCAGGGAAATACCCGTTCAGTGGAATGATAGTATGCGGCGAATGCGGAGAAACCTACCGAAGACACCAACAGTACAACAAATATAAGAAGTACTACATATGGGTGTGCAAAAGACACGAAAACACGGGCGCGGAATACTGCAAGAGTCGACCTATCAAGGAAGAAGCCCTTGAAAAAGCGTTTGTAAGGGCGCTGAACGAACTTATAGGAGACAAGGAACAAATACTCGAAAAACTGCAAAGTGCAATCGTGAGCGAAATAACGGACTCTTGTGCGACAGCGATAAATGAAGTGAGTGCCGAGATAGAAAAACTACAAGAGCAGATGATGGAACTGCTGACGATAAGGAACAACGGGGAGATTACCGATAAAGAGTACGAACATCAAAGTCAGCAGGTCGGAATGAAAATTGACCAACTGCTTATGAGAAAAGAAGAGATACTGTCCGAGCAAGGAAAAGTCCAACTCGCATCGTATCGAATCGAAGAAGTGACCAAACTGCTACAGACAGGGAAGATACTTGAAGAGTTCGACCGAGTGATGTTCAAAAGCCTTGTGCGGAAAATCACCGTACTGTCCAACAAAGAAATCGAAATCGAGTTCGAGTGCGGAATAACAGTAAGAGAAACCTTATAAGCAAACGACCGACTGCGTTCGTAAGAGTGCGGTCGGTCATTTTTTTCGTTGATTAAGTCGGAAAAAATCATACGCTCCTTATCGTGCAAAAATCCTTTTTGTGCAATCGTTAAAGGTTTGCGGTTTCCAAAAGCGAGTGAAGAACAAATCCCTACGGCGATACGCGAAGAAACAACAAAAAGGGTAAATTACCACAAAAACGGCAATTTACCCCTGTTTTGCATAGAAAAAGACACACGCATCGGAGTTTTATACGCTCCTTTTGGGTGTGTCTTGATGGTGCGTCCGACAGGACTCGAACCTGCCGCCTTAAGAGTCGGAGTCTTACGCTCTATCCGGATGAGCTACGAACGCAATTACCTGTTAATTATATCACACAATTCTGAAAAAATCAATTGTCACAAATGTCCCGGATATTTCCGTTTACGGTGAATTGCGGAATAATATATTTTCTTGACAAGTGCGGTAAAATAATGTATACTACAATTATTAAGCATACTTTATTACGGGAGGCAGCACACCATGAAAGAAGATATAAAGGACGGCAACATATGCAAATTTTCGGCGTCATGTTCGGACGATGATAATTTGTTCCCGTTTCAGTTCATTTATGAGACGATGCCCCAAAGGCTTCCCGACAAGCGTAAAGTTGCGGCATTCTGCTGTCACCTCATGACAGAGGGAAGCGCCGTGCTCGAAACGGAAAACGGCAGCTTTCCCATTGCAAAGGGCGATTTGTTCTTCACTTTCCCGGGGATGCCATTCTCGGTAAAGGAATGTATACGCACAAAATATCTCTATATATCATATGTAGGAAGTAAGGCATACGAAATTCTCGAATCTGCCGGCATAAGCCCCAAGGCTCCCGTGTATTCCGGATTTGAGGAGCTTGAAACATTATGGTTCTCCGGATTGATACATTCATCTGCCGATAATCTTTCCATGCTCGCAAAGGGACTTTTGTACTATACATTTTCGCTGTTCCCCGTCATTGCCGCATATCCCGACAGCAAAAAGCAGGACATAGTATCGCAAATAAAGTCCGCCGTCGACTGCTGTTACGGAAATCCCGATTTGTCTCTCGACTATCTGTGCGGATTGTACAGATACCATCCCAAATACATTTCACGCCGCTTCAGCGAGGCAGTAGGCACAAGCTTTTCGGAATATCTCACCTCCTGCCGAATGTATCATGCCGAAATTCTGCTTTCCGAATCCAAAAGACCTATACACGAAATAGCATCTGCGGTAGGTTACAGAGACGCGCTCTACTTTTCAAAGGTTTTCCGAAAGCATACAGGCTCCTCTCCATCCGAATACCGCAATTTGAATGGCAAAAAGGACTGAATTGCGGATATTGTCATTAAAAAAGTATTTTTCGGTTGCAAATATTCGGTTTTGGGTATATAATAATACGGTTGCAAATCTTGTACACTTCTGAAAGGCAAATATCCATGAATATTACAACAGATTATTTTGTTATTTTGCTTCCTTTGGCTCTGATACTCATACTGTCAAAGGTACTCTCTAAATTATGTGAAAAAATAGGACTGCCCGGAGTTATCGGAATGCTCGTTTCCGGAATACTTATTGGGCTTATATCATATATACCGAATCAGACAATACTCAACGATACATCTATCGGCGGAATAGGCTTTTTGGCTAAAATAGGCGTAATTCTCATTATGTTCTCGGCAGGTCTCGGAACCGATATAAAGCAAATAAAGTCCGTTGGTGTCCCGTCTATAATAATAACCTGCTTCGGCGTTGCCGTACCGCTTGCACTCGGCTTTGTTGTTGCGTGCTTATTTAACGGCGGCTTTGTCAACATGAGCCGCGACACGCTTTTGTCTAACCTGTTTTACGGAGTAATTCTGACGGCTACATCCGTAAGCGTTACCGTTGCCACGCTCAAAGAGCTCGGCAAGCTCTCCGGTAAGGTCGGCACCACAATAGTTGCGGCGGCAATAATAGATGATATAATCGGAATCGTAATTCTCTCATTCATAGTCGCTCTCAAGGGGAGCAACGGAGAAGTTGTATCGCCGTGGCACGTACTGCTCATGACTTGCCTGTTTATTGTGTTCATTGCAATAGCCGGAATGCTTGCAGGTAAATTTTTCAATTTCCTCGAGCACAAATTTCCGCATCACAGAATGTTGCCGATATTCAGCATAGCGTTCTGCTTCCTTGTTGCGTATTTAAGCGAAGAAGTATTCGGTGTTGCCGATATAACGGGCGCTTTTGCCGCAGGACTCTTCCTTTCGAGAAACCCCGAAGCAAGCTACATAGACAGAAAGTCCGACATAATGAGCTACATGGTATTCACGCCCGTATTCTTCTGCAATATCGGCATAACAACAAAATTTACGGGTTTCAGCACCGAAATACTCATGTTCGGCTTGTGCTTCATACTTGCCGGAATAATCGGCAAGGTTGTCGGCTGTGCAGGCTCTGCTCTGCTGTGCAAATACAAATTCAAGGAATCGCTCTGCGTCGGCATAGGCATGATGGCGCGTGCCGAGGTCGCACTTGTAAGTGCGCAAAAGGGCGTTGAAAACGGTCTCGTAAGCTCGGAAATAATGCCGTTTATAGTCATTCTCATAGTTATCACAAGCTTTGCAACGCCTATACTCCTCAAGCTGTTAATGACGGGAGACAAACCCGAAAATAAAATTGAAGAGGTTAAGGCCAACTGATAAATAATCAATATTAAAAGGAGCAGTCCCGCGCCCGTCCGCCGGACATCGGAGTGTTTTATGGAAAAAGAACAAATATCAAAGTATTTTGAAAGAATCAACCTCTCATTTGATCCCGCTCATGCCCTGCCTGATGAAGAACTGCTTTTAAGACTTCAATACGCCCACGTAACGCACGTGCCGTATGAAAACCTGGATATAATCAACAACATTCCTCTAAAGCTTGATGAGGCTTCTCTCTACAACAAAATCGTGCTTAATTCAAGAGGCGGCTACTGCTTTGAGCTTAACGCTCTGTACAACATACTGCTTACTTCTTTGGGGTATAATACATTAAGCTGTTTTGCGCGCTACTTAAGAGGCGAGGCAAAAATACCCATGCGCCGCCACAGAATAATAATTGCCGAATCCGATTACACGCAAGCAAGGCTCTTTACCGACGTCGGCATAGGAGAGCGCGCGCCGAGGCTTCCGCTCAGGCTCGAAGAGGATACGGTGCAAGAGCAATTCGGTGAGCAGTATAAATTCAAAAAGGAGCCTTTTTTAGGCTGGGTACTTTACGATTATCATAACGGCGAATGGAGTAAATTCTTATCCTTCACAGAAGAGCCTCAGCTTGAAGAGGATTATTTATCTACCTCATTTTACTGCGAGGCAGCACCTGAATCCATATTCCGCAAATCTGCAATGCTTTCCCTGAAAACGGATACGGGACGAATAACCGTTTCGGGGGACATTTTCCGTATATTTGACGGTGATAACGTTACCCAAACGACAATACAGAACAAAGACGTTTTTGATGAGATACTCAAAAAATATTATAATATAACATTGTAAACGAATTAAAAAACAAAGGAAATACAACATGAAACTGATTATAGCCACTGCATTCGGACTTGAATCGGTAGTAGCAAAGGAGCTTGAAAGGCTCGGATATGAAAAGACGGCAGCAGACAACGGGCGCATAGCTCTTGAGGGAACATACGAGGATATTTGCAGACTCAACCTGAACATATCTGCCGGAGAAAGAGTAATGATATGTGCAAACACATTCAAAGCCACGTCATTCGACGAGCTTTTTGAAGGCACAAAAAGTACGCCGTGGGAAAAGTACATTCCCGCCGACGCTACGATCACCGTTGATGCGAAATCGGTAAACTCCGCTCTTTTCAGCTTGTCCGACTGCCAGAGGATAGTAAAAAAAGCTCTCGTTGAACGGCTCAAATACGGTCATTCCGTAAGAGCAATACCGGAAACGGGTGCGCTTTATCCCGTTACGGTATCTATCCGAAACGATATTGCGGAGCTTCTTATTGATACGTCAGGCGACGGTCTGCACAAAAGAGGCTGGAGGTCAAAGGCGGGAGAAGCGCCCCTCAAGGAAACGCTTGCAAATGCAATGGCGGCGCTTTCTTTCTGGCGTCCCGACAGACCTCTCATTGACCCGATGTGCGGTTCGGGAACGATACTCATTGAAGCCGCACTGCGCGAGATGCACGTAGCTCCGGGGCACAAAAGACATTTTATATGCGAAAATTGGCGTCAGACAACCGAAAATATGTGGAATAAGGTCCGCTTGGAAGCGGATGAATACAGCCGCGCAGACGAAATTCGGCCCATGCTTGACATATGCGGATATGATATAGACAGGCGCGTGCTTGATACGGCAAGAAAAAATGCAATTGAAGCGGGGATTGCGGACACAATTCATTTTCAGCAGCGTGATTTTGCCGAGCTTTCGTCAAAAAAGCAGTACGGCTGTATTATAACGAATCCGCCGTACGGCGAAAGAATAGGCGACAAAGCGGCAATAAACAAGATATATGCCGCATTCAGGCGAGCAATGAAGGAGCTGCCTTCATGGTCGTTCTATGTACTTACGGCTGATGAGAATTTTGAAAACGAAATAGGCAGAAAAGCCGATAAAAAGCGCAAGCTCTATAACGGAAGAATCAAGGTTGACTATTATCAGTTTTACGGTCCGAGACCGCCGAAAAAGAAAACGGCGGAATGATATGCCCGGCGGTGATTGAAAAACAATAAGCCTTACCGTAACAAAGAATCGGAGTTGTGCCTTATGGATCTTAAGCTTTATTCAAATTCAACATATAATTACAATTCGAAATCACAGCAGGCAAGGGTTTTGACTGAAGCCTGGGTAGGCAAGAATATGTTCTGCCCAAGATGCGGCAATATAACATTGGAGCACTTCAAAAACAACAGTCCTGTTGCGGATTTCTTTTGTCCATGTTGCAATAATCAATATGAGCTGAAAAGCAAAACAGGCAAATTAGGCGTCAAAATAACAGACGGGGCATATTCCTCAATGATAGAGCGCATAAACAGCAATGAAAATCCCGATCTTTTTTTGATGAGCTATTCGGCAAAAGAATTATCGGTGCTTGATTTCTGGATCGTCCCGAAATATTTTTTCGTTCCCGATATTATTGAAAAAAGGAATCCGTTATCTTCAACGGCAAAACGCTCAGGCTGGGTCGGCTGTAATATACTTATAGGCAAAATTCCCGAGCAAGGAAGAATACGCATCATAAACAACGGTCAGGTTGAAAGCATAAAGAATATTACATTCAAAATGCAGCTGGCAAATAAATTAAAAACAGATAATGTTGCCCAAAGGGGGTGGCTGCTCGATATTCTCAATTGTGTAAATTCAATAGAGCCTCATGAATTTGAACTTGGGGATGTGTATCGTTTTGAAAATCGGCTTGCCGAAAAGCATCCCGACAATAATAACATTCGACCTAAAATAAGGCAACAATTACAGATTTTGCGCGATAAGGGTGTAATAGAGTTTATCGGCAACGGGAAATACAAAAAAATTCCGCAGAATAACGAATAATAATTCAAATATGTGATTTATATCTTGTTACTTCTTACTTACTCCCGAATTCAACGCCCGAAAATCTCTTCTCAACAGCTACAATATAACTGTGCTGTTCCCTTCTTTCCACTATCAAAATGGTCATGGCCTCCCAGAACGCCACGGTTGTGGCTATATCGCTTACGTAAGAGAATATGGTTTTGAATATCGATTCCGTTTCCCAGCAAAGCTCCGTAAACAGCATACCAATAAAAAAAGCGATTCCCACCGCGATCAAGCCGTAAGCAAGCGAGTTGCGTTTTTTCTGATAGCCGTGCTTGCTCTTGGCGTATAAAATTATATTTTTCAAAAAGAGCTCGTTCAGTTGTCTTTCGGAGTAGCCTTCGTAATCAGCAAAAGAAACCGAGAGCTTTATTTTGTAGCGCGAGGGGATTATGCTGAATGCGTTGGCGATCCATTCCATAAAGTCGCCGTTTAATATCGGCTTTTTCGTAATATAATTGTCGTCGAATATATCGCTCACCTTATCGAAAGAAAGTCTTATAGTCGCAATACGATTTTCTTTGTCTATTTCGAAAAATTCTTCTTCAACGTTTGCAAATGTTGCTTTTCTTATCCTTTTTTCGACCTTATTCACTGTTTTTTCCCTCCGCTGTCAACAAATGAAAACAAATGTTATACGTCAATATTATATATCAACGCATAGCGAAAAGTCAATAATTACGTAACAAATTGTCCGAAAATCAAATAAATTTGCAAAAAACGCATTGTTTTTGAGAGCATATTATCTGCACAAACAGAAGCTGAACCGTTTTTATCCAAGTGATTTTATATATATTTGCGGGTTAACACAAAAGCATATAAAAACGTCATAATTTATCTATTGACTGTCTGTTGCGAGCACAACAACAGCACCGATTAAAAATGTTTCCTGTTAAAGGAACAAAATCCCCCCTTGATTTGCCCGGTTCAGCTCCTGTTTGTGCAGACAATATTCATTGTCGCGCCGATTTATGATTTTATCAATTTGCCTATAAAATAAAAAGTGCGCTCCGACAAGGAACGCACCGAAAAGATGAGCCCCTCATTGTCGCTACACAAACTCTGTCCATTATATTATCCATTCATGGTATGAGTAAAGAGAGAAAACACCTTTTTACCAAAGTATTTTCCCATGAATGGAATAAATTATAAGTTTGTGCAGCAATAATATTATACCATTTCAGTAATAATTTGTCAACTGCGTAATAACAACTTTCGGTGACAATCAACAGATGTAAAAAATCGCTCCCGAATGCGGATATATGTGATATATCAAATAATTTTCCTTGACATAAACGTTATTGTTTGATATAATAACGATTAATATAAAAAGATAAAATTTGGAGATTAAAAATGGCAACATACTACAATGAGCCCTCGCGCACATTCAGCGAATACCTTCTCATCCCCGGATATTCAGATGCAAATTGCATACCTTCCAATGTATCGTTGAAAACGCCTCTCGTAAAATTCAAAAAAGGTGAAGAACCGGCTATATCAATGAACATTCCGCTCGTTTCGGCTATAATGCAGTCAGTATCAAACGACACTATGGCAATCGCACTTGCAAAAGAAGGCGGCATTTCGTTCATATACGGCTCACAGACAATACAAGCTCAGGCAGAAATGGTTCGCAAAGTAAAGAATTATAAGGCAGGCTTTGTAACATCCGATTCCAACATACGTCCCGACCAGACTCTCAGAGATGTAATAGAGCTTAAGGAACGCCTCAATCATTCAACAATAGCAGTAACCGAAGACGGCACGGCAAACGGCAAGCTTGTGGGAATAGTAACAAGCCGTGATTACAGAGTAAGCCGTATGTCAATGGACGAAAAGGTTTCTTCGTTCATGACGCCTCTTGAAAAGCTGTATACTGCTCCGGAGGGCACATCTCTCAAGGAAGCAAACAATATTATATGGGATCATAAGCTCAACTCATTGCCTATTGTCGATAAAGACGGACGTCTTGTTGCATTTGTTTTCCGCAAGGACTACGATCAGCACAAGGAAAATCCGCTCGAGCTGCTCGATTCCGACAAAAGATATGTAGTAGGCGCAGGAATAAACACGAGAGATTACGCCGAAAGAGTACCTGCTCTCGTTGAAGCAGGTGCCGATGTTTTGTGCATAGACTCAAGCGAAGGCTTTACGGAATGGCAGAAAAGAACAATAGCATATATTCGTGAAAATTACGGAGATACAGTCAAGGTCGGAGCGGGAAATGTTGTAGACAGAGACGGATTCAGATTTTTGGCTGAAGCAGGTGCCGACTTCGTAAAAGTAGGTATCGGCGGAGGCTCAATATGTATCACACGTGAAACAAAGGGTATCGGTCGCGGACAGGCAACCGCGGTTATTGATGTTGCCAAGGCACGTGACGAGTATTTTGAAGAAACGGGAATATATGTACCTATATGCTCCGACGGCGGAATAGTTCACGATTACCACATAACGCTCGCACTTGCAATGGGCGCCGATTTCTGTATGCTCGGACGTTACTTCTCACGTTTTGACGAAAGTCCCACAAATAAAATAATGGTAAGCGGCAATTACATGAAGGAATATTGGGGTGAAGGCAGTGCAAGAGCGCGCAATTGGCAAAGATACGATATGGGCGGCGCGGCAAAGCTTTCATTTGTTGAGGGCGTTGACTGCTATGTTCCGTATGCAGGCGCTCTCCATGATAACCTTGCCATCACTCTGAGCAAGATACGTTCCACAATGTGCAACTGCGGCGCACTCAGCATAGATGAGCTCCAGCAAAAAGCAAAGCTCACTTTGGTAAGCTCCGTTTCAATAGTAGAGGGCGGCGCACACGACGTTCTTGTAAAAGACAAATCAACTCAACAATAATACTTTTCTCCCCGGAAAATTATTATATGTAAAGCAAGCTGCACCGTATTATACAGTGCAGCTTGTTTCTTTTTCATGATGTTTTATTGTATTTACCGTTTCAGCTCGTCATAGTCAAAATATTTGAGCATTCCCGGCATCAATACGGCAAGATCGTCATAATATGCCTTTGCAAAAGGCTTTATTTCCTGCTCGAATACGTTTTCAAGCAAGTCGTCCCCATAAATAACGCCCGTTTCCCTATTCAGGAACGCCGCAATCATTCCGTATACTCCGTATTTGCTCTCGCAGTAAATCGTGATTTCACCGTATTCGAGTCCGTAAACCTCATTAAGCATATCGACGGCGCGCAGAACATCATAGCTTCTCAGTGCCGTCATGCTGTCGCCCATATACAAAAGATCCGAGCAGAGCTTGTACATTGTTCCGTATTTTGCCTTTATATCATGGGTATTAATTTTGTCCGCCTGAATATAGCCTACTCCGCTCACGTCAAGCACCATTACCTCGTAGCCTTCCGAGCACTTTTGTGCTATCCATTCCTCATGTTCGGCGATTTTTTTCGTTCCGTCCTCCCAAACGGCAACTATTACGGGCAGGCGCTTCGATTCATTTTCAGTCGCGCGTATCAGGAAAGCAAAATTAAAAAGATCCTTCTGAGAATGCCAGAATATAGGTGCGGTTATATATTTTTCGGTTTTGTATGTTTCGAGCTTTCTTATGAAGAAGTCATACGGAATCCTGTTTGCATACACCTTTTCTCTGAGCCATGCCTCAGCCTCAATAAGCCTTGCCGCTCCCGGAAGCGAATGTCTCTCATCAAATTGATTCCGTGCCACATCGTTATTCTCATCGTATAAGAATCTCGCGCCCTCTATCTCGCCTCTTACTCTGCCCGACTTTGTGTTGTAGAAAACCTCAATAGGCTTCATTTCATACAGACTGTTATCTATTTCCACGTCCTTGCCGAGCAGATGCTTTGCAAAGAATTTTGCAGCACACCTTTGGAGATACGGCGTATATTCATGCAGTGCGTCATCGCGGAACCAATAAAGATTCTCGCGTTTTCCATACATATCATAAAATCTTTGTGCTTCAATAACGGTATCTCTTGTGCCCTCCAATGCAAAAAAATCGTAATTAACCGTGAGTATCGCAAGCGGCTTCGGTGCAAAATTCATTATCGGATTTATGTGGTCGTATCCGGCTTCGGTTATTCCGTACCATATCTGCTCCGAGTCCTGCGGCTCTCCCGAATACATATACGCCTCTCTGCTCGTTACAAACGTTGCAGGCGCCGCGGCAGCTATTCTGTCATCAGCCGCCATCATTGCCATTGTCTGTGTTCCTCCGCCCGAATTTCCCGTAACGCCTATTTTCTTGGGATCGATTTCGGGTCTTGTAAGCATATAATCAACAGCGCGCATCTCATCGCTTAAGAAATAACGCTGTATAAATTTTCCCGTTGCAACGGCAGGCACACCCGCGCAATCATGGTCATCCGTGCAAGGCGGAATTATGTATTCGCCTTTCTCGCTGTCAAAGTAGCTTACCCTTTCGCCCTGACCGACGGGGTCTATTGCAAAAACTATAAGTCCCGCTCTTGCAAGAGTGTCGCAGGCAGACTGATACGCCGGATAATGGCGCGTGTCGGCAGAATGACCGTGCAGGAAGAGAACCGCTCCCGTAGGCTTTGTCAAACCGTGCGGAATATACATCGAGCCGGTTACATACGTATCTTTTCGTGAGCAGAAAATTATATTCTCTATATTATAATGCTCGTATTCTTTAACGGACGTGATCTTTGCATCAAGAGGCGCTCTGTCCCACGCTATACCGCCTATACCGTTTATAAATTTCTCACGCTGCTTCCTGTTGTATTCCTCAAGCTGTTCTTTTACATATATTTCGGAACGTGTTTTTTTCGCCGCGTCAAAATAATTCTGTGCTCTCTTGTAGATATGATCTTTTAACTGCGTATTCATGCAGTAATAATATCTCACACTTGCCTCAGACATCAATTCAATATCCATATATCAACCTCACCTTTAATGTGCATTTATTTCCTATCCTTTGACGAACGTACCTTTACTATTATAAGTATCACAACGCATATCACGATAACTGCAAGCGCCGCCGCAACAAACATGAATATCGTTATGCCGAATCCGCCTACCGTAAATATCGTGTTACTCGTAATCATTTTCCAGAATGAATCCTTCTGTCTCATAACACGTACCTTGTACAGTACCGTATTCCCGTTTTCGGACGTTACCGTTATTGTAATTACATTCTCACCAAACTCAAGCTTTGTATCCGATACTTCAAAAACAGCTTTTTCATGAGCAGGCTTTATAATCAATACAAGCTTATCTATTTCCTGGCCTACCGTCATAGTGTAATTGAGCTTGTTTGCCTCAAAGGCTTCGTTGAAGCTTCCGTTTTCAGGCTCAAGCTTTTCAAGGTACGCATTGCTTGAACCGGCATCACGCAATATTTTTATTTTATATTCGGTAACGCTCTTGTCCTGAGCCGTAATTATTACAGTGATTACGTTTTCTCCGATAGCAAGTGTTTCGCGTTCTCTTTTTATTTCAACGCTTGACTTGCTGTCATTTGCCCACGCAACAACCTCTGCCCTTTCGGTATCGTACGAAACATCTATCAAGAACTCTCTCCTGCCGGATGACAAGTCAAGCTCCTTGCCCATAACCGTTATCTTTGCGGCAGAGCTGTCGCTTGAAATCATCTCCCTGAACACATTTACAGTGTAATCAGTCCGAGAGCCGTCCTCAGCTATTACGCTTATGACAAAAACGTTCGTTTCTCCCTGTGTAAGATTTTCATTGCCGTTAAATGTCACGCTCGCATACATACCGCTTGCCTCATACTCGAATGTTATTAATTCGGTAAAGCAGTCAAGTGTAATATTGTATTCCGTAACAAGAGGATCGAATTCGATCTCGCCCACGCTCGGAACAAGCGTTTTGAGCGTTGAATCGCTTTCCATTTCAGCCCTTGTTATCGTAACCGTATATATCGTCTGTGCGCCCGTTTCCGCCTTGACAACTATCTTGTAAATATTTTCTCCGACTGCAAGCTCGTCAGGTCCCGATATAATAACATCCGAACCCATATGAGATGCTTTGTATTCAAATTCCGCAACCGCCACACTGTACGGTACAGACGCCGTATAATTTACCTCGTCAGGTGCAAATTCCGGTTCAAGCACTGCATTTTTGAGTTTAAGCTCGGAAAGTGATGAATCATCGGAAATAACGTCTCTAAACACTCTTATTGTATACAATGTTGCGTTTCCGCTTTCGGAAATAACTCTTACGGTGAATATATTTATTTCACCCGGAACAAGCTCATCCGGAGCATTGTACTCAACGCTTGCAAACTGATGATTCGGCTCAAATTCGACAACAGCCGTTACAGCCGAATATGGAATATACACATCATATATTGTGACTCCCGGGTCAAACTCAGGCGTCATGTCATATCCTTTGACAGACAAATACTTAAGCGCCGAATCCTCGGAAGCAGGCATTCTGTATACCGTAATCGTATATACCGTAAACGAAGAATCCTCCGCAATTACAGTCAGTCTGTATTCGTTTTCGGTTCCTGCCTCAAGCATTTCCGGTCCTTCAAGTACGGATGTTGCATATTTTCCGCCGAGTGTGTACTCAAACTCAATTACATCGGTAGAATACGGCACTTTTATGCTGTAATTCTTTATATCGCGAATAAACTCCAAGGTGCCCGTGCTGTCGGTAAGAGATGTCAATGACGAGTCGGATTCAATTTCTCTGTATGATATTATTATGGTATATACCTTGGTGTTGCCGTTTTCCGCGGTAACGGTTATTGTGAACACGTTTGGCTTATCACTGTCAAGATTAACGTCTCCCTCAAGTACAGCCGAAGCGTTTTCATCACGTACCGTGAATTGTATATCTGCTGTTTTTATTCCCTCGGGAACACCTACATCATAGTCTGTTATTTCGGGGTCAAAATTGAGCCTTGTGCCGCCAACCTCAAGCGAGGACAGTGAAGCATCGTCTGACTGCAAGAGACGGGTGACATTTATTATGTAGAATGTACTGCTGCCGTCCTCTGCAATTACGGTTATTGTAAATACCGTTACATCGCCCGCTTCCAGGTAATCATCCCCCGTTATAAACACATTTGCGCCCGGATTGCTCGTTTCCCAATCAAACTGAATCGTTTCATTCTTATATCCGACAGTCACATCATACACCGTTATTTCAGGGTCAAACTCGGGTGTGAGCGTGCCTGCCGACGGCGCTATCGATTTGAGCGACGAATCCGATGACGGTTCGTCTCTGTTTACCGTTACGGTATACGTTTTATCGGAGCCGTCCTCTGACGTAACCGTTATTTCAAATACATTTTCCCCGACTGAAAGCTCTTTTGCGCCTGCGCCCGAAAGTGTTGAAAGTGCATCGTTTACAACAGCATTGAGCGTTATGCTTGTTACGGCATAAGGCACTCTGACAATGTATGAAGTCAGCTCGGGGTCAAATGCGTTGTCCCATTCGCCCGTATTCGTTGTGAGAGACTTCAAGTTATTATCCGTTGAAGCATTTTGCCTCGTTACAGTCACGGTATAAACCTTTTTTGCTCCGTTTTGAGCCGTAACCGTTATTTCAAACACATTTTCCCCGACTGAAAGCTCTTTCGTACCCGTGCCCGAAAGTGTTGAAAGTGCATCGTTTACCTCGGCATTGAGCGTTATGCTCGATACGGCATACGGCACTGTTACCTCGTATGATGTTTCAGACGGGCTGAATGACGGCAAAAGCGTACCCGTATTTATTGTCAATGATTTGAGATTATTATCCGTTGATGCCGCTTTGCGTGTTACGATAATAGTGTATACCTTTGTTGTGCCGTTTTGTGCCGTCACTGTTATTGCAAAAGTATTCTCTCCGACAGCAAGCGTCTTTGTGCCTATGCCCGATACCGTTGCAGTGGCATGATTTGCCTGTGCCGAAATAGTTATACTGTTTACCACATAAGGCACGTTAAGCTTATATTCCGATACAGACGGACTGAATGACGGAGTTAATGTATATCCGTTTACAGAAAGCGACTTGAGTGTATTATCCGTACACTTTTCTCTTGTTACTGTTACAGTGTATTGCTTTTGAGCGCCGCTTTCAGCCTTTACCGTAATTGCAAAAGAATTATCACCTACATTAAGGCTCTTGTTTCCTGCGCCCGTAACAGTTGAAAGTGCGTCATTTACGGCGGCAGTAATCGTTATGCCCGACGTCGTATACGGCACCGTCACTTTATATGATGTTTCGGACGGGTTGAATGCCTTATCCCATGAGCCTGTATTCGTTGTGAGCGATTTGAGCGTGTTATCCGTTGATGCCGCCTTACGGTTGACTGTAACGGTGTATACCTTTTTATCGCCGCTTTGCGCGGTAACGGTTATTTCAAAAGTATTGTTCCCAACTACAAGCGTCTTTGTGCCCATGCCTGTTGCCGTTGAAAGCACATCATTTACAGTTGCCGAGAGCGTTATGCTTGATGTGGCATACGGCACTGTAACAACGTATGATGTCTGAGACGGGCTGAACACCTTATCCCATGTACCCGTGTTTGTTGTAAGCGACTTCAGTGTGTTATCCGTTGAAGGGTCCGCTTTGATGACGGTTATTTTATACTCCTTTACATTTGAGTTCTGTGCTGTTACCTTCACAGAGAAAACAGTGCTTCCCGACTCGGGCAGTGTCATTGTTCCCGTACCCGTCAGTGTTGCCGTACTGTGATTTTTCTCTGCCGATATTGTTATACTGCCAAGCTCATACGGCACTCTCAGTACGTATTCAAGCACTGACTTATCAAACGACGGCTCCAGCTGGTATCCGCTTACCGAAAGCGATTTGAGTGTGTTATCTGCACACTTTTCTCTCGTAACATTTAATGTGTATTTCTTTTGTGCACCGTTTTGGGCTGTTACTGTTATCTCAAAAGAATTGCTTCCGACTGCAAGGCTCTTTACGCCTGCACCGGTAACGGTTGCCGTGTCGTGATTTTTTTCAGCAGTAATAGTTATGCTGTCTGTTTCATACGGCACTGTTACATTATATACGGTTTCAGACGGGCTGAATGACGGAGTTAAAGTACCTCCGCTTACAGTAAGCAACTTCAGAGTATTATCGGTACACTTTTCTCTTGTTACGTTTACAGTGTATATCTTTTGAGTACCGTTTTCGGCTGTGACCGTTATTGCAAAAGAATTATTTCCGATATTAAGGTTCTTTGTGCCTGTACCCGCAACAGTGGAAAGTATATCGTTTGCCGTTGCCGCAAGTGTTATTGAAGTTATCTCGTACGGCACTGTTACATTATATACGGTTTCAGACGGATCAAATGTCGGCGAAAGCGCGCCCTCGCTTACTGTCAACGACTGCAAAGTGTTGTCTGTTGAAGCGGCTTTTCTGTTTACCGTCACTGTATAAACCTTTTTTGTTCCGTTTTGCGCCGTAACCGTAATATCAAAAGAATTGTCACCGACTTCAAGCGTCTTTGTGCCGGCACCCACAACAGTGGAAAGCGCGTCATTTGCCGAAGCGGTAAGCGTTATTGACGATGTCGCATACGGCACATTTACGGTATATGATGTTACAGAGGGGTCAAAAGAAGGCGAAAGTGTGCCCGTACTTACTGTTAACGAGCCGAGATTATTGTCCGATGAGAGCTCATTTTTTACGGTCGTTGCCGCAGTTGTCGATGTAATGTCGCCTGAGGGCACAGCTGTCAGACTTCCTCCCGAGCTACGATAGCTTGCTGCCGGATTCGACAACGAGAAAGCTGCCGTTCCGTCTGATGCAGTAGCCTTTACGACAAAATAGCACGTATATAAGAGCGTTTTCCCCTCGGGAACATATGTAGCCTCAAGACTGCTTGCAGCGTATAAAGCTTGCAGTACCCCCGTACCGTTTTCTTCAACATAGCTGCTTACATTTTTACTGTTTGCAAGGGAATTGAAAAAGTCATCGTCATAAGCGTACTCACCGAACTCATCATGCTTCGGCTCGAGCAAAGACGAATTATAATTGATTGCAAAGTCAAAGGCGGCAAGCTTGCTTCCCGAAACATTTGCATATATTTTCAGTTGAATTTCATCCCCCGGCTTTGCGTACTCCGTTGATTCCAATTCAAATTGAACCGTCACAGTCCCGGCAGATGAGCTCTGCATCGAATTTATCGAAAATAAGCATAAAAATACCGTTAAAGGCAATATCAGTAATAAAAATCTTTTTTTCATACACTACCCCATTTTGAATCTACATAAATTGTAGCAAATTAGAATTGTTTTGTCAATAGCAGACTGCTACTTTATTGATTTTCGTTGCAGGAAGCATTTTCCTCACTTTGATGCGTATTGTGTTTTTGAGCAAAATGTAGTATAATTAAACGGTAAATTTATTATTTATGTGGATAATTATGGATAAGAAATACGTATTGTTTGATTTTGACGGCACTGTGTCGGATTCCTCCGAGGGAATAATAAATTCGGTCATATATGCGCTGTCAAAATACGGAATCAAAGAAGAAAACAAAGAAGCTTTATACCGCTTTATAGGTCCGCCGTTGTACGATTCATTCCGTGAGTTCTACAGGTTTTCAAACGTACAGGCGCTTGAAGCAGTGGAATTTTACAGGGAACGCTACCATACACTCGGAATGTACGAAAGCCGCATATATGACGGCATAAGAGAGCTTGTATGTAAACTGCGTCTTATGGGTGCAATTGTCGGCATTGCAACCTCAAAGCCCGAAGAAACTGTAAAAAAGATGATGGACTTCCATAAAATAACGGATTGCTTTGATTTTATTGCGGGAAGTACATACGATATATCAAGGCGCACAAAGTCCGATGTAATAGGATATGCAATAAAAAGATTCGGCATCGATACGTCAAGAGCCATAATGGTAGGCGATACACGTTTTGATATCGAGGGTGCAAAAGAGTTTTCAATGACGTCAATCGGGGTGACGTTCGGCTTCGGGAGCGAAGCAGAGCTTAAAGCTGCAGGTGCCGATTTTATAGCTCATTCAGCATCGGAGGCGGAAAAAATACTCCTTGATATATGTTCATCGGACAATTAAGTCATACACTCGGGAATAAGGATAATTTTATGAGATCTGAATTTCATATACATACGCTTTACTGCGACGGTAAAAATACGTGTGAGGAAATTGTTTTGAAGGCTTTGGAAAAAGGCTTTGATGCAATAGGCTTTTCGGGGCACTCCTATACGGATTTTGACAAGTCGTATTGTATGAGCCGAAAAAACACCGCTCTTTACGTAAACGATGTCAGAGAATTAAAAAACAAATACAAGGATAAAATACGTATTTACTGCGGAATCGAACAGGATATTTTCGCACCCGAACAGAATTTCGGGCCCGATTATATAATAGGCTCCGTGCATTACGTACTAAAAGACGGAATATATATACCCGTTGACGAAAGCCGGGAAAAGCTTGTTGCATCGGTAAAAGAGTATTACGGCGGCGATTTTTATGCCTTTGCGGATGATTATTTCGGTGAAGTCGGCAATGTTGCAAAAATCACCGACTGCGACATAATAGGTCACTTTGACCTTGTCTCAAAATTCAACGAGGGCTATGTGCTGTTTGATGAAAATGACAGCAGATATGTATCATTATGGCATGACGCGCTTGACGAGCTCATCAAAGCAGGCAGAATATTTGAGGTAAACACGGGCGCAATAAGCAGAGGTTACAGGAGCACGCCTTATCCACGTGAGGAAATGCTCAGATACATAGCCGAGAAAAACGGCACGGTAACAATCACATCCGACTGCCACAATGCCGAAAAGCTCGGATTTGCATACGAGGAAGCATTTGAGCTTATAAAGCGCACAGGGACCGAGTACGTTGATTTTGCTCAAATTCTCGCAAGCAAAAACATTTAATGCGATTTTTACGCAAAACATACTTTTCATTTACATACATAAAGTAACATATACATCCGGAAATACAATATTTATATAAACCAAGCGGAGGTACATTATGGAATTAACGCAAAACACAAGAAAAACAAAAATAATATGTACGCTCGGTCCTGCCAGCAGAAACGAAAAAACACTTGAAGAAATGCTTTTGCAGGGCATGAATATAGCAAGGCTCAACTTTTCGCACGGTACTCACGAATACCACAAGGAATCAATAGAAATGTTCAGAAAAGTCCGCGACAAGCTTAAGCTCCCCGCGGCTGTAATGCTTGACACAAAGGGTCCCGAAATAAGAATAGGTCTTTTCAAGGACGGCAAAAAGGTAACCCTTAAAAACGGTCAGCAATTCACCCTCACAACAAACGATATAGAGGGAACGGACAAAATTGTTTCCGTATCATACAAGGCTCTCCCCTCGGAGCTTAAGGCAGGAGATAAAATACTCATAGACGACGGAAAAATACTCCTTGAAGCGGTTTCATTCACCGATACGGATATAGTGTGCAATGTTGTTGACGGCGGCGAGCTTTCGGGCAGAAAGGGAATAAATATTCCGCACATACATCTTAATATGCCGTACTTGAGCGCTCAGGACGAGGACGATATACGCTTCGGAATCGAAATGGACGTTGATTTTGTGGCGGCATCATTCGTAAGATGCAAGGAGGATGTTATATCCTTGAGAAAGTTTATGGATTATTACGGCGGACACAACATAAAAATAATATCAAAGATAGAAAATATGGAGGGTATCAATAATTTTGATGAGATACTCAGATATTCCGACGGAATAATGGTGGCAAGAGGAGATATGGGCGTCGAGATAGAATACGAAAAGCTGCCCGGAATCCAGAAAAAATTCATAAGGAAATGCTATCAGTCGGGCAAAATGGTAATAACCGCAACGCAGATGCTCGAATCCATGATACACTCCTCAACGCCTACAAGAGCCGAGATAACGGACGTGGCAAATGCCGTGTTTGACGGCACATCGGCTGTAATGCTTTCGGGTGAAACGGCAATAGGCGATCATCCGGCGCTTGTTGTAAAGGTGATGGCAAAAATAGCTTGTCAGGCTGAAAAGGACGCATTTGACATGAACGCCTACTCCGGAATCTCATATGAGCCGGGAGGCTGTGAAACAACAAACGCAATATGCGACGCCGCCTGCACTACCGCGCGCGATGTTCAGGCGAAAGCAATTCTCGCCGTTACAAAATCCGGACATACCGCACGCAGAGTTTCAAAGTTCCGTCCGATAGAGCCTATTATCGCCGCAACACCGGTGATAAAAACATTCCATCAACTTTCACTTTCGTGGGGAGTCTTCCCGGTTCTTGCAAGAAATCAAAACGACGAGGAAAGCCTTTTCAGACACGCTATCGACTGTGCAAAACAAATCGATATGGTATCCTCCGGCGACAGAGTCGTTATAACCGCAGGCGTACCTCTCAATCAGTCCGGCACAACAAATCTGCTCAAGGTTCAGGTCGTCGAATAAATCAGCCGAATCCGAACGGATATGAACCGACTGCTAAATAATTTATAACGTTTTTATGTAATTTTTTTATTTTTCCTCAAAACGGCGGCAAAGCCCTCCTCCCGTGCGAATACTCGGGGCTTGCCGTTGTTTTTGTTTTAAAAAACTCATGCGTGCATTAAAAAAGCTTTTACGGCATAAAATTAACTGCAAAAAGCTTTAACAAGGAGATGCCGTATGAGCACGTGTAAAATAATAAAATATGCCACCGTTGCAGTTCTTTTGACTGCATTTATCGTATTTTCTTCGCTGAAAATAATAAACGTCACCCGGTCAACGCAGGCGGCAAACGAAAGAAACGGAAAAGTAATTCTCATTGACCCGGGGCACGGTGGTTCTGACCCGGGCGCAGTAAGCACCAAGGGAACAAAAGAGAGTGTTCTCAATATGCAGGTAGCACTCTTTCTGAAAGAATATCTTCTTGAAGAGGGATTTGAGGTCATTATGACAAGAGGCGACGGCGATGTGCCCGGAGCAGATACGGGAATGACAAATGACGAGAGGAAGCACATAATAGCAAGCGCCGAATGTGATATGGTAGTAAGCATACATATGAATAAATTTTCGGATACGAGCGTTCACGGCGCGGAAACATTCTACTACGAGCCGAGCGAGGAGGGCAGACAGCTTGCCGAATGTATTCAGATATCGCTAAAAAACGAGCTTGATTCAACAAATACAAGAACCATAAAAGGCGTAACAAATCTTTTTGTTCTGAAAACAAGCAAAGCCCCGTCGGTACTCATTGAATGCGGATATATTTCAAATCCGACCGAAGAAACGAAGCTGAATACACCCTCATACCAAAGGCGCATCGCTTTTTCCGTGTGCTGTGGGATAATGAGCTATTACAGCAAACGGAGTCAATTGCAAAGCACAACAGGCTAAAATCAATATCCCGTAAAACGCGGCAAATTCTCAAATTATCAAAAGCGTAAACTTGTTTTTCGTGCAAAGTATAAAATTCATTTCAGGCGTGAATAATAACCGTGATATAAATACAAACGGAAAAGGAATGGATAGCTTTGAACAGAAACACATTACAGTCGTTGGCAATAGAGTTGGCTGTGTCGCACAAGCGTGTGACAAACAGATTATTTAGAACCCCATTCGGTAATTTCGTTATTACCAAACAGCAGGAGGCTGTATTTGACGAATATTACAAAGAAGCGGAAAATCATTGCTTTGATGAGGAAATTCCGGATTCCGCGACGGAATGGTTCGTCGATAATTATTACGCTATCAAAATGCAGCTCAAAAGCATAAAAAAATCGATACACAACATACCGCACGATATTCCCGTGCTTTCGGACGGGATTATGAAAGGCTTTCCGAGAATATACGCGATTGCAGTGGAATATATAGATTTCAACGGCGGAGTTGTGACCGAAAACGGCATCACCGAGTTCCTTGAGCAATACCAAAAGGAGCTTGTGCTGACTATGGACGAATTATGGTCGCTTTCGGCGGCTTTTTCTCTTGCGCTTGCAAGGAACATATTGACTCTTGCTTGCAGACGCTATGAAGCGCTCGTTTCCGCACGCAATATAAAGCGCACAGCCGAGGAGGTATGCCAAAGAAACGATTTAAAGGCGGAGTCTCTCGAGAGCCTCGTCAATGTCAACGATGCGGCAAAGCTTGCATCATTCATTACGGCAATACAGAATGCGCCTGACTGCAAAGGCGTTTTGCGCTGGCTTGACAGCGAGCTTTCGCGTATAAATATGTCGGCAAACGAAGTGCTCGAATTTTCACGCCATATAGAATCCAACTGCGTCATCACAATAAGGAACTCCATAACAAGCCTTATGAAGATAAATATGTTCGACTGGGAAAGGATATTCGGCAACGTGTGCATTGCAGACGCTGTGTTCAGCTCGGAAGATGACGGCACATATGCAAAAATGGACTCGGAAAGCAAGAACATTTACCGCAAAAAGCTGAAGCAGAAAGCAAAAAAGCTTCATATTTCCGAAACCGAGTGCGCCGAAAGAATACTTGCCGAGGCAAATGAAGAAAAGTGCCATATAGGCAAAATTCTGTTTGAAAACAATTCGGGAACATCTCTCATCAAAAGGCTTTTGTATATCGTCGGACTTTATTCCGTCACATTCATGATATTCGGCATATCGCTCGGCCTGCTCGGCAAAAGCGGCATAAACACGGTGCTGTTTATCATTTCGGCATTTATAATGTATATACCGTGCCGCGCCGTGGCGCTTGTCCTTGTGAATTTCATTGCCTCAAAGCTTGTAAAGCCGACACGTTTTTTGAGGCTTGATTTTGAAAAGGGCATTCCAAAGGAATGCTCAACAGTCGTTGTCACTCCGGCGCTTATCGTAAATACGGCGCAGGCAGAGCTTCTTGCGGAAAATATGGAGATCAACTATATCTCCAACAAAAGTGATAATATATCATTCGTACTGCTCGGAGACTTTGCCGATTCCGACTGCGGCAAAAATGTGGACGACGAACAGATAAAAGCATTCACAAACAGCAAAATAAACGCACTGAACGTCAAATACGGCAAGCGCATATTCTTTTATATGCACAGAGACAGGCAATTCAACGAAAGCCAGAACCGCTGGTTCGGCTGGGAGCGCAAGCGCGGTGCTGTAATTCAGTTCAACAGATTCCTTCAAAGCGGCAACACAAAGGATTTCTGCTTTGCGAGTGCGGGAATAGAAAGCATTGTAGGCTCGAAATATGTCATCACACTTGATGCCGACACAAAAATGCCCATAGGCAGTGCTTTTGCTCTCGTCGGTACAGCTGATCATCCTCTGAACAGGCCCGTTTTCGACCCCGCAACCGCTACCGTAAAATCGGGACGCGGAATACTTCAGCCGAGAATGGATACAAGCCTCACTTCGGCACTGAAAACACGTTTTTCAATGCTCATGGCAGGGAGCGCCGGAAGCGAGCCGTATATAAACAGTGTTTCCGAAATATATCAGGATATATTCGGTAAAGGGAGCTTTGCAGGCAAAGGCATATACGATTCCAAGGTTTTCTGTGACGTAATAGACGGCAGATTCCCCGAAAATGCCATACTCAGCCACGATATGATAGAGGGCGGTTATCTTCGCTCGGGGTATGTTTCGGACGTTGTTTTTGTTGACGATGTGCCGTCAAATTACATTTCTTACAGGAAGCGTGCTCACAGGTGGATGCGCGGCGATTGGCAGCTCTTGCCGTATCTTATGCCTATAACAAGAAACAGCGCGGGGAAACGAATATACAATTATCTTGACGGAACAACCAAATATAAAATATATGAAAACCTCTTAAGAACACTTACAGAGCCTGCAATATGTCTGCTTCTCATAATAGGCATATTCATCAAAGAAATATTCCTGTCTGCAGTCATACTGTATGGTTTACAGTCGGTATTGCCGTGTATTTTTGAGCTTTTGAGTGTTTTATGGCTTAAAATAACGCAAAACGAGCATAAAAGGATCAGCTTTGATGTTTTCACAAGGGCTATTCTGAATATGCTCCTTGCGGCAGATTGCGCGTTCAACAATATCGATGCCGTCATAAGGACTATTGCGCGGCTCAAATCAAAGAAAAAGCTCCTCGAATGGCAGACGGCAATGCAATCGGAAAGCTCAAACAAAGGCAGTCTCCGTTCATATTATAATGTGATGCTATATTCGGCATTGTTCGGGGTCGCACTTTTCATTTCGGCTCTCATATCGTCAAGACTTCTTGAGGCGCTCATCGGTGGAGCATTCATGCTTGCGCCGTTTGCGGTATACAGATTAAGCCGAGCAAAAAAGGAAAAAGAGACAAATCTTTCTGCCGAAGCGGAAGAGATCATTGAATTTACGGCAAAAGGCGCATGGAATTATTTCAAAGAGCTGTGTACGGAGCAAACGCATTATCTGCCGCCGGACAATTTCCAGGAGGAGCCGTACAAGGGTGCCGTCATGCGCACGTCGCCTACAAATATAGGCATGATGCTTTGCGGCTGTGTCGCGGCAGAAGAGCTTGGCTTTTTAAGCGATAAGGAAGCGGTTCTCATGCTTTCAAAATCAATTGCCACGCTTGACAAGCTCGAAAAGTGGAACGGTCATCCTTACAATTGGTACGACATAACAACGCTAAAGCCCCTCCACCCTATGTTTGTCTCGAGCGCAGACAACGGAAATCTTGCCTGCTGTCTTGTTGCGGTAAGGCAGGCGCTTTGCAAATACAAGGATACCGTTACCGACGCCGAAATACTCATAAAGCTGAACGAAAGCATATCGTCCGTACAATCGATTCTCAAAAACATGGATTTCTCACTGCTTTACGATGAGAAAAAGGACTTGTTTTCGGTAGGCTTTGACGTTGAAGCGCAAAAGCTCTCCGAATACGCATACGATATGTTTGCCTCCGAAGCAAGGCAGACAAGCTTTTATGCGTTAATATCGGGCGAGGTCGGAATAAAACATTGGCAACGCCTCTCCCGAATAGTCGTAAAACGGAGCGGACGTTATATATTAAAATCGTGGAGCGGCTCGATGTTTGAATATCTAATGCCGGCTTTATTGCTCAAAACTTACGGCAATACGCTGTGGAGCAACGCATTTGACGGTATCATCGAGGAACAGATGCGCTATGCAAGGAAGGTAAAGCGCCCGTGGGGTATTTCCGAATCGGGCTATTGGCATTTTGACGGCGACAAATACTATCAGTACAAGGCGTTCGGAATACCGTATGCGGCTGTGCGCCACACAAAAACGGGCGAATATGTAGTGGCACCTTATGCCACAGCCCTCGCACTTCCGTTTGCGCCCGAAAAGGCCGCAAAAAATCTGAAAAGGCTCAGGCAATCCGGAATGTGCTCGAGATACGGTTTTTACGAGGCTGTGGATATGTCCGGTGACTCCGACAATATAATAAAGTCATTCATGGCGCATCATGAAGGCATGAGCCTAATTGCCGCCGCAAACTGTCTGAAAAAAGACTGCATGATAAATCTTTTTCACAGCGCTCCCGAGGTAAAAGCAGGCGAAATACTGCTTCAGGAAAAACTGCCGAGCGTTGTTCAGCCTGACGCAGTCCCCAGACAGACAATAGATAAATCTCCCGATATTTATGCAAAAAACATTGAGGAAAGCTTTAACGGCATCACTCAGCATCCCCACTGCTCAATGCTCACAAACGGCTCATTGAGTATGGTCATAAGCAATTCCGGTTCAAACATAGCCTTTGCAGGCGATATAGTTCTCAATAAATGGAAAAGTGACGAAATTGCAGAACAGTACGGTCATTTTATTTTCATAAAAGACGAAGAAAGCGGCTTTGCTTATTCGGTAACGCCTTCTCCCGTTTACGGCAAAAGCTCATACAACAGCGTGACGTTCAAGCCCGACAGCATAACGTTTGTCGGAAAGGTGCGCGGAATTGAAAGTAATCTCAATATAACTGTATGCCCCGACAGAAATGCCGCAGTATTCAGACTGCGTATAAAAAACACTCACAGCAGAACAAAAAAGCTTACAGTTGCCGACTATTTTGAGCCTGCGCTTGAGACTCTCGAAGAAAGCTACTCTCATCCCGCATACTCGGATATGTTTGTGGAAAGCAGGTACCTCAGCGATAACAATGCCATAGTAACTCAGCGAACACCGCGAACGGACGAAAAATCAAAGCAGTTTGCCGCCGTTATGGCTGTGTGCCCGAAATCCAAAGCTATTTTGCCCATAACGTCACGCTACGACTTTATAGGTCGTAACAAAACATCATCAAATCCCGCGTTTTTCAGCCGAAGCTTTGATTATGACTCACTAAGCAGAAGCACTCTTTCACCGTGCGCGTCACTCGCCGTACAGCTTAGTCTTGCTCAGGGCGAAAGCGCTCAGATAGACTATATCCTTGCGTATTCGGACAATTACTCGGATATTCTCAATATCACCGAGCATTACGCAAATCCCGACAACTGCGCAAGAGCGTTTGAGCTTGCATTTGAGCATTCGAAAATATCGATGCAGTACAAGAGGATAGATTCAAAGCGCTTCAGGCTCGCAAACAGCATATTGAGCTCATTGTATTATCAAAAAGCATTCAGAACAAAAGCTGTCCCTTGCGCAAAAACACTTTTGTGGCAGTTCGGAATTTCCGGTGACCTGCCTATAATATGCTGCAAAACATCGGGAGCGGAAAAAAGCGGACTGAAGCTTATCCTCAGCGCATATGAATATATATCTTCCGGGAACGTCAAGGCTGACCTCGTATTGATAACAGGTGACGACGGATACCACAAAAGTAATTACGACGAAGTGTACAGTATAGTATCCACGTCGTCATGCCGCGATATGATAGGCAAAAAGGGTGGAATATTCATTCTGAAGAGTGAACTGAATCCTCACGAGTGCGCTGTTATAGCTCAAAGCGCGGCTGTCTCGGTGTACGGAAGCGAGGCGCAGATATACGCTCAAATATTTTTTGAAGACAAGTGCATAAAAAAAGAAAATATTGCCATACTGCCGAAGCTTATAAGGAAAGATACCTCTAAAAATGAAGAGATATTGCCAAAGCTTGTGTTCTTCAACGGATACGGCGGCTTCAACGAAGCAAAAAGCGAATATACAATACTGCTTGACAACGGTCAAAACACGCCTGCCCCGTGGAGCAATGTAATTGCAAACGCCGATTTCGGCACTGTCGTCACGGAAAGCGCGGGTGGATATACGTGGTATAAAAACAGCAGAGAAAACAAGCTCACCTCATGGTGCAACGACCCTGTAAGCGACGTTCCTGCCGAGGCTGTGTACATCAAGGACGATTCGACAATGCAATATATCAATCCTGCAAGAATTGTGGACGGTACGGGACAATATACGGTTTCATACGGCTTGGGGTACGCGGTATACCGCCATAGTGCAAATAAGCTTGGCGTTACAAAAACCGTTTTCGTACCGCCGTCGGACAGTGTTAAGGTTTCCTTACTCGAAATTAAAAACGAAAGCGATATAAGCAAAAAGCTGTCCGTTTATTATTATGCCGAATGCAATCTTTCACCGGCCGTATCTGCCGTGCCTGACAATATCGCACTCACAGTACGCAAAGCAAGCGGCATTGTATACGCCGAAAACATGAATATTCCCGAAAACGGATTTATGTTTGCAGGCTGTACGGGAGAGCTTGAGGCGGTTTTATCGAGAAAATCAGACTTTTTCGGCAGAACAGGCGGATTTTCTCACCCAAAAGCTCTTGACTATTCGTCATGGAGAGCTTCGGGCGAGCGCGTTTGTGCAGACTGCATCGTATTGAAAACATCTGTTGAAATAAAGCCTCATTGCACAGGGACAGTCGTGCTGCTTTTAGGCGGAGCTGAAAGCGTACAGGATATACAAAGGCTTAAAAATAAATATTCATCTCCCCAAAAAGCAAAAAAGCTTCTTAACGACGTAGCTTTGCATTATTCATCTCTTACGAGGCCTTTTAAGATCACGACAAACGACAAGGCTCTTGATATGCTGTTCAATAATTTTCTTATGTATCAGGCTTACGTATGCAGATATCATGCAAAAACATCGTTTTATCAGTGCTCGGGTGCGTACGGCTTCCGCGACCAGCTTCAGGATGTGCTCGCATTCATGTACTGCGACAAAAACGAAGCAAAAACGCATATTCTCCGTGCGGCTCGTCAGCAGTTTGAGGAGGGCGACGTAAGGCATTGGTGGCATGAAGCAACAGGGTACGGAATAAGAACAAAAATATCCGACGACCTCGTGTTTCTTCCGTACGTAAGCTCTGAATACGCACAATTCAGCGGCGATATGGAAATATTTAACGAGCAGGTGCCTTTTGTGAGAGGTCAGGAAATAAAAGAGGGTAAAAATTCAAGCTTCGGAAAAGCATACTTTTCGGACAACACAGCGTCCTTATACGAGCACTGTATGCTTGCTCTCAAAAAATCACTCCGGATAGGTCCTCACGGACTTCCTCTCATAGGAACGGGCGACTGGAACGATGGCTTTGATAAAATCGGAGAAAACGGCAAGGGAGAAAGCGTATGGCTCGCATTCTTTATACACTATGTAATTCGGGGTTTTATAAAGGTGTGCGGATATTTCAATAAAACGGATGACATGAAATTTCTTGCCGAAGCCTGCAATATGCTTGAAAGAGGTATAAAGCAGAGCGCATGGGACGGCAAATGGTACAGGCGCGCATATTATGACGACGGTGCGCCCATCGGAAGTATCGAATGTGATGAATGCAAAATAGATATTATTGCGCAAGCATGGGCGGCAATTGCCGATATAACTCCGAATGAGCAGATAAAAGAAGCTCTCGAGTCTGCCGAAAAATATCTTGTTGATGAAAAAAACGGAATCGTAAAGCTGTTTTGGCCGCCCTTCAAGGATACCGACCGCAATCCGGGATATATAAAAGCATACAAATGCGGCATAAGAGAAAACGGCGGACAATATACACACGGTGCAATATGGCTCGTCACAGCTTTTGCAATGCGCGGCGAAGCGGCAAAAGCAATGCGCATACTGAAAATGCTGAATCCCGTAAATCATGCCCTCACAAAAGAACAGGCTGAAAATTACAAGGTGGAGCCTTACGTTGTCGCGGCGGACGTATATTCCGCAAGCACAAATGTGGGCATGGGCGGTTGGACGTGGTATACGGGCTCTGCGGCATGGATGTATAAGACCATACTTGAAAATATACTCGGTATAAAAATAAAAAACGACAAGATAAGAGTAAATCCTGTCGTTGAAAAGGATATGCTTCCGTTCAGAGTGGAATATCACCGCGAAAACGGAAGCGAAAAAACAAAATATATTATTGACGTGATCTGTTCGGAGGGCAATGGCTGTTTACTTGACGGCAAAGAATGCCCCGACGGAGAAATAACGCTTATCGATGACGGCAAAACGCACAAAATTGTCGTGAACATTAATTAAGAGCGCGTATTCTTCCGAATATATTGTCAACTAAGCTCAGGAAAATCATTTCCGCGTATTATAGGTACGAGCTTGAAATCAGGTCTGCTTCCCGATGCAGGCAGACCGGTACATAACTGATAAACATCGCTTGCAAGTATATCCTTGTCAAACATCGTCGTATCGGGTATAGACTTTTTATATGCGGGAACATTTGTAATAATCGGAATAGACGAATGCTCGGATATGTATTTTATTACGCCCGATGATTCCTGTCGGAAGCCGAGAACCCTTGCATAATGCGTGTCTGTGTTTTTTTTGCAGTATTCAATGTTTTCCGTCGTAATTCCGAGTAGAATATTATATATCATGCGCTGTATCGACGTCTTCGTATAGCGCTTTGAGTGCACATTTTCAACAAGCTCATCAAATGTTGCGGCAAATTGACCCGAAACAAATGAATTTTCAAGTCCCTCCGTAATTCCCGATATTTTTTTCAGCGAAGCGGCATCCGAACGAAGCAAAGCGTATCTTATTGCTCGAAAAAAGTCGTTGTTGTCCGCCCACTTTGTCTGCTGAGACAGCATTTTTGATATTTTTGCGGGCAAAGTTTTGGCGGCAGAGGCAAAATTGCCCTCTTTTATGGCCTTTCTGAGTGCCGTTGCGGACATATAATCTGAATATGTTGTTTCGTCGCGGTATGCGGCTCCTACTCTGTGTATAGATACGGGCTGTATCGTACTTTCAAACTGCATGAGCTTTTTTATGTATTCTATTGCAAGAATCGAATTGGGAAGAGAAAGGGATAATTTTTCCTCTTCCGAAAGATTGAAATATTTTGCAATGGCATTGCTTCTTGCCTGAGCAAAAGGCTGTTTGTCGTCAAGATTCCTGTTCAGTTCTTTTTTGAAGCTGTACGGTTCATCGGCAAGAAGAGAAGCTATTTTGAGCAGAAAAGACATCTCGCTTTCCGTACCGAACGAAAGGTAATCCATGCAGCCGAGGGAATCGAGTATTTTCACCGCGCCGAAAGCAAAAAGCTCTGCCGTCTGAAGCGCAAAAAGCGTCGGCAATTCAAAAACGACGTCTGCTCCGCCTTCAAGAGCGAGTCTTGTTCGGAACTGCTTATCAAACATAGCCGGCTCACCGCGCTGAACAAAATTTCCCGACATTATGCAGACTACCGCGTCCGCATGGGTAAGCGCTTTTGTTTCCCGGATGTGATAGGCGTGCCCGGAGGTAAACGGATTGTATTCCGATATAATGGCAGCTATTTTCATTATTACTGTTCCCCTTTCTGCTCCGGCATTGCCGGCTTATGTATTAATTATACAGTATTTACCGAAAAATTGCAACATATTTCGGTAATATCGCGCCAAAAGAGCATATTTTGAGATTCGGTATATAAAAAAAAGACTGCATCTCATTTTGAGAGTACAGTCCCTTATCAAAATCAAATTTATCAGAACGGTATAACGCCTCCGACGAAAAGCACCGCGAGTATTCCGATTGCAAGCCCTATCCAGCGTTTAACCGAAAGCTTCTCGCGGAATATGACGGTTGCCGCCAAGGTTGTCAGCACAAGCGGGCAAATGTTTATTATCGGGAACAGCACAGCCGCAGGCAATTGTCCCGAAAGGAACAGATTTACAACGTGGCTTACGCCGAGCGCAACGCCCGAGCCGAGCAATATGAGTATGTGCGACAGCTTGAATCTGAACGATATTTTTGCGTCACCGGAGTCCTTGTATTTTATCTTGCGTGCTATGAGAATAGATACCACAATTATTATCATTACCGAGAAAGCGGAAATAAGGAATACGGGCGACTCATCCCTGTGCTCGGAGGTCTGATGAATCTTCTGCAAAACTCCGATAGTGCCGTTTAAGACAGTCGACACAAGCGAAAGCACAAGCCATTTTGTTGATGCTTTTTTTGCATCCGCGCCCTCTTTTTTCTCGGGTGAAAGCGCAATACAAATTATCATAAGCACAATACCTATAATCTGTGCCACGGAAATTGTCTCGCCCCAGAACAGTCCGCTCAATGTCGGAATTACAGTTGAAAGCGACACCATGACAGTCGTGTATGAGAAAGGTCCTATTGAAAGTGCTTTGAGGTAAGTAAGCGTCTGGAACGTACAAACAGCTCCGAAAAGTACACCGAACAGTATCGAAAATGATGATACCTTACTGATCCCACCCGAGATAATAAGTATTGTAGTGCCGCAGACTAACGCCTGGACCATCATGAAAAAATAATAATCCGATCCTGTCGAAGAAATTTTCTTTGCAAAAAGGCTGTTCGTTATGTACGCGATAACGCAGAATACAAACGAAAGAATAAGTAAATATATTATTGGCAAACCAAGCATTCCGTTTTTCATCTCCTGTGTTTTATATTAATATAGCTTGTCCGGGTATTTGCCTTCGGCACGCAGCTTATCTATCGACGCCTTTACCATTGGTTTATCCTCATGATACGTAACGCCGAACCACGTTTCTGCCGTAGGCACTACCTTTACCTTTGCCTGTTCTTTTTCAATCATAAGCTTGACGGCATCCGTAATCGTCTCCTCAAACTTCAGAGGCTGCTCTTCAAGACCGTTTTTAAGTCTTTCCGGGAAGCTTCTTTCAAGCTCATCTATAAAATTCCTGTTGAACGCCCACATATTCATGGAAGAAACAGCCTCATGAGGAATAGCGTTGAATGTTTTGCCGTCATCGAGAGTAAAATACCCTTCCCCGTCGATAAGCTTGATTTTCTTTCGCTCATCGATTCTCACGAGATTTGAGTCCTTATCCGTAATGCACACGCCTCTTGAAACGTATCCGCTTTTGCTCAGCGTGCCTGCAATTTCATAGCCTATTATAGCGTGAGTATCGGGTGCTTTTTCCTCTGCCAAAAATTTGTACGCAAGCTCATACGAGCCGTAGCCGTAAAAATCGTCTGCATTTATCGTTATGAACTGCTTACCTTTAAGCTTTTCGGCTGAACAGAACAGTGCGTGCGTCGTGCCGTAAGGCTTTGTGCGCCCTAACGGTATTTCAATTCCCGACGGCAAATTGTCAAGGTCCTGATAAACGTAGTCAACGTTATCGAATTTGCCGAGCTTATCACCCATTACCGCCATAAAGTCATCCTTTATGTCATGCCTGATAATAAAAAGTACGTCTCTGAACCCCGCCTTATAAGCATCGTACAATGAAAAATTAATAAGCGTGTTGCCGTACTCGTCCATTTTGTCTATCTGCTTCAAGCCTCCGTATCGGCTCCCCATACCTGCCGCCAATACAACTAAAACAGGTGAATTTAACATTATTCCCTCCTTGCCCAAAGTAATATCGCGTCCCGTTAAATGCTTCCCGATACCGCTTTGACTTATCTTTGATAATAAAAAAACCCTGTCGCAACTTTACTTCCCCTTGTGCCAATGCTTAACGCGGCAGAGCCTTTTTTGTTTTGTTATTTTGAGGTTATTATATCATTGTTGACAAAAAAAGTCAATCATATATATAATCCGTATTTTTTCATCATAATATTTCCATAAAAATCCGTTTCGGCAAAAATCATGCTTTTATCGGCAATAATGGGAAGTCCCATTGCCACGCAAAACAAAAAATGCGCTTTGGAAAGCCTTCACAAAGCGCATTTGTTTTTTAATCAAGCCTCAATATGGATCTTATGTTCATTCACACAAACAGGCTCCTTGCCCTCAAGTATTACCGTTACCGGCATATTTATCGCCTCCGGAATTACTGCGTCAAGTATAAATTTCCCGTTTTGCTTTTTCCACTCAACTCCGATAACACCGTAAGGCGTCGGAACAGTTCCCTTTGCCCATTCAAGCTTGCCCGTTACAGGCTTTATTCTTACGCTCTTAAATCCATCGGCTGTCGGGCAAACACCGAGCGTCAATGCCGACATCTCATAAATAGGTGCGCTCGACCAGCCGTGACATTCACTCCTCGGCTTATCCGGAGCCTCGCACCACGTTGTGCAGTGCAAATCAAGCATTTTCTGCCAGCCTGCCATAAGTCTGTCTGAATATTTGTAGCAATCCGCCTTTTCAAGCGCGCGGAACATATAGTAATTCATGGAGAATGTGCATCTTGAAACATCCTCGTTCATTACCTTTTCCATAAGCTTTGTTGCTTTTTCTCCCTTGACAGCTCCCGAAAGCACTGCCCACAGCGCCGTATGCTCGCTGAAATCGCGTCTTGTCGGCGTATCGCGGTACATTTGAGCCTCAGCATCAAAGCACTTTTCGTTTACGGCTTTGATCATTGCATCACGGCGTTTTGCATATTCCTTTGCAAGCGCTTCTCTTCCGACAGCAGAGCATATCTCCTCTGCCGCGCCGAGTGCTGTCGCATAAATAAGGCAATATACCGTAAGAGGCTCTTGTCTGCCGCCCTCCGGAACACCGCAATACCACTTCGGCACCCAATCCGTATACGGCCAATAATGTGTCGGTCCTACAAGACCGTCCTCGTTTATAAGATTGTCAAACGCCTGAAGAACCTTATCCACAGTACCCGTGAGGCTTCTTACAAACCTTACATCGCCGCAATAACGGAGATATTCTCTGAGCATGAGCAACCAATAAAGCGAGAACGTGGGAATTACCTGCACGCTTGTTGATGGGAAATTTGCCTGAAGCATTCCGTCGGGAAGCTGTGAATGTACAAAGTCCGTTATGGCTTTCTTTATAAGGCGCGTATCCGAAGACATACGCAGTGAGAACATTATTTCAAGTGCGCTGTCCATTCCGTACTGCTGCTGCTCGTAATACGGGCAGTCAACAAAAAGCTCGTGCATACAGCATTTTACGGTATTCCTTGAAATATCCCATATGCGATTGAGGCGCTCGTCACTGCACTTGAATGAGCCGTCCTCATCAAGCGGATAGAAATACTCTCTGTAACCCGACTTTTCAATGTCAAAGGTCATTTCCTTGTCCTCAAATTCAAGACGGACGTATCTGAATGCTCGGAAGAAAAATGTTGAATATGTTTGCGGCTTTCCCGTAAGAACGATAATATCCTGATAGCCGTTAAGCGTACCCGTGCTGTCATCGCGCATACGTTTTTCTCCGTCCTCGCCCTGATAGCACTCGGAATACTTTATGTAAAGCTTAGTTCCCTTTTTGCCCTCAAAGCAAAGGTCTACAAGCGACGTCGTATAAACGCCTGCATCAAGGTCAATCAAGCCCGTATCCTGCTTTGAAACGGTAAACGGTTTTCTTGCACCCGGCTTCAAAAACGGAATAATTCTTTTGCCGAGCGGGTACAGCTCTCTGCCGCCCCACGGATTAAAGCAACCGTTCTCTATATTCGGTTCATACATACGTCTTACGGGTATTGATGTGTAGCTGTCCTCACCCGAAACAAATTCAGCGGGAGGTATTGAAGTCATCATTCCCGGCGGCGTGCTGAATACTATCGAATCGAGTCTGCGGCACGTCCAGCTTTCATCCGAATAAATCTGTCTCGTCTGACCGTTCTCGTTTAATATTCCGTTGAACCACAACGCTGGGCGATGCTCCCTGAATACGGATATAAATACGTTTTCAGTCAGGAATATTACCTCTGCACGTATTGTATTTTCGCCCGCCTTAAGGTACGGTGTAATATCGGGTTCTTCATAGTAACGAATATACTGCGAGCCTCTGCACGGTCCGTCGCACACGAGCTCGTCATTCACATAAAGCTTGTATCTGCTGTCAGCACATACGCTTGCCTTCATTTCGGCGCCGTCTTTTGCAGTGAATTTATGTTCAAAGCAATACATCTGCGTCTTTGAGGGCGTCTCATCGGCGCATATCCAAAATCCGTTCATAACCTGTCTCCGTTCCATAGTTATTTTGCTCGGGAGTATTCGAAAAAATCCGTGCGGTATTCCCGTTTGATGCTCTCCCGAGTTGACCGTTTTTCCCCGACTTTTGCACACATATTTGAATTTTTATGTATATTCGGTACTGTACTTTTCGGTCACGTAATTTTATTATAGCATCAGCCTATATATTTGTCAATCTCAATTTATTCATGCAGTGTAAAATTTATTTATCCAAACAATATTATATATTTTACGCATATTTAATAAAATCCCGCGTTGAAAAATCCGCGTTGTTGTTGTATAATTAAATAAATAACGATGATGTCCGTACAGACGGAGCTCATTGAAAACATTTTGTAAAAACATATAAAAATATAACAAGGAGGAAAATTCATGCGCAGACAATATAAAAAAGAATGTATCGCAATGCTTCTTGCAGGCGGTCAGGGAAGCAGACTTTATACGCTCACAGAGCAAAATGCCAAACCGGCGGTTCCTTTCGGAGGGAAATACAGAATTATCGATTTTCCTCTTTCAAACTGTATTAATTCAGGCATAGACACCGTAGGCGTTCTCACGCAGTATCAGCCTCTCGAGCTTAACGAATACATAGGCAACGGTCAGCCTTGGGACCTCGACCGCACATACGGAGGCGTTTCGATTCTTCCACCTTATCAGGGCAAGAAAAGCGCAAATTGGTATAAGGGTACGGCAAACGCAATATATCAGAACATCAACTTCATAGAAAGCTATGGCCCCGAATATGTACTCATACTTTCGGGCGACCACATATATAAAATGAATTACAACGCCATGCTCCAATACCACAAGCAGAAAAACGCCGACTGCACGATAGCTGTAATAGACGTTCCGATGGACCAGGCAAGCCGCTTCGGCATAATGAATACGCTTGATGACGGCTCGGAAAAAATATATGAATTTGAAGAAAAGCCGCAGCATCCGAAGAGCACAAAGGCGTCAATGGGTATTTACATATTCACGACAAGTGTATTGCTTGATTATCTCCGTCGCGACGAAGAGGACCCTCTTTCATCAAACGATTTCGGCAAAAACATAATCCCCAATATGCTCGGCGACGGTATGGCAATGTATGCTTATCCGTTTGACGGGTACTGGAAGGACGTAGGAACTATAAACAGCTTGTGGAGTGCCAATATGGATCTTCTCGGCGACTCCCCCGCATTCAGACTCAATGACCGTTCATGGCGCATTTATTCGAGGAATTATGCAAATCCGCCGCACTTTGTCGGTGAAGGCGCGGTAATAAAGAATTCAATCGTCACTGAAGGCTGCAGAATTTACGGCACTGTTGAAAACTCCGTCCTTTTCAACGGAGTCAAGATCGCAAAGGGAGCAGTCGTAAAAGACAGCGTTATTATGAGCGGAGTTGAAATTGCAAGCGGAGCCGTTGTGGAATATTCAATAGTCGATACGGATACAAAGATCGGCTCGGAATGTATCATAGGCGAACCCGTATCAAGCGGTGCAGGCATTGCCGTGCTCGGCAGCGGACTTGATATTCTCGACGGGACAGTCATAAAAGGCTCTGAAATGATTAACGCAAACACTCTCGCACACATTTAATATAAGGTCAAAACAAAGGAGGTAACAGTATGTCGGCAGCAGGTATTATTTTTTCAAACTTACATGACAGAAACATAGCGGAACTGACAGGCACAAGAACAATGGCTTCGATACCGTTTATGTGCAGATACAGATTCGTTGATTTTCCGCTTTCGAATATGGTTCACGCGGGTATCACGGATATTAAAGTAATAACCCATTATAATTACCACTCACTTATGGAGCATATAGGCTCCGGTAAAGATTGGGACCTCGCTCTTCACTCGGGCGGTATAAAAATACTTCCGCCTTATATAACAGCTTACGCAAATAACGTAAATACTCTCTATAATTCGAGAATGGAGGCACTCAAAAGCGTACACCATTCTCTCCAACAGATAAAACAGGATTACGTCGTCCTCTCCGACTGCGACGTAATATGTAATATGGACCTCAATGACGTGATAAATACTCATATTAAAACGGGCGCAGATATAACTCTCGTTGCAAAACATATCGACTTTACATCGCGCGAATCTCATAACGGTGTTATGATTGAAGCAGACGAAAACGGCCGCCTCACAAATATGATAATTCATCCTAAAAATCATACCGGCTATAATTATATAAACATGAACGTTATGGTAATGAGCCGTAAATTCCTCAATAGTATGCTCCTTGAAGCTATCGCTCATAATTATACAAGCTTTAACCGAGATATTATTATGAAGAATAAAGATATAATGGATTTCAGAATATATGAGTATAACGGATTCGTGGCGTCTATGAGCTCGTTCAAAGAATACTTCTCCGCAAGCATGGATATTCTTAATAATCAGCAGTATATGGAGGAGCTGTTTAATGTGCCCGGTAGAGCAATCTTCACAAAAGTGCATAACTCCGCACCGACAAGTTACAGCACTACCGCAAGCGCAAGTAATTCGCTCATAGCCGATAATTGTACAATACAGGGTACCGTTGAAAATTGTATTCTCTTCCGCGGCGTAAAGGTAAGCAGAAACGCCGTTGTAAGAAATTCAATCCTCTTCCAGGATACATACGTCGGCGAAAACGCTTCAGTCGACTTCACCGTCGCTGATAAACGCGTCGTCTTCCGCGATGGCGGTAAAACATCCGGTACAAAAGAAAATCCTGTTTACATTGATAAAGGCACAATGATTTGATTTTTTCGGGCTGC
This sequence comes from uncultured Clostridia bacterium, assembly GCA_945918795.1. Lineage (GTDB taxonomy): Bacteria > Bacillota > Clostridia > HGM11327 > HGM11327 > SIG351. The sequence continues at coordinate 24,069 of CAMEIT010000002.1, read as the reverse complement.
CGCCCGTACCCCGCCAAGCCTTTGAAAAGGCTTGTGCGAAACTTTAAACTGCGTTGCAGTTGACAATCTGCCTTGCCGATGATCGTCAAGTCAGATTGCCATTAAGTTTACGTTTCTTTCTTATATTAAGGTGCACTCAAAACCCGAAAAAGAGGTGTAAATTCAATACACATCTTGCCGCCATACTCTCGGCGGGAAGATGTGTAAACCGCAAAGCGTTTTAAAGTTTTCGGGTTTGGGAGCTTTTCAAAAGCTCCCAAGAAAAAAACCCCGAAAAAGAGGTGTAAATTCAATGCACATCTTGCCGCCATACTCTCGGCGGGAAGATGTGTAAACCGCGAAGCGTTTTAAAGTTTTCGGGCTTGCGTAATAATCTCGAAGAGATTATTACTGGCTTCTTTCAAAAGTCCCCAAAAACAAAAAACAAAAGGAGATTTCAATATTATGGAAAAACAGCGCACGAAGATATTATACATAACGAGCGAGGCACTACCGTTTGCGGCAACGGGAGGGTTAGGAGACGTTGCGGGGTCACTACCTGCGGCGCTAAAGAAGAAAGGCATGAACATAAGGGTAGCAATGCCGCTATATAGTTCAATAAAGCAAGAATACCGCGACAAAATGCAGCTTGTATGCGAGATTGAGGTACCGCTTTCATGGAGGAACCAATACTGCGGAGTTTACAAGTTAACTTACGGCGGAGTAATATTTTACTTCATAGACAACGAATACTATTTCAAGAGAGAATCGATGTACGGCAGTTTTGACGACGGAGAGCGGTATGCCTTTTTCAGCCGTGCGATACTTGAGATGCTGCCGGCAATAAAGTTCTTTCCTGACATACTGCATACTAACGACTGGCAATCGGCGTTATGCTCGGTATATCTGAAAACGGCATTTTCAGCCGACGAAAGATACAACCGCATAAAATCGATACACACAATACACAATATAGACTATCAAGGCATATACGATATGTCAATACTTTACGACGTATTCGGAATACCTGGAGAATATTCAAGTCTTGTTGAGTACAACGGTGCAATAAACCTCACAAAGGGTGCAATACAATGCTGTGACATTTTAAGCACGGTAAGTCCAAAGTATGCACAAGAAATACAGACGCCCCAATACTCAAGCGGTCTGCATTTCATACTGTGTCCGAATAAGGACAAAATACGCGGAATATTAAACGGCATAGACGATAAATATTACAATCCCGAGCTTGACAACGATCTGTACGTAAAATACAACAGCAACACGCTCGAGGGCAAGGCCGAAAACAAGCGTCTGTTGCAAAAAGAGCTTGCACTGCCGGAGCGTGCCGATGTGCCTCTCATAGTCATGATATCAAGGCTTGCTTCGCACAAAGGAATAGACCTCGTCACGTGCGTTATGCACGATCTCCTCAAAGCAGACGTGCAGTTTGCGGTGCTCGGCACGGGCGAAAAGCAGTATGAGGACTTCTTCAAATCTGCCGAAGCCGAACATCCCGATAAGGTCAGAGCGATATTGAGGTTTGACAAAGCATTTTCAAAGAAAATGTACGCGGCGGCGGATATATTCCTCATGCCGTCAAAGAGTGAGCCGTGCGGTCTTGCGCAAATGATTGCTTCGCGTTACGGTGCAGTGCCGCTCGTGCGCGAAACAGGCGGTCTTTTTGACTCAATAAAATACTATAATAAAGATACGGATACAGGAAACGGCTATACGTTTGCAAATTATAATGCACATGATATGCTGTACGTGCTGTGGGAAGCAATAGGTCAATACAATTACGGCAAGGAAGAATGGGTGCGCTTGGTAAAGAAAATAATGAACATCGATTTTTCATGGAACGCATCTGCCAATGAGTACATAAAAATGTACAATGAGGTGCTGGGCTTGTGATATACAGCACAAAAATCAGTCAAAAAACAGAGGAACATTTATGAACGGAAAATCTCCCGACAGAGTTGAGCAAATAAAAGAAAACATTTCGGTCAAGCTCGCGCGCTACTTCAGTGCAACCGAGCAGGAGGCAACACAGGAACAAATGTATAAGGCTGTCGTTATGAGCGTGCGCGATATTCTCACGCAGAAAAGCAGTACATTCAGAGAAAGGCGCAGACAGCAGGGCGCAAAAAGAGCATATTATATGTCGATTGAATTTTTGATAGGTCCTCAGCTGAAAAACAATCTGGAAAATCTCGGACTTTTCGAAGACTATAAACTCGCGCTTCGCGATATGGGATTTTCTCTTGAAAGCATAATAAACGAGGACCCCGACCCGGCGCTCGGCAACGGCGGTCTGGGACGTCTTGCGGCGTGCTTTATGGACGCGCTCACAACGGAAGAATACAGCGTGACGGGGTTTTCGATATGTTACGAATACCGCTTTTTCAAGCAAAGAATACTTGACGGCGTGCAGACAGAGCTGCCCGACGAATGGCTCGGCAAGGCAGAATCATGGCTGAGACTGCGCTCGGATAAAGCCTGCACGGTTAAATTCGGCGGACACGTTACTCAAGGTTGGGAAAACGGCCGTCTCGTGTTCAAGCATGAGGATTATGAAGAGGTACAGGCAGTGCCCTATGACCTTATGGTGTCGGGCTATAACTGCGAAGCCGTAAACATATTGAGGCTCTGGAGAGCGCAAAGTCCCAAAAATCTTAATATGAATCTCTTTTCGCAGGGGCAGTATGTCAAAGCGCTTGAAGAGGAAACAAACGCTGAAGTAATATCAAAAATGCTCTATCCGTCGGACAACCACACCGAGGGAAAGCTTTTAAGGCTCTCTCAGCAATATTTCCTTGCATCTGCATCTGTTCAGACTATCATAAGCGATCACCTCAAGGCTTACGGCACTCTCGATAATTTTGCGGATAAGGTCGCAATACACCTTAACGACACGCATCCTGCGCTGTGTATTCCCGAGCTTATAAGGATTCTTATAGACGTGTACTCATATTCATGGGAAAAAGCATGGGATACGGCAAAAAAAGTGTTTTCTTATACAAACCATACGGTTATGCCCGAGGCTCTGGAAACGTGGAATGAAGACCTCTTCCGTCTGCGCCTGCCGAGAATATACATGATAATACAGGAAATAAATAAACGTTTCTGCGCCGATCTGTGGAAAATATGCCCCGACGACTGGGACAGAATCTCAAGAATGTCAATTACAGCGTATTCAAATGTAAGAATGGCAAATCTTTCCGTTGCGGCAAGCTCAAAAGTAAACGGTGTTTCCAAATTGCACTCGGAAATACTCAAAAAATCCGTATTCAAGGATTTTTACGATTACGAGCCTGACAAATTCACAAACGTCACAAACGGAATCGCTCACAGGCGTTGGCTTTGCTATTCAAATCCGGGGCTTGCAAAGCTTCTTGATGAGTGCATAGGCACAGATTACAGAAAAGACCCCGAACAGCTTCAAAATTTCCGCAAATATGCCGACGACAGCGCCGTTTTGCAAAGGCTCGGTGAAATAAAGCATGAAAACAAAGTAAAATTTGCGAAAATAATAGCCGAGAAAACAAATATTCTTGTGGACCCGTCATCGATTTTCGACGTACAGGTAAAGCGCATACACGAATACAAAAGACAGCTCCTTTGCGCGCTCAGAATAATATATATGTATTCTCTGCTCAAAAATTCGCCCAATGCCGACGTAACACCTCAGACGTTTATATTTGCAGGCAAAGCCGCGCCAAGCTACCACATGGCAAAGGAAATAATCCACCTTATATGCAGTATTTCGGCTGAAATAGAAAGAACGCCTACGCTCAGAGACAAAATGCGCGTAATATTTTTAGAGAATTATAATGTTTCACTCGCGGAAAATCTCATTCCCGCCGCCGATATAAGCGAACAGATCTCTCTTGCAGGCAAGGAAGCAAGCGGCACGAGCAATATGAAATTCATGATAAACGGTGCTCTGACTGTTGCGACTTTAGACGGCGCAAACATTGAAATGAGAGATGTCATGGGTGAAGAAAATATGTTCCTGTTCGGACTTGACGCTGAGGACGTTGAAGAGCTGTGGAGAAGCGGATACAACGCGCTCTCGTATTACAATTCAAGTGAAAAAATACGCACTGCGGTAGATATGCTCGGTACGGGCTTTGCGGGACAAAGATTCGACTTCATGAAGCAATATCTCATATCGGGAAATAACTCGATTGCGGACCCGTATATGTGCCTTGCCGATTTTGATTCCTACTGCAACGTTCACGAGCGCGTCACGGCGCTGTATTCTCAGAAGAGCCGTTGGAACAGAAAAGCGCTCATGAATATCGCATCGGCAGGATATTTTGCCGCCGACAGAAGCGTAAGAGAATATGCCGAAAACATCTGGCACATACCCGAAGTACAAAACAAGTAATCAAATGTTCCCTGCCCGATAAACGAAAAACATTTTCACGCTGTCTGCTTTCATTTATCGGGCACACCTTGCGCTTAACCGAGCGTTTGTATTATAAAATATATTTTTTTGCAAAAAGGGTATTGACAAAAAAAAGGTTTTCGAGTATAATATAGCAGTATTCGAGACGTGACCCATTAGCTCAGGCGGTAGAGCACTTGACTTTTAATCAAGGTGTCCGCAGTTCGAGTCTGCGATGGGTCACCAAAACTCCTGGCCCGGTAGTTCAGTTGGTTAGAACGCCAGCCTGTCACGCTGGAGGTCGTGAGTTCGAGCCTCATCCGGGTCGCCAGTTTTCGGTTACACATAATTTATCTTGCCGGCTTAGCTCAATTGGTAGAGCAGCTGATTTGTAATCAGCAGGTTGCGGGTTCGAGTCCCATAACCGGCTCCAAAATGGTGCAACAATTTTGCACCCTAACACGAAAAGTCCTTGATTTTCAAGGACTTTTCGTGTTTTTAGGGGTAAAAAACAACCCCCTTTCACCATTGCACCTTTTCTTGAACCTTTTGGACTTGAACCTGCGACTTTATGGGGGCATATTGAGTTTATATTGTTCTTATGGTATAATTTTTTTGATGTGATAAGGTGTATTGGACAAATCATTTCACAAAATGACGAGAAATACATTATATAGGTGTGCTAAAATAAGAGCACAGGAGGTGAAAGCAATGAATTGGTTAGAAAGCATTGAAGAAGCGATCGATTATATGGAATCGCATTTGAAGGATGATTTTTCAATTGAGGATGTCGCGTCGCATGTTTATATGTCTTCCGGATATTTTCAAAAAGCATTTTCCATGCTGTGCGGTTTTCCCGTAAGTGAATATATTCGGAATCGGAGATTGGCGGAGGCGGGAATGGAGCTCCTTTCTTCAAATGAAAAAATCATCGATATTGCTCTGATGTATGGTTATGATTCTCACGATAGCTTTACCAAAGCCTTCTCGCGTTTTCACGGTGTTACTCCTTCTGCAGTTCGGCGTGGCGGTTGTACGTTAAAAGCCTTTGCACCGTTACGACTTCAATTTATTTTAGGAGGAGGCTATATTATGGATTACAGAATTGAAAAGCAGCCGGGATTTGAGGTATTACTCAAAGTTGAGGCAGATCGATTAACCTATTGGAGCGAAACTGATTTGAATGAGAATCAGCTGAGAATGATCTCGACAAAACAAAAGTGTGGTGGATTGTATCGTGATATGTCAAGTGATTCCGAGCATTTGGATGGTTTTGAACTTTATTATTTTCCTGCGGCGACCTGGGCTGTATTTGTTTGTAAGGGAAGTTCACGAGCCGATGCAAGGCAAAAGACGTTCAATCAAATCACGAAAGAATGGTTTCCGCAAACAAATTATCGACTGGATAACACCTATTCGGTTATGATTTCTTACCAAACGCCTATAAACCAAGAAAACGATGATGATCTTGGGGTTTATTGGGTGCCGATAGTAGAAGGGTAGGCTTTTGATCGCTTGGAAGAGAATATTCTATCTTGTAAGCAAAGGTTCGAAATTGTTGGGGAAACTCAAAAATCCCGAATGCAAAAGCGTTCGGGATTTTTACTTTTTCACTGTTCACTGTTCACTTTTCACTAAATTCACATTCGGGATTCCGGGTAATAAGTAAGAGTGAATTGTGAAGAGGTGTTTTGCATATTTTTGATTTAAGTTTTCCTTGTGTAACATTACAACAAAAAATCCCGAATGTGAAAGCGTGATGTTCTTGTCTAGGAAATCATCAAACGATTCGTCCTCATAAATAGGTGAGTTTTTTTGCTCCGCAGTAAACAAATAGAACCCCGGCAGATTATTCATTATATGCCGGGGCTTTCTGCTTGATAAAGCGGAATTTGTTATTCAGATTTGAATTTGGAAATTTCCGAACTCAAACAGTCCGCTTTCTTGTTTGAGCTGTCCATTTCTCTCCAATTGTGCAAATCCTGCTTCAATTTCGTTTATCAACGATACAGGAATGTCCACATCATGATGACCGGGTAGAACCTTTGCTATTTTATATTTCTGCACCCGTTTTACAGATTGATAGAAAAGCTGTGGATCAGTGGTTGGGTAAAAGGCATAAAGGCATCCCTTGTAAATCAGATCACCGGAATACAGGTATTCTCGTCCCGGCTCGTAAAAACAACAGTGTCCGGGAGAATGTCCCGGAGTATGGATAACCTGAATTTCCCGTCCGCCTAAATCCAACCAATCGCCATCGTGCAGAATCCTTTGCGGCTCACCTTGAAAAATCTGATAAGCATCAATATCAAACTCTGCCGGAAAATCACAAGGAACCTTCGTCAGATTATTCTTAACAACTTGCAGCGGTATAGGAAACTTGACTGATAGCCAATCCTTTTCATTTTCATGTACAGCGATATTATCAAAATACTTATGCCCGCCGATGTGATCCCAGTGAATATGAGTTGTAATCGTCATAACTGGCAACTCCGTTAAGCTGTCTACAATTTTTCTAATATTGGAAACGCCCAACCCGGTATCAATTAGGACTGCACTTACCTGACCACATAACAGATAGCAGTGTGTTTCTTCCCAGTGTTTATATTCGTTAATTGCAAATGTTTGGGAATCAATTTCTTCAACTGAAAACCATTCACTCATATCCCATTCCCACCTCTCCAAATTCTTATTTATCTCTCTGTTTTGCCGGTTTCAAGCAAAGCCCATGCTCCTATCCTTCTGTATATAATTCGTCATAGTACCAACAAATCGGGTTTTCGTAAATGTATTTCACGATTTCTTCATAATCCTCTCTGCCTCGGATTATATGCTCATAAAATGAAGTTTGAAACAATTTTCCGTCAAATCCGTTATTCTTACATTCTCTCGTTGTCAACGATTTATATGCACAAACAATGTCTGTGATTGTAGGGCGGGGGCTTGCTCCCGCCGCTTCGCTCTCTAAAATCAAAACAACATGGATGTGGTTTGGCATAATTACATATTTGTCAACCGATAAATATTCATATCGTTCTTCAAGTAATAACAGCTGTTGCTCTGCAATCTTTCCAAATGAGGTGTATTCCATACCTCTTGCTTCGGCGGGAGCAAGCCCCCGCCCTACGATACGAGATAAAACACACCTTCTGTTTTGCGTACATATCGTTATAAAATATGCACCGGCAGAACCATAATCATAATTGACAAGACGAGGATGCTTCCTTTGCGGCAATTCTTTTCCTTTATCCATTTTCATCATCCATATCATTATAACACAAATCGGCAGAGGAAAACAGTCTCTCTGCCGATATTTTTGTGATTGCAAATTCTCCGTAAAAGACAGCATAAAAAAGTTTCGGTGTTTGCGTATTTTTGATTTAAGTTTTCCTTGTGTAACATTACGCCAAAGCATCGGACTGCATATGAGCAGCCTGTTCCCCTTCAATTAAACTATTCGTTTAATAATTAAACTGCAATTTAACAGAGCAGTCATTGTATTAATCAATTTCATTTGATATAATATATTCAGAACAAGCGCTTGTAATATTGTTTTCGGAGGAATACTATGAATATACTCTTAAACGAGCAATTAAAAAATCTGCGTAAAGAAAAAGGAAATACACAAGAGGATCTGGCAAGCCATTTGGGAGTCACAGTACAAGCCGTTTCCAAGTGGGAGCGTGGTGAGGGGTACCCCGACATCACACTTTTGCCTGCTATTGCATCTTACTACGGCATAAGCATTGACGACCTGCTCGGAGTCGGTGAAATTCAAAAGAAGAAAAAGCTGGATGAATACGATGAAACAAATCAACGCCTGCTCAATGCCGGCAAAACGAAAGAAGCCGTTGAACTGTGGCGCAAAGCAAAGCATGAGTTCCCGAACGACTTATCCGTTATCCACAAATTAATGTATGCCCTGAACATTGACAACGCAGTTGAATACGCCGATGAGATAATAGAATACGGCAAACGTATTCTTGAAGAATCAACGGATAACACGCTCAGATGCGGCGCTGTTCAGATACTGTGCTTTACACATTATTATTGTAAAAACGATGCCGAAGCCGCAAAAAAATATGCAAAAACGGCAGGTTACATTACCGAAGGGCAGCTTATGCCGCACCTGCTTGAAGGAGATGAAGCAGTCAATTACTGTCAGAGAAATATTCAAAATCTCGTTGACAGTATATGGCTTAATACAACCATAATGCTCACAAAAGGAAAATTTACACCCGCAGAGACTATTGAAGCATTGCAATTTGCACTCGATTGTTATAATTTGCTTTATAAAGACGGCAATTTGGGATTTTTCCATTGCAGAGTTGCCGGCATATACAGTCAAATGGCAGAAAGCTATCACGCACTCGGCGATTTTGACGGTATGCTTGCCTCTCTTGAAAATGCCGCCGAACATTCTGTCAAGGCAGATACACGCATATCATCAAATTACACGGCACTTATGGTAAATAAGGTTTTCGACGACATAAACGGAAGCACAAAGAATTATTCCGAGACCGAGTCCGAAGTGCTCCTGAATGAGATCATAAGAAAATACGGCTCGCAGCTTGAGGGCAACAGCCGCTTTGCGGCTTTACTTGACAAGCTCAAAGCCGTCACTGCAAATAACAGACCGTAATTTTTTTCAATACAAACAAAACGGCATATTTTCATCGTACTCCAAAATGAAAATATGCCGTTTCTCATTTTATCTCAGCAGGAAATCCTTGCTTTTCCACATTTCTCTTGCCGTATTAAGGTCATCCTCAGACGGCGAATACGGCTTTGACGAGCACGGAACGGATACTTTGCCGTTTTCATCGGGGAAAGGCGTAATATTGTCAAATTCGTATTTCTTCCTGTCCTCTTCATTTCTGAAATCCGGCACATCATATGCCATATTGCCGTTCAATACGCTTCTCCATGCCAATATCGCAACGGAAGCAGCCGTTGTCGCGCGGTAAACATTCCAATACGGCTCTCTGTTTTCTTCAAGTGCCTTCACGAAATCATATATAACCATGAAGTCTCCGCCTCCGTGACCCGAATTGTCCGCAATATCGCCGAGCTTTTTGTCAGGCCATTCGGCAGTGTAAATATTCGATGCCTGTTTGCCCTCCGGCACGCACCAATGGTTATACGAGAGCATAATATTCATGTTTTCATGATTGACTTCAACTCCGCCCTTTGTGCAACAAAGTCTATACCAATTTCCATGTGGGGCGTAGTTTGCCCAGCCTATTACGCGGAATACGGCGTTCGTGTCTGTCTGACACATGATTATCGCGGCGGCATCTCCCGAGTGAAGTGCCGTGCCCTTTGCCGTTTCCGGCTGAAACGACGCCATAGCTGTCACCTTCACAGGCGTTGCTCCCGTCATTTGCATTAAAGGCGCAAGTGCGTGCGTGATGTAATATGTTCGCGGCGTCCAATTTCGCCAATGACGTTCACCCGGCGCAAGAGAGTTCTGTTCCTCCTTGCTCATGGGATGAGCATATTCGCCCTCGGCATATACAAGGCTTCCCATAGTGCCCTCCTCGTACAGCCGCTTCATTTCAAGATTCGTCTTAAAATACGGGTAATTTTCAAGAAGCGCATACGTTTTCCCCGTTTCTTCCTTTACTCGGCAAAGCTCCACGCCCTGGGCCATTGTTACATTTGAAATAGTCTCGCTTATGACGTGTTTTCCGTGGCGCATTGCTTTAACTGCGTTAGCCGCATGAGTGCAAAAATAATCCGTAAGCAGTACGGCATCAAAATCTGCATCAATGAAGTCGTCAAAATTGTCAAATGTCTCTACCTTTTTGCCCTTAAAATACTTTTCGACGGCACGCGCAACCGCCGCAGGACGGTAATCACATATTGCCGTAACCTCGGCACCTGCATTTATAAAACAGCCTATAAGGTCGCACCCTCTCCCGAGTCCGAACACACCTATACGTACTTTTCTCTCCATATCAATAGTTTTCCTCTCTTTTTCTCAAGCTTTAAGTATAGTTTAGCAGAAAAGCATTCCCAACACAATGGAACATATCCACCTTTTAATATGTAACATGGTAACTATTGAGCGTGTGCCTGAAAATAAAAATATATATTGTGATATATCAGATATTGATTTATGAATGAATATGTGCTAAAATAATTACAGCAAATATTAAAGCAAAGAGGAGCAATATGTCAAGCATAAAACAGGAAACGCTCTCGGAATACCGCAGACGCGCCGAAGAGCTCGTCAGTCGGATGACACTTGAAGAAAAAGTAAGTCAGATGCTTCACAGCGCACCCGCGATACCGCGTTTGGGGATAAAAGAATACAACTGGTGGAATGAAGCTCTGCACGGCGTTGCGCGCGCAGGAATTGCAACCGTTTTTCCGCAGGCAATAGGTATTGCGGCAACATTTGACGAAAGCCTTACCGAAGAAATTGCAAGCGCAATATCAACGGAAGCAAGAGCAAAATTCAACGAACAGCAGAAATATAACGATGCAGGCTTATACAAGGGACTTACAATGTGGTCGCCCAACATCAATATTTTCAGAGATCCGCGCTGGGGACGCGGACACGAAACATACGGTGAGGATCCGTACCTCACATCGAGAATGGGCGTCGCATTTGTAAAAGGCTTGCAGGGTAATGATGAAAAATATATCAAAGCCGCCGCGTGTGCAAAGCATTTCGCCGTACATTCGGGTCCCGAATCCTTAAGACACGTGTTTGATGCAAAAGTATCAAAGCAGGATATGTACGAAACGTATCTTCCCGCATTTTACGCCTGCATAAAAGAGGCAGACGTTGAGGGCATTATGGGCGCATACAACAGAGTAAACGACGAGCCGTGCTGTGGAAGCGAATATCTGCTCACAAATCTTTTAAGAGGAAAATGGGGATTCTCGGGCTACATGACGTCGGACTGCTGGGCAATCAAGGATTTCCACGAGAACCATATGGTAACAAACAGTCCCGAGGAATCCGTGGCGCTTGCCGTCAAAAACGGCTGTGACCTCAACTGCGGCTGCACTTATCCTTTCCTTATAGATGCCGTCAGGGACAAATTACTGTCTGAGGATTATATCACGGAATCGGTAGTGCGCCTTTTTACAACAAGGTTCAAGCTCGGTGAATTTGATAAGAGCGAGGATAATGCTTATTCATCGATTCCGTATTCGGCAGTGGATTCAAGCGAAATGCGCGCTCTCAATCTCAAAGCCGCAAGAAAGAGCATCGTTCTTTTGAAAAACGAGAACCGCATTCTTCCGCTTGATAAAAATAAAATCAGCTCAATAGGCATTATAGGTCCGAATGCCGACAGCCGCAAGGCGCTCATAGGCAATTATGAGGGCACGGCATCAAGATACATAACGGTCTCGGAAGGAATACAGGATTATCTCAGCGACACCGATATAAGGGTATATGCAAGCGAGGGCTGTCACTTATATGCAGATCGCGTGCAGTCTCTTGCCGAAGCAAACGACAGACTTTCCGAGGTAAAGACAGTATGCGAAAAAAGCGACGTTGTAATTGCCTGCTTTGGGCTTGACGCTTGCCTTGAGGGCGAAGAGGGAGATCAAAGCAATCAGTTTGCAAGCGGCGACAAGGTAGGGCTCAAGCTGCCGGGATTACAAAACGATATTATAAAAGCAATATACGAATCGGGAAAGCCGACAGTTCTTGTAATGCTTGCAGGCAGTGCTATCGACTTAAGGGACGCCGATGCAAATATTCCGGCAATAATACAGGCGTGGTATCCGGGCGCGCTCGGAGGGAAAGCCGTAGCCGAGCTTTTGTTCGGCGAATACAGTCCCGAGGGCAGGCTGCCGATTACATTTTACCGTTCGGATGAAGATCTGCCTGATTTTGAGGATTATTCAATGAAAAATCGTACTTACCGTTATATAACCTCAAAGCCGCTGTATCCGTTCGGATACGGTCTTGGCTATACCGATTTTAATATTGAGGATGTAAAATGCGATACCCATACGATAACCCAAAGAGGCGTTACGGTAAATATAAGCATAAAGAATAACGGCAGGTACGATAGCTCTGCAACGCTTCAGCTATACGTAAAAGCAGAGCGCAAAGGCACTCCGAACGCACAGCTGAAGAAGATTACAAAAGCATTTGTTCCCAAAGACGGCAAGTCTGATGTTACCGTAACACTCCCCATTGATGCGTTTGCTCTTTGGGATGAAAACGGCGTTTTCGGCGTTTTGCAAGGCGAATACACTCTATACGTCGGCGAATATCAGCCTGACGAAAGAAGCTTCGAGCTTACCGGCAAAAGATCAAGTGCAATAAAGCTTCGTGCAAATGAAGATACAATAATCGACAGCGCGGTATAACAAATACAAATAACAAAGAAAGGAAACATAATAAATGAACAACATACCTGAGATCAAAGTAGGTATCGTCGCAGTATCGAGAGACTGCTTCCCCGAGAGCCTTTCCGTAAACAGACGCAAGGCGCTCGTAAAGGCATACAGCGAAAAATACTCGGAAAAAGAAATATACGAGTGCCCTATATGTATTGTCGAAAGCGAAATACATATGGTCAAGGCACTTGAAGATGTAACAAAAGCAGGCTGCAACGCACTTTGCGTATATTTAGGCAATTTCGGTCCCGAAATATCGGAAACGCTTCTTGCAAAGCATTTTGACGGTGCGGTAATGTTCTGTGCCGCCGCCGAGGAGGCAAGCAACAGACTTACGGGCGACAGAGGCGATGCTTTTTGCGGTATGCTCAATGCAAGCTACAATCTCAAGCTGCGCAACATCAAAGCCTACATACCCGAATATCCCGTCGGCGATGCTTATGAGTGTGCCGATATGATACACGATTTTCTCCCGATTGCAAGAGCCGTTGAGGGCTTGAAGAATCTCAAAATCATTTCATTCGGTCCGCGTCCGATGAATTTTCTTGCCTGCAACGCACCGATAAAACAGCTTTTCAATCTCGGCGTTGAAATAGAAGAAAATTCTGAGCTTGACCTTTTCGAAGCATTCAACAAGCACAAAGACGACAAGCGCATACCGGATGTTGCCGCCGATATGGAAAAAGAGCTCGGCAAGGGCAACAAAAAGCCCGAAATTCTCGCAAAGCTCGCTCAATATGAGCTTACTCTCCTCGATTGGATAGAAGCTCACAAGGGTTACAGAAAATATGTAGCCATTGCAGGCAAGTGCTGGCCGGCATTCCAGACGCAATTCGGTTTTGTGCCGTGCTATGTAAATTCACGTCTTACGGGCAGAGGAATACCTGTATCCTGCGAAGTCGATATTTACGGCTGTCTGTCTGAATTTATAGGCTCCTGCGTAACAGAGGATATAGTAACGCTCCTTGACATCAACAACACTGTTCCGAAGGATATGTATGACGAGGACATCAAAAACAAATTCAATTACAAGCATACCGATACCTTTATGGGCTTCCACTGCGGCAACACCTGCTCCAAAAAGCTTTGCTCTCCCGTAATGAAGAATCAGATGATAATGGCAAGAGCGCTTCCCGTTGAGGTTACAAACGGCACTCTCGAGGGCGACATTGTTCCGCGAGACATAACATTTTACCGTTTGCAGTCAACCGCCGACAACCGTCTGCTCGCGTACGTTGCCGAGGGAGAAGTCCTTCCCGTTGCGACTAAATCATTCGGCAGTGTGGGCGTATTTGCCATAAAGGAAATGGGACGCTTTTACAGACACGTGCTTATCGAAAACGGATTCCCGCATCACGGTGCTGTGGCTTTTTCTCACTGCGGAAAAGCTCTCTTTGAAGTATTCAAATATTTAGGCGTACAGGAAATAGGCTACAACAAGCCCGAATCCGATAAATATAAAACGGAGAATCCATTCTGATGTACTATATTGGCATTGATCTCGGAACAAGCTCCGCAAAAGGTATTCTTGCGGACAAAAGCGGACGTATATTAAAAGAAGCAAACGTTGAATATCCCGTTTTTTATCCTTACGAGGGATGGAGCGAGCAAAACCCATGCGATTGGCTTGATGCCGCAAAGGAAATTCTCGCCTCGCTTTCCGACGGCATAAGCAACGAAATAGCAGGCGTTTCATTCGGCGGACAAATGCATGGTCTTGTGATGCTCGATGAAAACGACAATGTAATACGCCCTGCAATTCTTTGGAATGACGGCAGAAGTCAAAAGCAAACCGATTATCTCAATAACGAAATAGGCAAAAGCAAGCTTACACGCCTTACCGCAAACATAGCCTTTGCCGGATTTACTGCGCCGAAAATACTGTGGGTAAAAGAAAACGAGCCTGAAAATTTCCGCAGGATAGCAAAGATAATGCTTCCGAAGGATTACGTGGCATATATGCTGACGGGAGTTTTTTCAAGCGATTACTCGGATGCTTCGGGTATGCTGTTGCTTGACGTTGAAAACAAGTGCTGGTCTGAGGAAATGTGCCGCATATGCTCCGTAAAGCCCGAATGGCTCCCGCGCCTTTTTGAGAGCTATGAGGTCACGGGCAAGCTCAAGGAAGAATACAATCTACCCAATGCTGTCGTTACAGCCGGCGCAGGCGACAATGCCGCCGCGGCTGTCGGCACGGGCACGGTAGCAAACGGCAGCTGCAACATATCGCTCGGCACGAGCGGCACCATATTCATATCGGGCGACAATTTTGTTTCGGACCCGGGCAACTCACTTCACTCGTTTGCGCACGCAACAGGTAGGTGGCATCTCATGGGCTGCATACTTTCCGCCGCCTCTTGCAACAAATGGTGGATACAAGACATTTTGCAGGCAAGCGACTATTCTGCCGAAACACAAAATTCAGAACCACTCCTCGGGAAAAACAGCGTATTTTTTCTGCCGTATCTCATGGGAGAAAGAAGTCCGCATAACGACACAAACGCCAAGGGCGCATTTATAGGTATCAGTGCGAATACGACAAGAGAACAAATGAGTCTTGCCGTGCTCGAAGGCGTTGCGTTTGCATTGCGCGACTGCGTTGAGTCGGCAAGGAAAAACGGACTTAACATCACGTCTACGAATATATGCGGCGGAGGTGCAAGAAGCGAGATATGGAAGAAAATCATCGCAAACGTGCTGAACGTTACAGTCTCATCTCCCGTTACAGAGCAGGGTCCCTCTTACGGTGCGGCAATACTTGCAATGGTAGGCTCAGGCGCATATAATAATGTATACGATGCCGTAAACAATATTGTAAAAATCAAGTCCACAGTCAAGCCTGACAGTCAAACTGTCGCTTTGTACGACAAAAAATACGAAATATTCAAGTCGCTTTATCCTGCACTCAAAAATGCTTTTGCTAAAATGTAAATTCAATTCATAACAGCTTCTCCTCGTCTGCCGACTCTCCATAAGGTCGGCAGATTTATTATATTTGCCCGTTTTGCTTGATTTGGCGGGAAATATATGTTATAATTACATCGAATTGAATATAAAGCATTGATTTTACGGAATATTTTGATATAAAAGGATTGGGTTTCCGACAGTGGATACATTTTTGGACAAGTTCTATATCGACGCCTCTGCACTGAAAAACAAAAAGCTTTTTCTGCTCGACATGGACGGAACGATTTACGAAGAAAACAGATTATTTGAGAGCACACTTGATTTTTTGCGCCAAATAAAGGAAAACAAAGGAAGATACGTTTTTATTACGAACAACTCCTCAAAATCCGTAAACGATTATGTAAAAAAGCTGTCCCAAATGGGTATACCGGCAGAGTATGACGACTTTTTCACATCATCGCAGGCAACAGCACGATATATCAAGTCAAATTACCTTCACGAAAAGGTATTCTGTATGGGAACGCGCTCCCTTATAAGAGAGCTTGAGGAATCGGGTATAAGCGTTACCGAAGAGGTCGACGCCGAGGCGGGAATAGTGCTTGTCGGATACGACACAGAGTTAACGTACGAAAAGCTCCGCCGCACATCCGAGATGCTCACAAAATATAATGTACATTACATTGCCACCAATCCCGACAAAGCGTGCCCCGTAGGCTTCGGCTTTGTTCCGGACTGCTTTGCAATGTGTGAAATGCTCTTCATGGCGACAGGCAAAAGGCCGCTTTACATAGGCAAGCCCGAGCCTGCCATGATTGATTTTGCATTGGAGAAATATTCCTGTGCAAAACAAGACGCCGTTATAATAGGCGACAGGCTGTATACGGATATTGCCGCGGGAATAAATGCCGGCATCACGTCCGTATGCGTGCTTTCGGGCGAGGCAGAGCTTTGCGATATTATAAACGGAGATATAAAACCCACGTTCACGCTCGAGAGTATTGCAGACATTTTGGGCATTATAAAATAAACACCGTGTTAACACAAATGTCGATTTTTCAAACAGCATTTTATTTTACGGATGCGATTTGAAATTATTGATATGTTTCGATGTATGTATACCTCGGCAAGAACCGCAAATAATTTATTGATTTTAAGAATATGATAGGAACCGTCGTCAACACTGCCGCAATAATAGTCGGCAGTACAATAGGAAGTATTGCAAGAAAAGGAATAAAAGAAAAATACCGCGACGCACTGTTCACGGCAATGGGGCTTGCGGCAACAGCACTCGGCATAAACGCCGTAGTTAAAAATATGCCCAACAGCAAATATCCCGTGCTGTTTATAGTGAGCCTTGCTTTGGGCAGTCTGATAGGCAATATTCTCGATATAGATTCGGGCTTTCACAATCTTACAGACAAAATCAAATTCGGCTCGTCGGAGCTCGGCAAAGGTCTTTCAACGGCTGTGCTTTTGTTCTGCATAGGCACGCTCTCAATACTCGGACCGATAGAAAGTGCCGTTAATTCGGACAATACTTATCTTTTCACAAATGCAACCCTCGACCTTGTCACATCCATGGTGCTCGCGTCCACATACGGCATAGGCATCGCCCTTGCGGCAGGCGTACTTTTTGTGTGGCAGGGCAGTATATACCTTTTGGGCTGTCTGGCGGGCAACTTCATTCCGCCCGACCTCATGACCGAAATTTCAATTATAGGCGGCATATTGATTGCAAGCTCGGGAATATCCATACTCAACATCAAAAACATAAAAACGCTTAATATGCTTCCCGCGCTCGCCGTGCCCGTTGTCTTTTTCATAATACTGTATCTTTTGCAATTAATGAGTATTATGTGACAAAATAAGCGGTAATATTACCGCTTATTTGCCTGCCTATATACTTTGTAAACAAGAAATGGCTGAAAAATATTTTGGCTTGAAGCAAAAAATATCCGCGGCGGGGTATTAAGCCCCGTTGCGGATATTATATTATATTTCGGTAAATAAGCTATCGAACATATTATAACATAAATCTTCCTTAAAAAACAACAATCGAGATTTATGTTTCAATAAAACCATCCTTGAAAATCAATAATGGTTGGTTTTATTATTACATAATGGCATTAATGATCCTTAATTTCAGTTCTTCATCATTTTCAAATTGTCCCTTCAAAATCGAATCCAATATGTCATGTAACAGTTCTTTGCTGATCTTTCCTGCGGCAACATGATAACTGATATTCTCCATTTCCCTTAAAAAAGATTGTGCAACGAGCAGGTATCCGTTTTTCAATAAAAATTGTGCCGATAACGTGATGGCAAGACGTTTGTTTCCGTCCTCAAAGCAATGAAATTTACACGTGCAAAAGAATAAATGTGTTATTTTATCGACAAAGGTTAAATAATAATCATCATTTTGAATATTTTCCAAAACGCTTTCCAATTTGCCCAAATCAAAATGGCCTAAAGCTCCTCCGCCACTATGTTCAACAGTTTGTTGATGAATCTTTATTGCTTCATCAATAGTGATATAACACAATTCCGCCATATCACTCACGCTCCTTAAGGCGTTTTAACACATCCTGATTTTCCTGCATGAGTTTTTCAATCTGATCTCCCTCATTCCCGAGAAATCTTTCATATTCTTCGCGTTCCAACGGTTTTATATAATCATTTAACTGTTTATGAAAAGCATCTCTTAATGCCAAATCCCGGCTTGCCATTTTAGTACGCGCACTGAATATCAACGGCTTCCAGTGCGGCAACAATTCAAAAGCATGAAACACATCATTTACTTCCCAATTACTGAGCTTATGCCCGACTGCCTCTGATTGTTCTTTTATCATAACTGCAAGTCCGCGTTCATAAGAAGAAACTATTTCGAGCACTTCCGAATATAAAGTATCTCTAACCTTGTCATTTTTTTGAAGTCGTAAAATTTCGCGATATTCACGAGATTTTTCCTTAAATATGCTCTGGTAAATCATATCTGTGAAAATAGCATATTTAGCGTTACCCATATCGACATAATCCCGCAGTGCATCTGTAAATTCGCGTCTGTAATTTTCTTCTTGAAGATATGCTCCAATGAAGTCCCTGTCGCGTTGATTTATATATTTTGTTCCTCCGCCCGTTTTCTGATTAATTAAATCTATAACGATGTCGAGCATTAACTGTCGCAGAATTCGCGCGTTTTCACTTTCCGGCAGAAGCATTGCAATATTCAAGAACGCCTTAAAATCAAATACGCCAAGTACCGTCGTTTTGGTACCGACATTAATGTCGGTACCAAAATGCTCATAATACGCCTTCAAAAAATCCTTTAGTCTCTTGCCTTTTAAAATCTCATAGCCATTGCTTTTCAATTCCTCACTAAAAGAAGAGATATAACGTTCAATTGTCCTTACATCCACCTCAAAAAAGGCGGCAACCATTTCCTTTGTTAAATATAATCTGTCCTCAAAAAAAACGCAGTCAATATTTGAAGCCTTTTGAATTTCAGCAATAGCAAGGTCATTATTTAATATATTTTGCCTGTCAATTTGCGATGTAGTCAGATCTTTAACCACTTTTACCCCTCCAATAGCACAAAGCTATTCAAAAAAATATATGTCATCAAATCAAATTTGAATTGATAATAGAAACCATATTGTCAATATCATTTATTTATCCGTGAATCAAACGCAGCATCACACCAGCACGCTGAAAACAATAAATATGACCGCCGCATCAAGCAGAAACTCCACCACGCACGGCACAACTATTCCGCAGGCATAATTCTTCATGAATTTATTTACGTCATAGGTAACAGACTTTCTCACAGCAGAATCGGCGTGCCTGAATATTATCATATTGCACGGAGTCTCAGCGTCGCCGCCGTAAATATAAGCGCTCGTTCTGTCAAGTCCGGCATTCGCGCATGATTTTTCAAGCTTATCGCGTAGCTTCTCGTGCATTACCTTTTTTATGCCGAACACTCTTATAAAATGAAGCCCTTTAAGCCTGAATACGCTCATAAGTACACACCACAAGAGCAAAAGCAATGCTGATATTATGACTATCCACGTATCGCTCAAAAGCTGTCTTAGCAAAGCAAGCAAAATAACAGCCGACATCACATATTCTGTTATATATATATCACAGCTGAATGTCATTTTCACTCTGAAAATAACAAGAATATTAATAGCTATATTTGCCACGGCACAAACAACCGCCATTATGCCGAGCACTTTCCACAGATATTCCATGAATAAACTATCCTTTATTTTTATTCCGCACTGAAAATCAGCGCTTGACGTACGTCCTTATCACAAAACCGAGCTCCGTATTCAGATGAGACATCGCTTTCAGTCTGTCAACTCCGTCTTTGGACGTTTTCCAGAAATACGGCGTCATGGAAAACAGATTCATTATATCGTCAGTGCAGTCTATATCAACCGTATACTCTACCCTGTCCTCTTCAACGAGGCAAAAGTATTCCATTGCCTCATTTTCTTCCGTATTTTCGTAAGGCTTATCGTAAAGAATCTCTTTCAAGCCGAACAAATGACGTTTTGCGGGAAGCACCGTTATGAGCTTTCCGTTTTCTTTCAATATGCGTGCAAATTCGTGCTCGTCATGCGCGCAAAAACAGCATACCGCCATATCAGCCGTATTGTCAGCAAGAGGAATATCGTGCAGATTTGCCGTGCAGTAATCAGACGCCTTGTCGCGTTTTGCGGCATACATAAGCGCATACTTTGATATGTCAAAGCCCATTACGTGAGCACCGAAAGCACCCATTCCCGATGTATAATATCCTTCTCCGCAGCCTATATCCGCAATTATCTCGGGCTTGTAGCCTTTTATTATTTCGTATAATTTATCTGCAAGAGGCTTATAGTAGCCCTTTGACAAAAAATCGCGTCTTGCCCTTACCATTTCCTTGCTGTCACCGGGCACATCGCCTGTTTTATGCGGAGGAAGCAGATTTACATATCCGCATGACGCAATATCAAATGAATGTCCGTCGGCGCACTTAAGCGTATTGCCCGAAACGGACAGCTTTTTTCTGCATTTCGGGCAAACAATATAATTAAATTTCTTACTGCTTATTATGTCCATTATAAAAAGACTTCCCTGCCCGTTCTTGCGGACTCATATATTGCAAGTATGACCTTGACGCTTTGCATTGCTTCTTTGCCCGTAATCATAGGTTCTCTGTTTTCAATAACAGCCCTTGCCATATCCTCTATCTGAACCGCGTGAGGCGAGCAATCGTCATATGAGCAGTTTGTTCCGGCAAAAGCGTCCTCGATTTCCGGCTGAGAAGGAGTATCGTTTTTGAATTTCCACGAATATATCATATTATCGCCGAAAAGAACCGATCCGTTTTGGCCGCCTACCGTGAACACAGTTTCAAGTCCCGGATAAACCGATGTCGTGCACTCGATAACTCCCACAGCTCCGTTTTTATATGTAAGAGTTATAACCGCCGTATCCTCCACTTCCGTATTCCAAAGAAGTCTCTTGCAATCGGCTCTTAAGCTTTTCACTCCGCCCATAAGCCATGTTATCATATCCACTCCGTGTACGCCCTGATTCATAAGCGCGCCGCCTCCGTCAAGAGCCCACGTTCCGCGCCATTCGCCGCTGTCGTAATAATCCTGATCGCGGTAAAAATAAAGATGTGCGCTTCCTATCGTGATTTTTCCGAACGAGCCGTTATCGATCGCCTTTTTTACTTCGCACGCCGCCTGATAAGTGCGTCTTTGGAATATCGCTCCGAGCTTTACATTGTTATCCTCGCACGCCTTTATCATTTCAAGCATATTGTCCGAATTAATGTCAAGCGGTTTTTCGCACAGAACGTTTATTCCGTACCCTGCCGCTTTTATTGCTATTTCATGATGCAATCCGCTCGGTACGCATACACAGCATACATCGATCTTTTCATTTCTGAACATATCGTCCGCATCCGTATACCATTTTTGCAAGCCTCTGTTGAGTGCAAAATCGCGTGCTTTTTCTTCCACAACATCGCATACAGCACAAAGCTCTGCCGACGGAGCCTTGGCAATACCGTCCGCATGAAACGGAGCTATTCTTCCGCATCCGACTATCGCAAATCTCACCTTTTCATTCATAATCTTTTTTGCCTCGGCATTTTCTGCAAGGCACACCTTCCTTTATAATACTTTACTGAAATAATATGCTCACTTAAAGCTTAAGCATATTTCATATACATTTACTCAGCACCGTCAACGCTCTTGTTGAACACAAAAAATCTGCTGCCTATGAAATTAACAGCCATTGCCGCTATCGTTGAAGGTATTTTTGCCAAATACTCATTCCAGCCGGCGTTCTTGACAAGAAGCGTTATTATAAGTGTCGAAACGCCCAATGATATGAGGTTGACCGTCACAAACTTTGCCGTTTCCGCAAATGTGACCTTCTCCTTTGATTTGAAAGTAAAGAATTTATTGCCTAAATAGCTTGATATTACGCCGCAGGCATAGGCTATCGGCTGACTTATTACAACGTTTATCCCGGCAAGAGTATTCAACAAAAAGAACACAACCCAATCGACAGCCGTATTGAAAATTCCCACGAACCCGAATTTGATTATCCTTATATATTCATTTTTATCCTTGAAGTTAAATTTCATTTCAAACGATTTCCTTTTTATAATATTCTTTGTATTTTCTCACAGCTCATGTCATATGCGTGAACGCTCGTATACGGTATATCAAACGAGCGGTTTTTATTAGTCCACAATTCGTCGCATATAATGCTGTAAAGTATGTTTATGACTCCGGAATGAGTAAAAACTATTACATTCGAACGCAGTTTTTCCTCAATAACGTCTGCTTTGAGCAATTCGAACTCACGCTTGATCCTGCAATAAAATTCCGACGGACTTTCTCCTCCGGGATACCTCTGGTCGGGTTCAAGCGCAGACCAATACATACCCGGATAACGCCTCTCAGCCTCTCTGTTCAGCATACCGGCAAGCTTTCCGTTATTTGTTTCACGCCAGCCCATTGACGTAATTATCGGTATATCCAATATCTGTGAACACGGCTTTGCCGTCTGCAAAGCGCGCGGGAGGTCTGAGCTTATTATGGTGTTTATTGCCAGAGTATCTATACTGCCGCCTATTTTTTCCGCAAGCTCACGCGCCTGAATGTCGCCCTCACGCACAAGCGGTCTGCGGCTCCAGCCTCCTCTGTATCGGCTGTCATCCTTTGCGTGCCTCACGAAATATATTATTTTACCCGGGGCGGCGTTCATTGTAATATTCTGTCCTGTAATATTGCATAGAGACAATCCTTTCTGCTCTTCGGGATACGAGCCTGCCGAAAATTAAATTCATAACATTATATTTTATTAATTATACCACGTTTTATAAAAAAATAACAGTCCTCGCAATCAATTTCCGCATAAATCTTGGCTGAAGTTGATTGCAAGAATGTAAAAATATCATTGTCGTGCGAAAAATCCACTCAATCGTGCCTATTGCAAAATCCAAAATCATGTGCTACAATTTGATATAGTATTGTAATCGTAAGGCAAAGTGCCGCAGTGCTTTGGGGTGCGTATGTCAGATAAGGTGTCGGGTGCGCTCGGTTATTACATTATTATTATTGCCGAGCAATTTTATTTACGGGAGGATTCCATTATGAAAAACACAAATGTAACACTTGTTCCGCTGGAGGCGGACGACCGCGAACAATTCATACTTGACAACCAATGGGCTTTCAAGTACGGAGCGCTTGAAGAGTTCGGGAAAAGAGACGATCATCTCGATTCAGACGGCGAAATCATTTCACGCAGAACAATTGAGAAAAGCATTGACGCACCCGGAAACGAAGCTTACCGCATTATGCTTGACGGCAAAAAGGTGGGCGGCGTTGTTTTGAGCATAGATAAAAAAACGCATCACAATTCCCTTGACCTGATTTTTGTCTCCCCCGATGCGCACGGAAAAGGCATAGGCTACGGCGCATGGAAAGCCGTTGAAGCGCTCCACCCCGAAACCGGGGTATGGGAGACCTGCACACCGTATTTTGACATGCGGAATATCCATTTTTACATAAACAAATGCGGCTTCCACGCTGTGGAATTTTTCTGCGAAACTCATATGGATCCGAATGATCCGGAGGGTATCAACGGCGAGAGCGGATCGGAAATGTTTCGGTTTGTGAAGGTTATGAAATAAAAATCTTTTGTTTGAGCGTCGCAATAAGGCTCAACAAATTAATTCAAAGATGAAAACGGATATAAGACTTATTAAAAAAAGTACTTGACAAACAAGGCTAAACGTTGTATAATATGAACGTTCTTTAGTTGACGTCGCGGGGTGGAGCAGTTGGTAGCTCGTCGGGCTCATAACCCGAAGGTCGCAGGTTCAAATCCTGCCTCCGCAACCAATTAAC
>CAMEIT010000001.1 GCA_945918795.1 uncultured Clostridia bacterium | reverse complement strand
GTCTCGTACTTTTGGATACGGACAAAGTGAGCGGAGCAGGCAACAAGGATAAGGACGAATGGTCGGTAGGCGAAATTACGCTTTATGCCGCAAAGCCTCAAGAATCTGTTGAATAACAGAGAAGAATAAAACAAAACGATTTGCATAAATGATTCATATTAGACTGTGTTTATAATGATATTTTGGTTTAATACGTTTTCATAAGTTAAATCTCCTTAAAAGCAAAACGCGGTATGGAATTTTCCATACCGCGTTTGCCGTATTGCAATAAATTTTTTTCAGCCTCTTATTCTTTGCTTTACGACGCGCATTACGTCCAGCTGTTCTTTAACCAATGAGCCGTCTTTTTCTATGTGCATATCGACTGTTACAACGCCGCCCTTGCTGTTTGCCGTGGCAATGTAATTGCTCATGTATTCGCCGTCATATTTTACAGATGCGTCTGTCCATGTATTGCCGAGGAATGAGAGAACGTGCCACTGAGCACCGTCAACAAAACGTGATTCGGGCACAGCAGTGAACTCGTTAAATTCACCTGCGGTATAATCACAGTATTTGTTTGCCGGATATACTGTCGGCTCAACACCCTGATTCAACGCGAGGATAGTTTCGTCATTTCCTGCAAGAACCGCTTTTTTGTACGATTCGGCATAATGCTCGTCGAGCGCTATCCACGGGTAGAATCCGTCAAACCACCAGCCGTGAATTGTTTTGCCGAAATGCTCCGACCATGCACGTACAACCTTGCACCAATTTTCAACGGCTGTATCGTTCATGAGCCAATCGTCGGGAACCTTTTGGTTAACGCCGAGCTGAATGGACGAGTCGTTGTCGCGGGACGGCGGATGGCTCGGAAGGTAAACCATGAGCTTGATGCCGTACTTCTCAAGTGCTTTTGCGGCTTGAGTCGGTATATCGCCTGTGTAGCACTTTGAACCCGGAGCGTTTTTTGTAAGCTCTTCATATGTTGGGTTCGGAGCGCAATAATAGCCGCTGTTTTGTCCGAGCGTTATGAAAGCATATTTCGCACCTGTTTCATTGACGTCGGCGGCAAATTTTTCGGCATTGAACAACGGCATATCGTCAATGTCGTATAAATAGTGAAAAAATACACCGTATTTGCTTTGTGAAAACCAATCGGTAGCTTCTTTTCTGTCGGTAAGTTTCATTATTATTCCTCCGTTTTTATTTTATCTGCGCCAGACCTGTATTGAAGAATCACAGTACAGTCAAGGACGCTATTTTATTTTTTTAAGACGTGACCACAAAAAAATTATAAGCTGTGCCGGCACGCCCAAAATAAAAATAAGCCATATATTGTATTCAAAGAATATAAAGTAAACAGACGTAAGTATAGTCCATATCAAAACAGTAATTATAATATAGTTGAAGCGCGGCTTGCCCCAAATCGAATTGAAAACAAGAAATACAACCGCTGTTACCGGTACCGCGTAAATAAATACAAAGCCCGTATATTTTGCATCCTCGACGCACAGATTAACTATCGTGAATATAAGCGTGGCAATGAGCCATACGAGTGTTGCGGACAGAAATGTTATTATGAGCTTGTTTTTTTTACGTGCGTATGATTCGTGATAAACAGCGGGCTGTTCGTCGTGATTTTCTTCGAGGAGATAGTCTACCGTTACGCCGAGAAGCTCTGCAAGCTGCTTGAGAACGCCTATATCGGGTACGGCATCGCCGCATTCCCACTTGGAAACGGCTTTGTCGGAATAATTTATTTTTTCCGCAAGCTCAGCCTGTGTCATGCCGTTCTTTTTACGCAGTTCGATTATATTCTTGCCTATTATCTGCTTCAGCTCGTTCATTGTGACGTCCTCCTTGCACGAAAAATTATTACAGCTTAATTATACTATATAAATCCGCAAAAATCAATACTCTCTTTTGCGGAGAGAAACTCTCCACCGGGCTTAGAGAGCCTTTCGAAGAGTATTCTCCATGCTTTTTGCGGCTTTAGGGTGACTTTTCGTGTGTGCCGACTTATAATATATACATAAAAGGCATCAAGCTGCAGTACATATGCGGTTTCAAAAATATTTATTTAATTCAATGACCGACGCGGGGGCGCGGCGGTCGGATAAGGAGGCTTTCATGAACAAACTTATGGTATTCGGAGATTCGATATTCAAAGGCGTTACTTATTCCGATGAAAAGAAGCGCTATATTATATGCAGGCATGATTATGCGGATAAGCTGGCAGGTGAAGGCATAGTCACGGAAAATTATTCCAAAATGGGCGCAACGGTAAACAAAATAGAGGAGATACTCGATCGCAAGCAAGAACTTATTGATGATGATACAACGGTTCTGTTTGAATTCGGCGGCAACGACAGCGATTATAATTGGGCGGAGGTATCGGAAGCACCTTTTGCCGAGCATAATCCAAAGACGCTGAACAACAATTTTGCTTCAATGTACGGCAAGCTTATACAAAAGGTAAAAAATATGGGCGCAAATGTAGTCGTATCGAACCTTATTCCGCTTGATGCCGACAAATATATGGAATGGATTTCGGCAGGAAAAAATTACGACAACATTATGAAGTTCCTCGGCGATATTTCAATGCTTTACCGTTGGCAGGAGTATTACAATTTTACTGTTGAACGCATTGCCGAGCAAAATGACTGCCCAATACTTGATGTCAGACACAGCTTTCTTGTGTCGCATGACTATAAGTCGATAATATGCTCGGACGGACTGCATCCGACGCCGGCAGGACACAATATAATCGATAACGCAGTGTATGACTTCATTCAGAAGTACAAAGGCATCCTCTGGAGAAAAAGAGCAGTATGCTGATGATAAAAAATATAATAAAGTACGGCGCAGGGCTTATTCCGAATAATGGTGCGCCGTACTTTTTATTTGCGGTTAATATGGTTTTTTGGAGCTTTTTTCGGCGACCGAAAGCTTTTTTATTATAAAAAATATTGAAAAATAAGATGTATTGTGATATACTATACAGTGGTGTGAATCAGATAAGGTTTTGCCTGAGGTAAAGCACTGCTATAATAAAGTGTAAAAGGAAAGATATTAATGTCACAATATTTCGGAATACTGTATACTCTGAGCGATTGGACAACTATACTTTATATTATACCGAGCGTATTTATCGCTTTTTGGGCTCACGGCATTATGCACGCATACCTTGCAAGAAGATATAACTGCTTTGACAAAACAGAGAATGCGTCGTTTACTTTTAATCCGCTGAAGTATATTGATATAATCGGTTTTGTGTTTATGTGCGTGGTGGGTTACGGCTGGTGCAAAACGGCACCCGTTGATATGAGGAAGCTCAAAAAAGGACAAAAGATAAAGCTTTATCTGGCTGGACCTGTCGGGAACATTATTGCGGCGGCTGTAATGCTTGTAATTCAGGCTGTGTTGCTTGTAATAGCACTCAACGCGGGAATACAGACAAATGCCGTTGTTGATGCGGTACTGTTTTTCATGAATATGGTCATATGGGCAAATATAATAATGTTTGCAACTCATATTCTGCCTGTGCCGGGCTTTAACGGGTACAATATACTCAAGACGCTGTTTTTTGAAAACCGTTACAATAAATATGTTGAAAAGATTGAAAACAGCGGCAAGCTGATATTTGTTGTGCTTGCGGTAATAGGCGGACTGTATTACTGTGCGGAAATACCTGCCATGTATATTTATAAATATATGACTGCGGCAGAGGAGTGGCTGGTTGATTTTGTTACGGGCGGATTGTATTCCGGCTCGTCGTGGACACCGAAATAATTAAGATAATATGTATGAAATAAATATAGAAACATTTCAGGGACCTTTGGACGTGCTTTTGGGATTGATTTCCAAGCAGAAGGTTAAAATAGAAGAAGTATCAATAGCCGAGATAACGGATCAGTATATGGAATATCTGGGCGAAATGGAAAAGCTCGATATGGAGATAGCTTCCGAATTCATAGTTATGGCGTCGGTGCTTCTGTTTATAAAGTCCAAAAGTATGCTCCCGAAGCAGACGGAAGAATCAGATGAAGAGGATCCCGAGGAGGAGCTCCGCAGACGTCTTATAGAATACAAGACAATAAAGGAAGCGGCTTTTCTACTTTCGCAAAGGGAGAGCGAGTTTGCGGGGATATATTCAAAGCTTCCCGAGGAAATCGTAATTGACGATTCTCAGTTTGAGCTGAAGGATATGAGCTCGGTAAGGCTTGCCGAGGCATTTGAAAAGATACTTGCAAAAAAGCCGTACTTGGCTCCGGAAGAAACTGTTTTGCGCATGAAGCGCGATCCGATGACTATAACTCAGGCTATGGATTATATACAGTTTGTTCTCGTGGACAGACCGAACATACTGTTTGAGGAAATTTTTGAGAAGTACAACACAAAACAAGAGATAGTCACGCTGTTTATAGGAATGCTTGAGCTTATAAAAGAGAATATTATAACCGTGAATCAGGAGTATACGTATGCGCCTATAACGGTTCTGAGGGGAAGCGCATGGATGAAAGGGAACAAATCGGAATAATCGAATCTGTAATGTTTATGGCAGGGGAGCCGGTAGCACTCAAGGATATTGCGGCGCTTTTTGAAATAAGCGAAAAGGAAGCGCGCACTCTTATGGAGAATGCGATAAACTGCTTTAACTTTGAAAGGCGCGGCTTGCAGATAATTTGTCTTGCGGATAATTATCAGCTTGTGACAAGAACGGAATATGCACCGTGGATAGATAAATTTACGGGCGTTGACAGAAAAAAACAGCTTCCGACATCGCTCGTCGAAACGGTTGCGGTCATTGCCTACAAGCAGCCCATTACAAGAGCCGAAATTGAATATGTAAGAGGTGTCAAGTGCGATTATTCCGTGAAAAAACTCATGGAGTTCGGGCTTATAGAGCAGGCGGGGAAAAAGGACGTTCCCGGAAAGCCTTTTCTGTATGTTACAACGCCGAAGTTCCTTAAAACATTCGGGATTTCATCGCTTGACGAGCTGCCCAAAGTGGAAGTCAAAGAGGATGAAGAGGAATAATTGTGTGCTTTTGAGGAAAACAATAATATTGAATATAACGTAAATGTGCTTTGAGGCATCTGCCGCAAAACACTTTACGGAATAATTATAACAAATCTTTAAGGAAAGGGAAAGCTTTGCATTACAAAGTATGTATTGCAAAAGCGGCGGTTATTATTATGTACAAAATAATAAACAAAAGAGAATTGAATCCGACGGTAACGCTGATGGAAATTGAAGCTCCGCTCGTTGCCGCAAAAGCTGAACCGGGACAGTTTATAATACTGCGTACGGACGAAAAGGGTGAAAGAATACCGCTTACGGTTGCGGACTTTGACCGCGAAAAGGGTACGGTTACAATAATTTTTCAGATAGTCGGCGCTACAACGGAAAAACTCAATCATCTGAATGTCGGTGACAGCTTGCATGATTTTGTCGGACCTTTGGGTAAGCCAACTCATACGGAGGGCTTGAAGAAGGTTGCTGTGGTAGGCGGCGGCGTAGGCTGCGCGATTGCTTACCCTGTTGCAAAGAAGCTGCATGAGCAGGGCTGTGAGGTTCATGCTGTGGTTGGCTTCAGAACAAAGGACCTGGTTATTCTCGAGGATGAATTCAAGGCGGCAAGCTCAAAGTTCGTGCTCATGAGCGATGACGGAAGCTGCGGCGAAAAGGGCCTTGTTACGGATGCGCTCAAAAAGCTTATCGAAAGCGGCGAGCAGTACGATGAGGTTATAACGATAGGACCTCTGATAATGATGAAGTTCGTAAGCAAATTGACAAAGCAATACGGAATCAAAACGATAGCTTCAATGAACCCGATAATGATAGACGGAACGGGAATGTGCGGCGGCTGCAGACTTACGGTAGGCGGCAAGACAAAGTTTGCGTGCGTTGACGGCCCTGAATTTGACGCTCATGAGATCGATTTTGACGAGGCAATGGCAAGAGGCGCAATGTATAAGCAGTTCGAACGCAAAGCACATGAAGAAGCTTGCAATCTTTTCAAGGCGGAGGTAAAATAATATGCCGAATATGTCACTGAAGAAAAACGAAATGCCGTCGCAGGCACCTGATGTAAGAAATAAAAACTTTCTTGAAGTAACTCTGGGTTATACGCCTGAACAAGCTGTTGATGAGGCAAAAAGATGCCTTCATTGCAAAAACAAACCGTGCGTTGGCGGTTGCCCTGTAAAAATTTATATTCCCGATTTTATCGCAAAGGTTGCAGAGGGCGATTTTGAAGAAGCGTATAAGATAATTTCAAAGTCGAGCGCACTCCCGGCTGTATGCGGACGTGTATGTCCTCAGGAAACACAGTGCGAGAGCAAATGCGTAAGAGGCATAAAGGGCGAGCCTGTGGCAATAGGCAGACTCGAGCGCTTTGTTGCCGATTGGCACAACGCACATTCAACCGAAAAGGCTGAAAAGCCCGAATGCAACGGACATAAGATAGCAGTTATCGGTTCGGGTCCGTCGGGACTTACCTGCGCGGGCGACCTTGCCAAAAAGGGATACGATGTAACTGTTTTTGAAGCACTCCATACGGCAGGCGGCGTGCTTGTTTACGGAATCCCGGAATTCCGTCTTCCGAAATCCATAGTTCAAAAGGAAATTGAAGGACTTAAGGAGCTCGGAGTACATTTTGAAACAAACGTTGTTATAGGCAAGACAATATCGATAGATGAGCTTCAGGAGAAGTACGGCTTTGAGGCTGTATTTATAGGTTCGGGCGCAGGACTTCCTATGTTTATGAATATCCCGGGCGAAAACTATAAGGGCGTTTACTCCGCAAATGAATTCCTCACGAGAATCAACCTTATGAAGGCCTATGAGGAAGGCAGTGATACACCTATCGAGCATCCGAAGGTTGCGGCTGTTGTAGGCGGCGGAAACGTTGCAATGGACGCGGCAAGATGCGCAAAGCGTCTCGGTGCCGAGGTATACATCATTTACAGACGTGGTATGGAGGAGCTTCCCGCAAGACGTGAAGAGGTTGAGCACGCAATGGAAGAGGGCATTATATTCAAGCTCCTTACAAATCCGGTAGAAATTCTCGGCGACGAGAACGGAAATGTTCGTGCCGTAAAGTGCGTTGAAATGGAGCTCGGCGAGCCTGATGCTTCCGGCAGACGTAAGCCTATCGTAAAGCCCGACTCCGAATTCGTTATTGACGTTGACTGCGTAATAATGTCGCTCGGTACGTCACCGAATCCGCTTATTAAATCTACAACGAGCGGCCTTGAGACAACACCTAAGGGTTGCATAGTTGCCGACGAAAAGGGACTTACATCACGTGAAAATGTATATGCCGGCGGAGACGCGGTAACAGGCGCCGCTACCGTAATACTCGCTATGGGCGCAGGCAAGACAGCTGCTGCCGCTATCGACGAAAAGATACAGGGCAAGTAATAAATGACAATCATGAAAGCGCCGTCGGCAGATTTCTGCCGAACGGTGCTTTTTGTATGTGCTTGTTATCATAAAAAGAGCTCTTTGGGTGACAATTTGTTTTTTTTGATGAAAAAATTATTTTTTCATCTTTGCGGTTGATGTGTAAAGATAACAATATGCAGTGCGCTTTTGGTGCTCTGAGCATTAAAAACACACAAATTCATACCGAGACACACATACAAAGCTCCACAAAAGTGCTCTAATTTTGGGCTTTGTTGGAATTTCTAAAAATTTTAACAAAAAAATCAGAAAATTTTCTTTTTATATATTGCTATTATTTTAATTTTATGGTAAAATATTAGAGGATAAAAATATTTTCGGGAAAGGAATGAATTTTTATGTTAAAGATTAACACGGCAGTATTTTGTAATAGTCCCGAGCGTAGTCTGGTGCTTCACGAGCATGACTGTCATCAGATAATCTGCTACTATACGGGTAAGGGTAGTTTGTACGCGAACAACAGATATTATAATATCAATCGCGCTTCTGCGGTATATATTCCCCCAAAAATGCCTCATAAGGATTTTGTAAGAAGCGAAGGATTACAGTATATCAGTATCCTGTTTGATACAGACGAACCTATTTTTTCAGACAAGTTCTTGATTGTTGACGACGGTCATAATTCCGACTTGTTCAACGAGACAAGACAAGTTGTTGTGTATAACCAGCTCGGCGATCCTGATTATGATGAAATAAAGGATCTGCTCTTCAAAACCGTATGCAAGAAGATTGCGGCATACGGCAAGCTGAATAAGGACGAGAGATCTGTACACGAGTACAAGACGATGATCGTAGAGAATATCGCTAAGTCAAGCTTTACGGTAAATGACTTCATGGAGAGCCAGCCGCTTACAAGATCAAACGTAAGCAGAAAGTTCAAGGCTGTTACAAACGGCACAACAAAGCAGTTCTTTGATGAGCAGAAGATAGAATATGCAAAACAGCTTATCATAAATGACAAGGATAACACTGCGGATGTTGAAAAGATTGCAAGAATGTGCGGATATGACGAGCATTATTATTTCTCAAGACTCTTCAAGATGCACACAGGCATGACGATCTCCGAATTCAGAAAGAAAAAACAGTAATAATAAAATATAGTGCGTCTTGCGTATCCATGCGGCGCTGTTGAGATTTAACTCCGGCAGAATGGGGCAGCCTGTTTTGCCGGATAGCTGTATAAGCTGATTTATTTTATTGTGGGCATATATGAAAAACGGTGAATACTTTTTAACGTACAGATATACAAACGCTTCTGTCGAGATAGTCGTTATGTCGGGAGATACACAAGCGTACAAGGTAGATATATGCAAAATGCTGCGTGCGTCGTTCAAAAGGCCGTGGCAGGCAGACCGCATGGCATATGATATGATAGACGTTGCCGATGAGAACGGCATCATAACCATTCTGCTTGAAAATGCCGTCATGATGATAATGCTCACTATATCGCTTGCGCCGGACGGCACGCTGTCTGTTGAAATCGAATGGAAAAATACATCGGGCGAGGAGCTTAAAGATGTTATGCTCGGAATTTCAATACCCGTAAAGGCTGAGGATGCGGACGGCATTGTCATTCCGTCTGTATGCTACGACGAGGGGCTTGCCGAGACGGGAGATTTCAAGTGTGAATATCTCTCGGGCGGCGGATTTGTTGCGGAGGAGCATCGTCTGCCAATACCGTTCGTATGTATAAATAATGTTAAGCGCGCGGCGGGTAATTCTCTTGCGCTGTTTTCCGTTCCGTCAAAATGCAATTTGAATGAGGATTTTGACAGCGAATGGAGTCTTGGCATAGTAAGAGAGGAAGATAATATTTCAATGCTTCTGATTTCGGGCGGCGTTATGGTAAACGGACAGAAGGACTTTGTTTACGGCGGCTTGAATACAAACGTGCCTTATGAAAGAGGATACTTTGATATGCCTGCCGATACGGAGGTCGTAAAGAAATTTGCCATTTACTGCTGGGAGGCAGATAAAAAGAGCGAAGCATTTGACAACGTAATCAAAAAAAGCTTTGATTTGTTCTCCCCGGACAATAAAATACAAACAAGCTACAATGATTTTCTGAAATATAAGAGCATAGCACTCAAAAACAGATATGTTGAAAGCGATGATTTTGCAGGGTACGTAAAAAAGCTCTCGGACGCTCATGAGGATATGCACTACACGACAATGAGCGACGGCTGGACTATCGACAATATAGCCGCGGCATGGTGCGATGCGCAAAATTCCTTAGAACTGAGAAAGCGCGAGGGAATAATGCACGCACGCAAATGCGTTGACTTTTATCTGAATACAAGCAAATGCAAAAAACGCGGTCTGCGTCAGCTCTATTTTGACAATGCGACTATGAAATGGAGATATTCGATGCAGGGCGACATTATCCCGTCATGCGAATTCGGTCTTATGGTGTCATATCTGGCTGATATTATTCTTCTTTTCAAGGAGCACTGCCTCGAGGTGCCGGAAAGCTGGAGCGAGGCGTTTGAGGATTCATGCGATTTCTTGTGCTTGCTCAGGAAAATGACAAAAGAAGGAATATATCCTCAATATTGGACGCCCGACGGCGGCGTGGGCGAGTCTGATACATTTGCCGGCGGCGTTACGTGCGTAAGCGCATTGGCTAAGGCATATTCCGTGACAGGCGAGCATCAATATATTACCGTGGCGGTAAAGGCGCTTATAAAATATTATGAGTGCATGATTCTGCGAAATAAGCTGTTTATAAAGAAAAAGAAGCAGGAAGATATAAAAAGTGCCTGCTATGACAAAGAAGCATATGTTTATTTCATGACGGCGGCGTTTGACTGCTACGAGGCAACGAGAGATGAAAAGCTCTTGAAAATGGTATGCGCGGCGGCGGAAATACTCATGACGTACGTGAATTTTGTGGATTATCCGCTAAAAAGGGATTCAAAGCTCAATAAAATGGACTTTGATATGCGCGGATTGTCGTATGCGTCAAGACGCGAGCACGCATTGAATGTAATATTCCCGTCATACGAAATGAAAACGGCAGGAGAAATAACGGGCAATGCTCTGCTCAGAAAAATGGCAGACATTACCGTCAATGCGGCTGTACGGCTTGCATCGTCCGGCGAGGGCGAATACGGTCTTATAGCGGCAGGCGAACAGCCCGAAGTGCTTTATACAACAAACTGGAGCGAGTCGGCTCAAACAGATGAGTGGAGAGGCGGCTACGGCGACTTCAACACACTCAGGTCACTTACGTGGTCATTCAGACAGGTTCTTAAGCTGTCAAGCTCTAATATTATATAATATACGGTGGAACAATGAAAATTTACGTTGACGTAAACACAACAAAAAATGACTACCTGAAATTTCAAAAGCACCATACATTAAAATATATATGGATATATATTGCCATTGCACTGCTTGCGGCACTCGTTTTTGTTATAATGCTCATGAACAAAAACAGCACAGGTCAGATAAATGCACTTTATGCTATATGCTTTGCGGTAATATGTATTCTGCTTTTGTATATGATAATAAACAGTATGGTAAAAATAATAAAGCTGTCCAAAAAAGAAGAACAAAAGCCCGTATTTTCATATACGTTCACTAAGGGCGGAGTTCACTGCGAAAGCGGCTCGAGAAGCTTTGACCTTCCGTGGACGAACGTTTATAAGGTGACGGAAATAAAGCCTATGTTTCTTGTTTATTTAAACAGCGAATCCGCGTTCATTGTTCCGAAAAGGTGCTTCAGGTCCGAGAACGATATTGCCGAGTTCAGAGACAACCTTTTGTTCAAGCCGCGGAAGAAAATAAAAAATCAAAAGAAAAAATAATTTGATGCGCTATTCATTTATACATTCGTAAATGAACAGCACTTTTTACACAACATGGATTGCTGCAAAATAAAATTCGGAATTGCCTGAGAAAGGAGCATTGCCGTTTTTTTAAGAGGCAAAGAGTTGCAATGGAGAAAAAGAAAAAAAGAAAAAATAAAATAATAATTGTAATACAGATATTGTGCGTGCTCGTTTTCGTTGTTTCTGCGTCTATGATAGCAATTTATTTTGTAAGATCAAAAGAGGCAGCAGAGAATTTGGGCAAGTTTGAGGAGCTTGTAAATACGCCTCCGCCGGGCTGGACCCGTCCGACGCCCCCGCAGGGGACTTTATTGCCGGACGTAACACCGACGCCTGAGCCGGATGAAACAGATGAGCCTGAGGTCACACCCACACCGGAAAATACTCCGACGCCGACCCCGACTCTTGAACCGACTCCGACACTCACACCCGAGCCGACGTTGCCGCCTATTGAGACGGGAGAACCTTTGGTGCCGACAGAAACTCCGGAATATACACCGACACCGACTCCAACGCCGACACCGACACCGACTCCTACGCCTACACCGGCACCGACGCCGACACCCACCCCCACGCCTACACCCGATTTTACACCGTGGGATCAGTATAAGGATCTGTACGAGCAGAACAATGATTTTATCGGCTGGATAACAATAGATAATACTAAGATCAATTATCCTGTTATGCAGACAAAGGATAGTCCGGATTTTTATCTCAAGCATGACTTTTACGGCGAATACAGCGATTGGGGCTTGCCTTATGCTGTCAGTGAGTGCAACATAGCGACTTCGGATAATATTATAATAAACGGACACCACATGAAGGACGGAACGATGTTCTCGAATCTTGTGTACTATGTGTGGCTCGGTCAGAAATATTATAACAGTCACCGCTATATTTACTTCGATACGCTTGACGGCGGATTCGGCACGTATGAGATTTTCGCCGTGCTGAAAATAAGCATTAACGACAGCTTTGATTTTTACGGATTTACGGATGCAAAAAATGAAGCGGAGTTCAACAGCTTCGTGTCCTCCTGCAAATCGCGTTCGAGATATGATACGGGCGTGACGCCTGTTTACGGCGACAAGCTTATTACGCTTGTTACGTGCGAAGGCTCAAGGGAAGACTTGAGAGTTGTTGTTGTGGCAAAAAAGGTGGCATAAATTAAGTTGCCGAACATATTTTGCGGTACTGCTATGATATGATATTGTGCATATCGGTACGGTGCCGCTTTTTGTTGTTTTGATGCTTGATCAATGCAAAAGACAAGACTTAAAATGTATAAATAAATATTGCATAAGAAGCAAAAAAATAGTATAATATAATGTAGAAAAATACGTAAATCGCAAGCTTGAAAATGTGCGGCTTATGTATTTATACATCAAAGGCAGTACATAAAAGGAGATATTTACAAAACGGTATGGAAACGGTATATTTCAGAGACGAGTATGTGACTCTGAATCAATTCCTCAAGCTGTCGGGAGCGGTAAACACCGGCGGCGAGGGCAAGGAATTGATAATAAGCGGTCAGGTGTATGTAAACGGCGAGATTGAAACAAGGCGCGGAAAGAAGATAAGGAAAGGCGATAAAGTAAGAATAGAAGGCTCTGATACGGAATATATAGCCGAGAACGAGTGAAACAAGAAAGGATAAAGCTTTGTATATTTCGGGACTTACGCTTATAAATTTCAGGAATTACGAATACAGGGAATTTAAATTTGACTGCAATACCACTATAATTACGGGAAATAACGGCGCGGGAAAAACAAATATTATAGAGGCTGTGGCTTTTTTGTCCGCAATGAGGTCGCACAGAACAAACCAGGATAACGATATGGTAATGCTCGACAGCGAATATTGCGTTATAATGGGCGAGTTCGTAACAAACAACGGAAACGAAAAGCTGAATATACTTATAAACAAGGATAATTCCAAAAAAATAAAGTTCAACAATCAGGAAGTCAAAAAGCTCAGCGAGGTCGTGGGAAAGCTCAATACGGTTGTTTTTTCACCCGATGCAATGGAAATAATAAAGGAAGGCCCGGACAAAAGACGCAAATTCATTGATGTTGCGGTATCCAAAATCGATAAAAAATATTTTAACGCGCTTCAGATATACAAAAAGGTAATAAGGCAGAAAAACAAGCTGCTCAAGCATTTTGAGGGAGAAGATAAATTCCTTGTTCTGGAAACGTATAATCGTATGCTTGCGGAAAACGGAAGCTATATAGAATTCAAAAGACGCTTTTTTATCGACTGCTTGAACGAAATTATAGGAGACATATACGGCAGGCTGACTGGCACCAATGACGACGTTTATATAGATTTCGAGTCGCAGGTCGAAACAGCGGATAAAAGCTGTGAGGAGATCATGCTGGAGTACGAAAATATGCTTGATGAGGTAAAATACAGAGAAATAGAGCGGAAATCCTCCGTCAAGGGCGCGCATCTTGACGATATGGGCTTTTA
This sequence comes from uncultured Clostridia bacterium, assembly GCA_945918795.1. Taxonomy (GTDB): domain Bacteria; phylum Bacillota; class Clostridia; order HGM11327; family HGM11327; genus SIG351. Next base: position 56,890 of record CAMEIT010000001.1, on the reverse strand, counting down.
TCTCAACAGGAGAAACGCAAAGAAGTTCTGCTCGCAGGGACAGCAGAGGATTTTTTTGCTTGCGGTGCTTTTCGCACAGACGGAAATTGCTCTTGCGGAAACGGGGGAGAGTCCGGTGGTTCTTTTGGACGACGTACTCAGCGAGCTTGATAATGACAGAAAGAAGTTTGTCCTTTCATACATAAGCAAATATCAGACTTTTATAACAACGGCAAATAATGAAGATGCTTTGCTGCCGATGATAAAGGATTACGAGATAATCCGTATATGATTTACGGCAGATAAAATATTGATAATAAAATTTATATATAATAAGAAACGGAGCAAAAATGAGACTTAAAATTTGTGACAACCCACAACAGGTCGGATACCTTGCGGCGGCGGATATAGCGCTGCAGCTTAATACGAAAAAGAACAGCACACTTATACTTCCAACAGGCTCGACACCACTGCCTGTTTACGAAAGCATTATAAAGATGTATAAAAACGGAGACGTTTCGTTCGGTGACGCAGTTACGTTCAACCTGGACGAATATATAGGAATAGCGGAAGACCACGCGGAAAGATATTACAATTTCATGATGCGGAATCTTTTCTCTAAAGTGGATATTAAGCCCGAGAATATAAACATACCTGACAGCAGAACGGACGATCCGGACGGGGAATGCAAAAGATATGAGGAGAAATACAGAAAAACCGGCGGAGCAGATCTTGCAGTTCTCGGAATAGGTCAGAACGGCCACATAGGCTTTAATGAGCCGGGAACACCGTTTTCTTCTGTAACGCACGTGACAAGCATTGCCGAGTCAACAGTCAAGGCAAATTCAAGATTCTTCGACAACGAGGCTCAGGTGCCCAAAAAAGCCATGACAATGGGTATTTCGACTATATTGTCCGCAAAGAAAATAATATTGCTCGCAACGGGAAAGTCAAAGCACGATATACTCATAAAGCTTCTTCAACAGACATCCGCAAATGAGAGCATTCCCGCAACGGCACTCCTGCTTCATGACGACGCTGTAATATACGCCGACAGAGAAGCTATAACAGGCTGATAAAAAAATAGAAAATTTTAGGAAAAAACCTATTGACAAAATAAAAAAACAGAGTTATAATTATCTTGTCAATACGGCAAAGCAGTCGAAAGGCTGTGACGCAAAGCTAAAGGGGCTTCGGTTCATAACCAAGCCAGCCAGTTGCACTTTTATACATCGGTTTGATTCCGACGTACAGAGTGCATTTTTTTATGCGGAAAATTTGTACATAGGCAAAGCGGTCGAAAGACTGTGACGCAAAGCTAAAGGGGCTTCGGTCCGTAACCAAGCCAGCCAGTTGCACTTATGCATTAGAGATAATGCAATAAGTGCTTTTTTTATTTCCAAAGTAAAGGGAGTTTTAACAATGACTGTGATGAAAAAGATTATCAATACAATTACAAGTGTTCTGGTTGCGCTCGTTGTTACATTTGCGGTAATGCTCGTTGTGGTACGTGCGGCGGGAATTGATGTGTATACGGTTATTTCCGGTTCAATGGAGCCTACATATCACGTCGGATCACTTATTTTCGTAAAACCGACTCAAACCTCTGAAATTGAAGTCGGCGATGTTATTACATTCAACCTCAGCGGAAGCATTCCGGCTACTCACCGAGTAATCCGCATCGATGCAGAAAACAGCAGCTTCTACACAAAGGGCGACAGTAATGACATTGAGGATCGTAATCCTGTAAAATTCTCTGATGTTATCGGCACACCGGTATTTACAATTCCTTATGCCGGCTACATTGTAACGTTCATTCAGAGTCCACAGGGCATATACACAATTATAGGCATCGGAGCACTCCTCGTTCTCTTGAGTGTGCTTCCGGGACTTATAAGTGACAAATCAAAGGAAAAGCAGTCGGGCAAAGCTCCCGAGGCTTCTCACGAGAGATAATTTAATTTACGTATATAAAGCCGGGGCTTTATAAATATAAAATTATTAAGGGAGGAACAATCACATGAAAAAGAAAATAGTGATTTGTGCGCTTTCAATCGCAGTAATAATTTGCTGTGCAGTTGGTGGAACGTTTGCGTGGTTGACCACACAGACAAGTGAGGTAAAGAATACATTTACAATAGGTAATATTGACATTACCCTTGCAGAGACGACATCCGATTTCAAAATGATACCGGGTGAAACGATTGCCAAGGACCCTGTTGTAACAGTAAAAGCAAACAGCGAAGCTTGCTGGCTCTTTGTTAAGGTTACGGAATCCGATAATCTTGATAGCTTTATTTCGTATACTGTTGATAGTGGTTGGACAGCATTGACGGGTGTTAGTGGTGTTTACTATCGCGAGGTTGCTGCTGTATCAGCTGACACATCATTTGATGTTCTTACAGGCAATGCAGTAACAGTAAAGGACACAGTTACGAAGACAATGATGGATGCTCTTACAGATAATACGTTGCCTACACTTACATTCAAAGCATACGCTATTCAAAAGTCCGGATTTGATACAGTTGAGGCTGCATGGGCAAAAGTTTCTGAATAATCTGAAGTTGTAAAATAATTAAAACATTATATAAAAATTAAAGGAGAAAGAATCATGAATACAAAGAAGAAAATAATTTCAATTTGTTTGGCAGTATGCCTTATAGCTATTGCGGTAACGGGATTTTCACTTGCTTACTTCACAGACAATGACAGCAAGACGAATATATTTACAGTTGGTAATGTAGATATCGAATTGGTAGAACCTTCATGGGTAGAGCCTGAAACAGTATTGCCGGGTATTGAGTATGCAAAGGATCCTACTGTTAACAATATCGGTACTAACGATGCTTATATCCGTGTTAATGTAACTCTTACAAAAGCAAATGCTTTTATTGCAGCAGCAGAAAGACATGGAATAACAGACCTTTCATCTATTTTCCTCGGACATGACGAATCAAAGTGGACTCGCGCTTCTATCACAGAAGATAAAGAAGCAGATACCATTACATATTCTTACTACTTCAATGATGTACTTCCGGGTACTTTGGCTGCTTTGGCTACTCCTGCTCCTTCAGCTTCTGACGAAATAATCCCAAGCTCAACAGGTGCTCTCTTTACAAGCGTAAAGATTCCTTATCAATTCACAAGCGAAGATATGGCGAATATCAGAGAGTTTGAAATCATTATCACAGCTGACGCTATACAGGCAGAAGGCTTCGCTGATGTTGAAGCAGCTTTCACAGCTTTTGATGCTCAGGTTGAGTATGAGGCTGGGCTTGAAGCTGAAGCTTAATAACAAAAATCAAGAGTCTGCCTCATTGTGAGGCAGACCACATGAGAGCATCTGAGGCTTTATTCGGGTGCTCTCATGTGGAATATAAATTCCGCAGTTGCTCCTTGGGAAGAGGAGTATGCCGGTTTTAAATAAAAAAACGAATCGGCGAAGTTTTCATATTATAAAGTAATGTTTTGTCTGCTTATGACAGATGAAAAAAATAAGGGAGGAGAATATTATGAAACGAAGAATACCGGCAATTGCATTGGTACTTGCACTGCTTGTGATTGCGACGTCTGCATATGTCACATTGGCGTATTTCACAGCTGACGATCAGGTAACAAATGTAATTACCGCAGGTAATGTGAAAATTCAGCTTTGTGAGATGATGGCGACGGATAACGGCGATACCTTGGTTCCGTTTGAGAATGTATCCGGAGTAATGCCCGGAACAGAGGTGTCCAAAATTGTTACGGTAAAGAATACCGGCAATAATGCGGCTTATGTTCGTGTGAGCGTGGAAAGCCTGATAAAGGATGCGAGTGGTATTGAGGACGAGTTGCTTACCGGGGAACTTGATTCTTACATAGAAATCGATATTGATAGCACGAACTGGACGTACATGGACGACGGATATTACTATTACAATACCGCACTTGAAGCCGGAGCGGAAACAGAACCTTTGTTCACAATAGTTAAGTATTCCGAGAAAATGCCGAATGAGTATCAGAATACAACGCTTGAAATGAATATAACCGCATATGCAACCCAGAAAGCAAACAACGGTGCGAACGTGTTTGAAGCTTCGGGCTGGCCGGCATAATGATTACAGAGAGGTAGAACAATGAAAAAAAGTATAAAAACTATATTATCTGTTATCCTCTGCGTCGCAATGCTTACGGCTACGGCGTATGCTCCTGAACCGGCTGCTGCTGAAGACGGCATTGTAACTATTACAGTAAACTATGTTTATTTAAGCAACAACGGAATGGTTGCACAACCATATTACGCAAGCGTTCCTGCCGGAAGTGAGTTCAAAAAGGAAATTGCTGCTCCGAAGCTTATAAATTATTCTGTACCTGTTGATAAGGCACTGGGACTTAATGGCTCGACTATTACGTATTCTGAGGATTCAAGCGGCAACGGCTCTGTAAAATTCGACCTCGACAGCGTAGATGCCGATATTGCGGTAACTCTTTATTATAAAGCGGGCACGGCTGAATACACTGTAAATCATTATATACAGAATCTTGATGATGATGAATATACATTTTACGATTCTCGAAAACTGACGGGTGATATTGATGCGTATACTGCCGCTGTTGTGGACTCAACAATCGGAACCGGCTTTGTTTGCACCGGAATACCTACATATACGATTGCAGCCGACGGAACAACAGTTGTTGATATTTATTATGACAGAGTTTATTACACTGTTATATTCGATGTAAACGGCGGTGTAAACGGACCGGCGCCTATATATGCAAAATATGAAACAACATATGATGTTGACAAAATATCACAGCCTTCAAGAGCAGGATACATTTTTGACGGTTGGTCGCCGGAAATATCGGGCGTAGTAACAGAGGATGTTACGTATTTTGCACAGTGGAAGCCGATTACGGATATTGCCGATTATACGATAGTTATTTGGGGACAAAATGCAAATAATGATGAGTATTCATATCTTACCTCCGGTGAGGCATGGGGCAATGTCGGAAATACGGTAACCTGGACTCCCGGTATGCTTATTTGCAAGGAAGAAGCTACCGAACATACGCATACCTTCGCTTGTTACGGTGTAACATCGAAAGTAACACCAAGCGATACTGAATTGAAATATTTTAATACGCTTGGGCTCGAATCGGGATATGTTTATCATAGCAATTGTACACCGATTATTGGTAGTGGCTATGATCACTATTATCTGTACTTTAATGGTACATGGTATACCGCAAGTAGTGCCAATATAAACGGTAATGCTGTCAAGTATGGTTCACAGCCACACACCCTCTTTCATAGCGATACATTTGAGAAATATAATGCAAAAGTAAATTGCGGTTATGAACATGGACATGACTCATCGTGCTACATGAACTCTCTTAATCCGGGAGCGGATTTGTGGATTTACGAAAAAAGTGATACGGTTACCGTTGATGCAAACGGCAAAACTGTTTTGAACGTATACTTCACAAGACAGGAATTCACATTAACATTTAAATATAATTATGCTCGTAAGGATAAGAACTATCAGTATCAGTCAACAGAGGCTATAAAAGCGCGTTGGGGGCAGAATATTAAGGCTGAATACGAAGCTATATCCGAGAATGCCGATAGCACTTTCTGGACACTGGATCAGAGTGGTAATGGCCCATATACCAATTTCTTCGGAATAATGCCGAAAGCAAGTGCTACGTATTATAATCGAGGGGCAACAGGCGGCGAAGGAACAATGACTTACTACGCTGAAGACCTTAATGGAAACTATCAAGAGATGTTCAGTGTCAGTGGCGTAGGTAGATATTATGTAACAGAGGAAGATAGATACGAATTTGAAGGTTTTACATTTGACTATGGTACTGAAATTGATTCAAGTTGTGTCGGAGCAACCTTTTATTACAGAAGAAACAGCTATGAATTGAATTTCTATTCTGCAAGCAACAGCACTCCCGATAAGAGCAACAGCGTTCAATATGAAAGTCCTCTTTCTGCATATGAATATATACCTACCAATAAGCCTGATACGGTTGAAGCCGATGCTGTGTTTGTCGGTTGGTATCTGAACCCTGAATGCACAGGTGACCGGTTTATTTTTGATTCACATACAATGCCGGCAAGCAATGTAGCGCTTTATGCTAAGTGGGTAAACGGTTTATATACAGTTGAGACGTATTTGGATAGCTCATTTAGTGAACTTTATACGTATGAAGGCTATTTCGGTATACAGAAAGATATAGAGAAGTACACTCTTGCAACAGCGCCTGTGGCTCCGTCAAAAGAGGGAGAGGCATTTGTTGGTTGGTTCTATAAAGACGAAAATGGTAATGAACAGCCATTCTCATTTACAATGCCGATAACGAAAGATTACAAGCTTTATCCTAAGTATTCAAATAAGGTAATGATTACTTATACAGTACATTATTATCTTGAAGGAACAACAGAAAAGCTTGCTGATGATAAAACAAATGCGGCACTTATAGGAACAAACATTACGGAAAAAGCTAAAATCGGTACAGAGCTGAATCTGGTATCCGGCGTTGAACAAAACAATTATTTCCCTGAGAATACGAGTACAAGTATTGTTCTTGACACGGATAATAATGAAATAATTTTCTACTATAAGAAAGGTGGTAATGTAGATTATACTGTAAAATACGTAGATGCACAGGGCAATAATTTGCTTGATCCGGTAACAAAAACAACGAATTATTCAATTATTACGGAAACATATGTTCAAATACCGGGATATTCTCCGAGACAGTATCAGATAACCAAAGAGCTTTCATTTGGTGAGTCGAATGAGATAGTATTTGTATATGATCCGCTTTGCACAGAGCTTACAATAAAGAAGACCGGAGCTTATGACATCGATGTAAATCAGACATTCATATTTACATTGATAGGAACCGATACGAACAATTCCGATATTGTGCTTACCGTAACGATTCACGGCAATTCCGAGATAACAATAACAGACCTGCCGCTCGGTAGCTATAAAGTAATCGAGCAGACCGGCTGGTCATGGAGATATACACCTGATGAAACCGTAAAGTCAATAACGGTTGTTCAGGATGCGACCAAAAACGTTGTAACTTTCGTAAATGAGAGAACAGAATCAAAGTGGCTTGACGGCGACAACTTTATTATCAACCTGTTTGGTTTGAAAACTTTGGGAGGCGAGTTATGAAGAACGGTTTTTTTAAGAGAATATCATCAAGCAAGATGAAATTGACCGCATTGCTTGTCTCGGCAGCGTTGATATGCACGGCTGTTGCGGCTACGGTAGCCTTCATAATTGATACGACGAATCCGGTTGAAAACGTAATGACGCCTTCTAAGGTAGCTTGCCAAGTAACCGAAACATTCGAGAATGACGTGAAAACGAACGTTGCAGTTAAGAATACCGGAGACACCGAGGCATACATAAGAGCGGCGATAGTTGTAACATGGATGTCTGAGGACAAAACAAAGGTTACAGCGGCTAAACCGCAAGAAGGCACAGATTACACAATGATATTTGCCGATAATTCCGATTGGTTAAAGGGTACGGACGGATATTACTACTACAAAAAGGCAGTTGCACCGTCCGCTTCCACGGGAATACTCATTGCAAGCTGTACACCTATCGGCAACAATGCTCCTGCAGGATTCTATCTTTCAGTTGAAATTGTAGCATCGGCAATACAGTCTGTTCCCGAAACTACGGTTGAAACGGAATGGAATGTTACAATAACCGACGGCGTTATGATGCCGGCGATAGAAATAGCATCATAAGGAGGCGGCGGATATGAGAAAGACGTTTAGATGTATTTTGGGTTTTGCATTGGCATTGATTCTTTCAGTAAGCACATCTGTTGCGGCGTTTGCGGAAAGCACGGTTTCATACGGCGATGATAACGCACAGAAATTTGTGTTTGCGCCGAATGACCTTTTTGAGAACTTCAAAAATGTAATGCCGGGCGATAGTATTACTCAGAAGATCACAATCAGAAACAGAAGATTGAATGACGTAAAAATTAAAATTTATATACGTTCTCTCGGAGCAAATGAGGGTAGCGAGGAGTTCCTTTCACAGCTTAAGCTGAAAGTGGAACAGGCAGATGATGAATCTATTATGTTCGACGCACCTGCTGATCAGACTGCTCAGCTTACAGAGTGGACTTATATCGGAACGGTTTATTCCGGCGGCAAAATTGACCTGAACCTCACACTTGAGGTGCCGATTGAACTTGATAATGATTTCCAGGACGCAATCGGCAGCATTAATTGGCAGTTCAGAGTTGAAGAGTTCCCGGTTGACCCTGAGGATCCGGTAACGGGCGATGAAAGCACAATTTTCCTCTTTGCATTGCTTTGCTTGTTGAGCGTGGCAGTTTTTGTAGTGCTCATCGTTGTTCGTAAGAAACGCGCTGCTGAGGAAAAATAATTCCAATAAGCACTCGTTGTCTTATAATTAATTTTAGCAGAAAGTACCTTTTATTTGATATGTTAACAGACGCACTTCTTCCCCCCGTGTGCGTCTGTTAACATTTTTATCATTTTGTGGGGCTCTGCCCCACACTCCGCAAGCCGTCCTCTCGGGGCTGCCGCCCCGCCCCGCGCCCCGCTAAGCTTTTCTTCGTGAGGCTCTGCCTCACACTCCGCAAGCCTTTGAAAAGGCTTGAGCGAAACTTTAAAACACTTTGTGGTTGGCAATCAGCCTCGCCGGTGGTCGTCGAGTCGGATTGCCATTTGGTTTTCGTTTCTTTTTCAATGGAAATGTGCTGTATATTTATATTTTGCCGTAAAAACCTTAAATAACGTCGCAAAAGTAAATCCTCATCTCCGAAGCCGTACTCTTGGCAAGGAGATGAGGAGCCGCAAAGCGTTTTAAAGTTTTCGGGTTTGGACGCTTTTCAAAAGCGTCCAAAAGAAAAGAAAAAATAAAAACTTATCCGAGGGCGACGTCAAGGATCATCATGACGACAAAGCCGAGGGCGACGCCGACGGTAGCGACATTACTGTGTTGACCGGACTGTGATTCGGGGATAAGCTCCTCAACGACGACATAAATCATAGCGCCGGCAGCGAAAGCGAGTATATAGGGGAGGATAGGTGTAACGAGAGAAGTGAGCAATATAGTAAGGAAAGCGCTTACGGGTTCAACGACGCCTGAAATGAGTCCATAGGAGAAAGCTTTTGTTTTGGAAATACCCGTACCTGCGAGCGGCATGGAAATAATAGCGCCCTCAGGGAAATTTTGCAGAGCTATACCTATTGCGAGAGTGAACGCGCCTGCAAGAGATATTGTCGTGTTAGAGGCGAGTAAGCCTGCGAAGAGAACGCCGACTGCCATGCCCTCGGGAATGTTATGTAACGTAACGGCGAGCACGAGCATAAAAGACTTGCCGAGAGAGGACTTTTTACCTTCGGGTTTATCGGAGTTCAAGTGCATATGCGGAATAACGGTATCGAGCAGGAGCAGGAAGCCCATTCCGGCGAGAAAGCCTATTGCGGCAGGGAGCCACTGCGGTGTGGTGCTGTTTTCGGACATTTCCAATGCAGGAATTATGAGCGACCATACGGAAGCGGCAATCATAACGCCTGCGGCAAACCCGAGCAGGATTTTTTGCAGGAACGGTTTCATTTCTTTTTTCAACACAAATACCATTGCGGCGCCGAGAGTAGTGCCTGCAAACGGTATGAGCAGTCCCAATACAATGTTCAACGTATCAGACATATAATATCTCCTTTGCAGATGTTTTTTGCATAATGGCGGTTTTGCAGGTCAATGTATGCCGCAAGCCGCAAAATTCATTGATGCTGTGTCAACGGAATTTTAATAATTATACCACAAATATTCGTTGAAAAACAATAACTTAAAGCCGCGCCGTGTAAATATTTCCTTGTAAAATAGCCGTTTTAATGCTATAATATTGAATACAGACAATATTAAAATAAAACTTTGCCACGTTTGTTGACAATATTAATTGCTCATGAAAGGATTTGATTTGTATGGCGGATAAAATAACACTTGAATTTACAAAAGAACAGTTCCGTAATTTGCTTGATTTGGTTTTTGCGGGAAATTATCTTATTACATCAACCAATGAAAAAGACGAGGAAAAATATAATCAGCTTGAGAGCATGATTTTCTCTCATGCTAAGGATATAAATAAGCCCGAATTTGCCGAATTTGATAAAGAGTACGGCGGATGGCTCCCGACAAAGGAGTACCAGCATCAGGGAATAGATGAAAGAATATCTGAGTATGACAACGTATCCTTTTGGGACGAGCTGATTCACAGACTCGCGCTCCAGGATGTGGCTATGAACCTTCACACCGATAACCCGGATATACTCATTGACGCGCTTCTTGACAGATCCGATGAGTACAGAGACTTTTTTGACAATCACGATATAAGTGCTATAAAAATCAAAGGCATGAAGCCTATGGATAAGAATTATGATACATTCAGATCCATGAACGTAGGCGAAATTGAATCTTTCTCGGATGATGATACAGATCTTGACCACGACCACGATGACGATGATTGCGATTGCTGTCATCACCACTGATTTTTCTTGGGCGCTTTTTGAAAAGTAAGTAATAATATCTTTGCGATTATTACTTAAGCCCGAAAACTTGAAGACGCTTTGCAGCTCGCTCATCTTTTCGTCGAGAGTATGACGAAAAGATGAGCATTTATTTTTGCGACACTATTTAAGTTTTTTTACGGCACGTTCACAAGCAGACGCATCCGCAAATCAGTAGGAAGTGGGTAACTTATATCGTCAGTTTTCCTATCAACATCCCACTAACTTTTGATACATCTTCATAAGCTCCGCAACACAACTGCTTTCCGTCATTGTCTTGACATCAAACCCATATGCCTGCATCACAGCACGGTCGTTTGCTTGGTGTGCTTTGTGGAGTTCGGCGGCATCATAGACTGGAAAGGCGAGACCGTGAGCGGAGAATGACGGCAACGGAGTAATATTTACCTCGCAGGAAGCAAAGATAAGGTGGCAGAGTTATTTGTCACCTTTATATTTATTAAATCTTGTAAAAAATATAGAAAATTTATGGTATAATAAAAATGATCATTAAGAAAGGGGCAAGCTTATATGTTATTTGCAATTGATTACAACGATAATCGAGTTCATATTGAGGATACGCACGGGAATCAAGAATATTATTGCCCCTACTGTGGAGCACCTCTGATTATGAAAAAAGGTGAAATTCGTCAACACCATTTTGCACATAAGCAAAATCACATTTGCTCTGATACTTGGGAACGTAGCCATAGTTATGATATATCTCCCTGGCATAACGAATGGCAGTCTTTGTTTCCTAAAGAAAATCAGGAAGTAAAACTATCTCTGGGAGATACAAAACATCGAGCAGATGTCATGATTGATCGCACTGTTATTGAGTTTCAGCATAGTATAATGTCGGTGAAAGATTTTGACGATAGAAACAATTTCTATTTTAATTTAGGTAACAAAGTCATATGGCTATTTGATTTATCTGATCTGTTAGAAGATCAACTGGTTTGCAAAGAAACAAGCGGTAGACTGGAATTCCATTGGCAGAATCCTAAAAAAGCATTTAATAATTATGATATTCAAAGTGGTTGTATAGATCTTTTCTTTCAGCTACAATCAGATTCCGACGCATGCATAGTAAGAGTAACCGATGTTTCTGCAGATGGGTTTGAATGCTTTTACACGTCCGGTTTTATCAGCAAAAACGATTTTCTGACTTATATAGGCTTGAAAAATGGACAGTGCTTGCCACCGTGTAGAGAAGATATTGAAAACAATGAGCAGTATTGCTCATTTAAGGAAAAATATCATATTAACCTTAATAAGCAACAGGAACGAGCTTTGCTTGCCGTTGAGGGATCAAATCTATTATTGGCAGTCCCGGGCTCGGGAAAAACCACAGTGCTTGTTGAACGCTTGGGTCACATGGTGCTCAATAAAAACATTGCGCCTGAAAATATTCTTGCCATTACGTATAATACTGCAGCAGCAAAGGAGATGGAGAACAGGTTTTCTGCCCAATTCGGTGATAAATTTGGTAAGCAAATTGATTTCCGTACAATTAACAGTTTGGCGCTTAAAGTGTATGTGGACTATTGTAGTAAAGTCCATAAACAACGAAGAAAACAGATTCAAGGCGATGAAAGACGGCGTTTGCTTGGGGAAATATTTAAGCAACACTATGGTGAATATGCGACTGAGAATGATATTCTTGAGCTTTCCACTGCTATCACATACATAAAAAATATGATGCTCACGAAAGAGCAAATCAGTGAGATAGAAACCGAATACCCACATTTGAATGCAATGTATGAAACTTATAAGAAGTCACTGCAAGAGAAATGCCAAATGGATTTTGACGACCAAATGGTATTTGCTCTTTGGATTTTAAAAAAAGATGATGAAATTACATCCGCGTTGAGAGAACGCTATAAATACATTTGTGTGGATGAGGCTCAGGACACATCCAAAATCCAGCACGAGATTATTAAGATTCTCGCCAAAGAAAATAATATCTTTATGGTGGGCGACGAAGATCAAAGTATATATGGTTTCCGTGCAGCATACCCAAAGGCGTTATTGAATTTCAAATATGATTATCTTAACCCATATATTCTTCGAATGGAGCGCAATTATCGATCAACAAGGCAAATTGTTGATAAGGCGCAATCATTTATTTCACATAATAAAGGCCGCTATGAGAAAAATATGACAGCCGAGCGCGGTGATGGCGAAGCAGTGTTTTTAGAACAGGTTGACTCAAGAGAAAAGCAGTACACACGCTTGCTTGAAATAGCAAAGACCGCGGATAGAGAAACTGCATTTCTATATCGAGATAATGAGAGCTCCGTTGTTCTTATTGATCTGTTTTTAAGGAATGGCGTTCCTTTTAGGCTACGTAAGCCCGAAATGAATTTTTTTGCGAATCGAGTAGTTAAGGAAATAATAGCGTATCTCTCGCTTGCATTGAATGAAAATGACGCTGAATCGTTTGATAAAATATGCAATAAGGGTATCCTATATCTTAAGAGCCAGCAAAAAGAGTATGTGCTTAAGAATTGCAAATATAAACACATGTCTGTTTATGATGCTGTTGAAGGTCAGATGCAATATCTTAAAAAACGTCAGAAAAATATAGCTGATAATTTCAGAAGCGTAATGGGAAGAGTTGGGAAAGCCAAAGCTTCGGACGCGATTTCAATTTTAATGGATAATGGATATGGGGAATACGTGAAAAATAATCATCTTGATAGCGGAAAGATTGAGATCCTCCAAATTCTTTCAAAACAAGAGCCTGATATACAAAAGTTCTTGAATAGACTTGCAGAACTGGAAAAATTAATACAGCAAGATTTTTTCTCCAAAGCAAATAATGCTGTAATTCTTTCAACTATCCACTCAAGCAAAGGCCTGGAATACGATAGCGTTTATATGGTAGATGTGTATGACGGTCGTTTCCCATCATCAAGACCAAATATATTTAGTCGTTCCAAGGATAATGCGGATGGTGAGCAAGAAGAAAGACGATTGTTTTACGTTGGCATTACGCGAGCAAAAAACAATTTGAGTCTATTTGGTATAAAAGGAATGGAAAGCACTTTTATAGACGAACTTTTTCCGGAATATAAAATTATGCGAGAAAAAGAGTCGGAAGAGAAACATAGACGAGTATGCGAAGAACAAGAACAAAAACGTATAGATAGTATGTATAGATGTGCAGAGCAGGACCGCATATCGCGAGAAAAATATCTTCGTCGGCAAGAGAAATTAAGAAAAGAGCGCGAGAAAGCTCTTGAAATTGAGCAAGCACGACAAGAACAAATTGCTGAGTTGCGTTGTATTAACGGTTATAATGAAGTTAAGGATAAGTTTACTCAGCAAGAATACCAGATTCGCGATTCATTAGGCAGAAGGTGGATTCAGTGTGAGCTGTGCGGTGAGATAAATCAAGAGGCTAATTTTGTATCATACGGTGGAGTAAATCACGTTAATCTTGGTGTATGCTATAAATGTTCACATCGTGATAAGAGATAGTTTATTTAAAATATTTATTGCTCCATAGTAATCAGTCCCGCAACTCTCGCAAAGATGAAAAAAGACGGCGCAACTGTTTCAAGCGATGTTTTGGTTAAAATATGTACGGCACTCGGTTGCACGATGAATGATATTATTGAGATTGTACCGGATAAATCTGAGAACCGGCGATAGAAGGATAAGTCCCGGGAAATATGCGGTTGAAAGGAGTAGTTCCAATGAGAGATAGCACTCGCTGTTTGTTCAATGATAGTTTTGATAGATTTATTTATGCGGATAGTAATTCTCTTCTCGGGCTTCTATGCGATAAATACCACGGTGAAGCTCTTACGACTACAAGAGAAGCGTGGAAGTCTGAAATTTCCATAATGAAGCAGGTTTTGTCCGTCTATTCAGGAGAAAATGGGCAAATTATTTTTGAGTATGATATTCCACGACTTGGCAAAAGAATTGACGTGGTTTTATTATTAAAAGGGATTGTGTTTTGTCTCGAATTCAAAGTGGGGGAATCCAAAATATTAGAATCGGATATAGACCAAGTTCTTGACTATGCGCTTGACTTAAAGAATTTTCATAAGTTCAGTCAAGACAGAATAATTGTGCCTATATTGATTGCAACGAAGCATAACGATTCGTCCACCAGTATTCAAATGTCGGTATATGATGATAGGGTGGTAAATCCGTTGGTTTCCGGAGAAAATGGCATATCAAATTTGATTTCTGAGGTGCTGGTGAAATTTCCGAATGAATCACCTGTTAATTCAAATTGGATTATCAGCCCCTATGCTCCCACACCAACGATCATTGAAGCAGCAAAATCGTTATATGAGAACCATTCAGTTGAAAATATAACGCGCCATGAAGCAGACAAGGTTTCCACCGATAAAACGATTGCATATATTTTGAAAGTCATTCAGGATAGCAAGGAAAAGCAGAAGAAAAGTATCTGCTTTGTAACCGGAGTTCCCGGTGCCGGGAAAACACTTGTCGGGCTTGATGTTGCAATCAAGCAGACATATCAGGGACATGACGAACCGGTTAAAGATGAAGGTGCTGTTTATTTGTCCGGCAATGGTCCTCTTGTTGCAGTATTAACAGAGGCACTTGCGCAAGATAACTTCAAGCGGTGTCGCGATAAAAATGAGAAAAAGAAGCTCACCGACTCCCGTCGTGAGGTAAGCAAATCAATTCAGATGATTCACCGCTACCGCGATAATATGCTGGCAAAAATCAAGAATCCTGTTGAAAACGGAGTTCTTGAAATTGATCCTGAAAAGGCCGTGAAAATGGAGAAGGCCGGATTCGGTGAGGTTGAGCATGTTGCCATATTTGACGAGGCTCAACGGTCATGGACACACAAAAGGCTTGCGGATTATCTCAAAAGAGGCGGAACATATGGAAATAAGCTCAAGGTTCCGAATTTTCCCATGTCGGAAGCTGCCTTTCTGATTTGGTCGCTTGATCAGCGCGAGGATTGGGCAACTATTGTCTGCCTTGTGGGAGGTGGGCAAGAGATAAATACCGGAGAAGCCGGAATATCCGAATGGATTAAAGCGTTAAATGAAAGATTCCCTCATTGGAACGTTTATATTTCTCCGAAATTGATCCAAGCCGAGTATGCTGAAGGAAAAGTTAATGAGCTTCTGAAAGAAAATAGGCATGTGACATTTGATGAAAGCTTGCATTTGGGCGTTTCGCTCAGATCATATCGGGCGGAAAAGCTCTCTGCTTTTGTCCACGCATTATTGTCTTTTGATGAAAGTGCATCAAGGATATATGATGAGATAAAAGACCATTATCCGATCGTTTTGACAAGAGATATGGCCAAGGCAAAGGAATGGCTTCATAAGAAAGTGAGGGGCACAGAACGAACCGGAGTTCTTGTAACGAAAGAATCTGCGAGGTATAAGCCACTCGGAATACATATTCTGCCGTCGGGTGACGAGAACGCAGTTCACTGGTTTCTTGAGGATAAAGTTGACACAAGATCATCGAATTATCTTGAGGATGCCGCAACAGAAATTCAGGTTCAAGGCTTGGAGCTTGATTACACTTGCCTGCTTTGGGACGCTGATATGAGATATGAAAACGGCAAATGGTGTTTTTATCGATTTAATGGGCAGACAAAATGGGTGAGACAAACCGGTAACACAGAAAACAATATCGAATTGCAAAAATATATGTTGAACGCATATCGGGTACTGCTTACCCGCGCAAGAGCCGGAATGGTTATATGCGTTCCTGCCGGAAACTCAAATAAAACTGTCAGTGGTTTTTGGGAAGACAGCACGCGACTGCCTGAGTATTATGACGGGACGTATCAATATTTAAAGAGTTTGGGTATTAAAGAAATATAATATCTATGGAGGACACAATGAAACGAGTCTATGATTTTTTGAAAAAAGCACAAACATACTACCTCGCAACGGTCGAGGGAAATCAGCCGAGAGTTCGTCCGTTTGGGACGGTGAACGAGTTTGAAGGAAAACTCTGTATTCAGACAGGCAAGCTCAAACCGGTCAGCCGTCAGATTGCCCAGAATCCAAAGGTTGAGATATGCGCGTTTTGCGACGGAGAATGGATTCGCATTGCGTGCGAGCTTGTCGAGGATGACCGCGTTGAGGCAAGAAAATCCATGCTGGATGCTTACCCCGATCTCCACGGAATGTACGATGAAAACGACGGCAATACACAGGTTTTTTATATGAAAAATGCTGTCGCGATCATTACTTCTTTCACAAGCGAAACTGTCAAGGTTGAGTTTTGAATGGGTATGACGAAAATCATGTTCGTCTGCCTCGGCAATATTTGTCGCAGTCCGATGGCAGAGTTTATATTCAAAGACATTGTTGCAAGGCGAGGCGCGGCAGATCGATTCGTGATTGCTTCCTCTGCCACGAGTACAGCGGAAATATGGAACGGCATAGGCAATTCCGTCCATCCACATGCAAAGGCGGAGCTTGCAAAGCATGGGCTGTCCTGTGGCGGTAAGCGTGCGGTGCAGCTGAAAAAGAGTGACTATGACAAATACGATCTGTTCATCGGCATGGATAGCGCCAATATCCGTGATATACTCCGTATTTTCGGAGGCGATCCGGCCGGGAAAGTGCATAAGCTTATGGACTACACCGACCGTGGCGGCGATGTTGCCGATCCGTGGTATACAGAGAGGTTTGACGTTGCATATCGGGATATTTTCGAGGGGTGCACGGCGCTTCTTGATGCCGTTTTGAAACGGGATAGACAATGAGATCGGGGAGAGAGTATCTGCATTGACGGCGAGATACACATCAAATAGTTTACTATGGCGATCATGACTGCTCGCTTGACACAAAAAACAACATAAATTCGGAGGTAATTATGAAATATATCACAATAGGCGGACAGATTTTAGCATCCGCAATCTCTTTGGGCTGTATGAGAATGGCAGGGCTTGAAGAGAAAAGAGTAGACGAGATTATTGACTGCGCACTGGGAAACGGCATCAATTTCTTTGACCACGCAGACATTTACGGAGGCGGCAACTCGGAACTGCTGTTTGGCGCGTATCTGAGTCGACACAAGGGCGCGAGGGAAAAGATGTTTATCCAGACAAAATGCGCCATTCACGACGGACAGTACGATTTTTCAAAGGAACATATTATCCGTTCGGTGGAAGGAAGCCTTTCCCGTTTGGGCGTGGACTATGTTGATTTTCTTCTGCTTCATCGCCCCGATACGCTTATGGAACCCGAAGAGGTGGCAGAGGCGTTTGACTCTCTGGAATCATCCGGAAAGGTGCATCATTTCGGCGTATCCAATCATAACCCGATGCAGATTGAACTGCTCAAAACGGCTATCGGACAGCCCCTTGTCATCAATCAGTTGCAATTCTCGGTTACTGAGGCGGGCATGGTGACGTCGGGCATGAATGTGAATATGAAGAACATGGAGTCCCAAATGCACGACGGCGGACTATTGGAATACAGCCGCATCAATAAAATGACGATTCAGGCATGGTCGCCGTTCCAATACGGATTTTTTGGAGGGACTTTTGTTGACAATGCGGATTTTCCCGAGCTGAATGCAAAACTTGCGGAGATCGGCGAAAAATACGGATTATCCAAAACCGGAGTGGCGACTGCATGGATATTGCGCCACCCTGCCAATATGCAGTTGATTGCGGGAACGATGAATCCCGCTCACCTGACCGACATCTGCAAAGCCGCAGACGTGACGCTGACACGCGCGGAATGGTATGAAATATACCGCGCAGCAGGGCATTGCCTGCCGTAAGGGAGAGCATGATGAAAAAACTTGAGCACGACTTCAAAGGTTTTCAAATAAAACCGGAAATACAGCCAAGGTGTGATAGAATGGATATAGACAAATATTTCTCGGATTACGAAGCGTTTACGGAAAACGAAATAGCCGATATTTCCGCACAAGGCATTACGCTGAAAAATGGTACGTATATCGATTTTGATGTGTGCGCTGAGGTTTGGGCAAAGGTAAACTCACTTGAAAAATCGAAGTGTGTTGGGGAAAAAGAAATTACGGATTGGAGCTTTACTTTTTATTCTTTGCCTAAACCTATAATGATAAAATTCATTGAAAAGGGCAGAATGGCTGAATTATTTTCAAAAAATAATACCCGTAGGCGTTTTTGCAATTTGCAATTAAAAATTAACGAACTTGGATACAAAACCTTTGATATGACTTGATGTATTGCAAGGGAGAATAAGATGAGTAAATATCACATAAACAAAGAATTTTTACCGTATTTGTGCTTTGTGCCGCCCATTAAAAACGCTAAGCCGGGAGGCAGAATTGGTTCGATGATGAAGCCGCCGCGGTGGAGTGTTAGATGCAAATTATTAAGAGGGATTCATGGTAACAAAAGAAGATGCTATCATCATAAAAAATGATAATGATTTGGAATACTTATTACATCGATATTTCAATGGTCCGTCTTTTGCAATGGCTTTTGTTTTTGATAGTGATGATTTATACAATCGCTTTTTTGATGCCATTGGCATATCGGTCGAAACATTCCAAGAGAAACATTATTATTTTGATAAAGAAAAGAATGTACATATTTCTAAAAGTGAGTTTGGTTTTGTATGGATAAGCACCGTGGGATTGGTTGCGACATCCAAAGCAACAAAAAACAAGTTTGTAAATGCTTTCTTATGCCAAGAACCGGTACTAATTCATTTATTGGATGATGCAATTGAGATCTGTAACGATGAGAGAATATATGATATTGATAGCTCCTCTTACCAAATGGTAGAAGAACGCACCATGGCATTGTTTCATAATCTAATATTCTTTTCTGAGATACTATTAAAAGCCTATATTTCTTTACAAGGTGAAAATGTTCCGCATACACACAAATTAGAAACGCTATTAAAAAGGGCGAAAGAGGTTATGTTCAAACAAAATCACAACGATACCTTGTTCCATGCTTATATTATTCCTGTAATAGAGGGCGAGGTGTTGCATATATCATCAATCCCGGGAAAATTCAAAGAAGAATATGTTAAGTATGATGATAATGAGCATGATACTACATTGATGATATTTCGTTCTGATTATTTCTCTCAAATCAGAGATTTTGTAAGTCTTAGTGAAGATATAATTATGGGTATATATTATGATCCTGAGGGGAAAATGTATTTAAAACAAGGGTTATACGAAAGGCTTCTTGAGAAATGCAAAACCGCCAAAGCTAAGGAAGCGGTTGAAAAGACATATGGATTTCTTGTAGAAAAGAAAAAATAGGTGTAATCGTAGCTTGCGATTATTACTGCATATTATCCCAAAAAGTTCAAATACAAGTTAAATTGATAAACAGTAACCAAAGAAAGTGCATTAGAAGGGCGTAGAAGGAACCTCCGAAACTTATTTTTATAGAAATTTTTCGCATGTGGTCACCAACTATGTTCAAGTGCGAAAAAACCTCAAACCCAAATGGCAATCAGCCTCGACGATCACCGGCGAGGCTGATTGCCTTATACGAAGTGTTTAAAAGTTTCGGTCAAGCCTTTTCAAAGGCTTGGCGGGGTGCGGGGCGGCAGCCCCGCGAAGACCGGCTTGCGGAGTGTGAGGCAGAGCCTCACGAAAAGAAATTTGGCGGGGCGCGGGGAGGCAGCCCCGATAAATACCCTAAATACCCTTGCGTGAAATGGGGTGGCAGCCCCGATAAATACCCTTGCGTGAAATGGGGCGGCAGCCCTGCAAAAGCTCACGAAATGCGAGGCAACACGACGGCTTTGCTTTGATTGGCATCATAAATATCAATGGTGATTGAAACGACAGCGGACTTCACGTAATTACGGAGTTCACCGAGTGCGTCAAAGTCGACAGTGAACGCCTGTTGGAGCACCTGACCATTTGCAGCGGTAAGAGAGTAAGCGACATTTTTTATATCGATAAATTTAAGGTAGGAAGCCGCATTGTAAGAAGATTTATCGACATTGCCGACTGCTGCGGAAAGCATTTCATTGACTTTGTCGGAGGAGATGTTTGTATTGAATCTGTAAGCTTTGATTATGCCTTGTTTTGAAGAATAGCGAACGGCGCTTGTGCGGAATGCTTTGGAATCAAGTGCGGAAAAATTCCCGCCTATATTGAAAAGCAGGCCTAAAATACATTCAATATACTCTGCGCTGACGGAATAAACATCTCTCGATAGCCAAGGCAGTTTGAAGTATGCGGCATTGCCGTCTGAGGTTGCCTGAAATTCAAGCGAGCCGATAACGGGATTGACGTTTCCGTAGGCGTCAAACATCATGAAGTCCGAGTCTAAATACCCTTTAACGGTTGCGGAAATGTCTTTGACAAGGAAAGATGCCGAACCGAGAAATTCTTCCGCTTTTTCTCCCAAATCAATACGGCTTTTTACGGATATGTCAAATGAACAGCAGTCGATTTCGCTTAATGCGGCTGTTGCTTCAGCATATACAGCGGCTGCCTCGGGAGAGGCGTTGTTGCATGAGCACGCGCATGATGAAATAAGCATTGCGACGCACATTACTGACAGAATGGTTTTTTTCATATAATTACTCCTTTTTTCTCGTGAAAACGAATGTAGAATTATTATGTGCAAATAATGGAAATATATAAGAAATATTTTCCGCATAAAGCGGAATGAATGTGACAAAACGATTGACAAACACCGAAAAATAATATATAATGCAGATATAAACAAACGCAACTGATAAGAAAATTCAGTAATGTATAAAACGCGCAAAGGAGAACACATATGAAATGCCCATACTGTTCAACGCCTGATACGAGAGTTACGGACAGCCGCTCCGATGAAGAGAACTGTTCAATAAAAAGACGCAGAGTTTGCCCGAATTGCGGCAAGAAATTCACAACATACGAGTACGTTGAAAGACCCACAATATATGTTGTAAAAAAAGACGGAAGAAGAGAACTGTTTGACCCGGATAAAATAAAGCGCGGTCTTATAAAGGCGTGCCAGAAGAGGCCTGTACCGATAGAAGAAATTGACCGCATAACAAATAAGATAAAAGAAAAAGTTGAAGCCGCAATGGAAAAGGAGATAGATTCTTCCGTAATAGGCGAGTATGTAATGGAAGAACTCAAATCCCTTGACGATATTGCATATGTAAGATTTGCTTCGGTTTACAGACAGTTCAAGGATATAAACAGCTTCCTTGATGAAATCAACGACTATATTAAAAAGCAGAAATAAAAATGAATGACAGAACAAATAACACAAGATCAAATGAGCGGGAAGGCAATTTAACCCGCCGACAGCAATATGACAGATCGGTAAATGCCAAGCGTGAGGCGGCTCGCAGACGCGCCGCAAAAAAGAAGCGCGGAATAAGAATAGGCGGCTTTATAATACGTCCGCGCCTTATTGTGGCGTTGCTTTTGATAATTGCGGTAGTAGTGGTAATAGCGGTAGGCGTTTCTTCAAAGGAACCGGATTGCTATGAGCTTAACCGCAGCAGTATTACTATTTTTGAGGACGCAAGGGCACTGCTGATAAAAAATGAAAGAGGATATTCATATCCCGATGACGTCACGATAGTATCGCGCGTTCAGGACGGAACGTTTGTCAATGCGGGAGATGAGATAGCGGTAATAAGAACATCAAACTTCAATGACGATTGGTATGCACAGCTTGAAATTGCACGCAGAAATACGGTAAATTATATGCTCGAGCGCCTTGGGGACGATAACGAGATATTAAAGAATGCGCTCCTGGTAATTGATGAGCAGATAAAGAGTATTTCGGATGAAATGGTAACAACGCTTGCGTATGCCCCGGAACGCTATAATGAATACTCCGAAAAGCTCCACAGCCTTTATATCGAGAAGCGCGACATGGTGCTTGAGGTGTTCGGCACGGACGAGAATATTGCGGATTATCTCAATAAAGAGCAGATAATTCAGGATAAGATAGATTCATGCACGCAAAGCATTTATGCGCTCAAAACGGGAATTATATCTTACAATACGGACGGATACGCAAATTTGTATAACTACTCAAATATAGATTCAGTTACCAAAACGGCGTTTGACAATATTTTTGAGGACAACTGCTCTGTTTCGATTAAAAACTCGCGTACTTCCTGCGATTATTATATTTCAGACATGACGAAGTGTTATATAGTGCTTGAGGGCACGGGTAATGCGCTGAAATACCTTCAGGTAAACGATGAAGCAATAATTCGGCTCAACAGTGACGCGCTTCAGTACATAGCAACGATTTATAAGTCCGAGCACAACGGAACAAGCTCTTTTATTGCCGTCGAACCGACGGGCTCTTTCCCGGAGCTTTAC
The DNA here is from genome assembly GCA_945918795.1 of uncultured Clostridia bacterium. Taxonomy (GTDB): domain Bacteria; phylum Bacillota; class Clostridia; order HGM11327; family HGM11327; genus SIG351. The sequence continues at coordinate 34,050 of CAMEIT010000001.1, read as the reverse complement.
AGAACAAGAACTTTGGAAGTGACTGTTCAGAAAACATGGTCAGGTCTTGTTGTGCCAAAGGAGCACATTGTGAAAAATAAGGATCAGACAGGCGTTTATATTTACGCCGACGGCAAAAAAACGTTTGCACCTATTGAGGTTTTGGCGGAAAACGATAATGTTGTCATTCTCGATACAAGCTCTGTTGACAATGTGTTTACTCAAGGTACACTTATCGTAAAGCAGTAAGCGTGAAATCACTTTATTAAATTTATATTGTTTTGACTGAATACCGCTGTCGGGCAAAGACGGCGGTATTGCATTTTAAATGCTTATATATGTATTATTCTTAATATAGACTATATCGATATGTGATGCCGTACTTTGTAAATTTAAATAATCGAACATCTTTCTTTCAACCTTCTTTCAGATTATTGTAAGCTTTAATCTGTATAATAAAAGCGGAAATCGAGGTGACGCAAATGGAGCGGGATATATGTATTTTCAAGCGAATTGAAAAGAAATACATTGTAACGAAAGAACAGCATAAGGCGCTTCTTTCGATCATAAAAGGCAGACTTTCTTCAGATAAATTCCCGAAAAACACAATATTGAACATATATCTCGACACTTCGGATTTTCTCATGATAAGGAACTCGATAGAAGCAACATCATACAAGGAAAAGCTGAGACTCAGGAGCTACGGTACGCCCGATGATGACAGCAAGGTGTTTTTTGAAATAAAGAAAAAGTATAAGGGCGTTGTATACAAGCGCAGAGAGGCTATGACTCTTGAAGAGGCAAGGCGATATATTGACAACGGAATAAAACCGTTTGATTCACAGATAATGAGAGAGATCGATTACATGATGTTTTTTTACAACAAGCCGAAGCCCGCGGTAGTGCTGAGCTACGAGAGGGAGGCGTATTTTGCAAGTGAGGACCCGTCTCTGAGGATAACATTTGACACAGCACCGCGTTTTCGCGCCGACGACCTTATGTTGGAGCATGGCTCTTCGGGCAGGGAGATACTGCCACAAAACAACGTGCTTATGGAAATAAAAACAAACGGAGCAATGCCTCTTTGGCTTGCACACGCACTTGATGAATGCGGCATTTTGCCGGCGTCGTTTTCGAAATGCGGAACGGCGTACAGAATTATGTGCAGAGAAAATGAAATCAAACAGTTTAATATAAAAGGAGAATATGAAAATGCCTCAAATTTTTGATACGGTCATAGAGGGCGCTCTGACGCTTGAGGATTATCTGATTTGTACGGCGGTGGCATTTGTGTGCGGAATAATAGTTACTTTTGCCGCATCGTATAAATCGAAGCTTACAAAAAGCTTTGCAATGTCTCTTGTCATGCTCGCACCTATAATAGAGACGGTCATTTTAATGGTAAACGGAAATATCGGAACGGGAATCGCGGTGGCAGGTGCGTTTTCGCTTGTTCGTTTCCGCTCGGTGGCGGGCAGAGCACGAGAGATAACGCTTATATTCCTTGTAATGACGGCAGGGCTTGCCTGCGCGGCAGGATATGTTGCCATTGCGATACTTTTCTCGATTATACTTTGCGTGGCGCTTATCATTCTTGCAAGACTTCCATTGCGCTCCGAAAGAGAGCTTGAGCTTCGCATAACCATTCCCGAGACGCTCAACTTTTCCGAAGCGTTTGAGGATCTGTTCAGTCAGTATACGAAAAGACATGAGCTTGCAAGCGTAAAAACCTCCAACATGGGAAGCCTTTATAAGCTTTTATATAAAATAGAACTTAAAGATGGCGGCACATCAAAGGAGTTTATAGATCAGCTCAGATGCCGCAACGGAAATTTGGAGATTACCTTGGCAAATACCTCTGAAAGAAATGAGGAGCTATGAAAAAAATATTTGTTGCTTTTGCATTGGTATTATCACTTCTGTTTACAGCCTGTACGACAGCGCCGAATGTGAGCGAAACACCCGCTCCCACAGCACCGTCCCCCGATATACCGTCTATGGATTTTGACTTCACAAAATCGGATCTGAACGGTGAATACACTGAAACGGGCGCGGTATATATCGTATTTTCGGGCGACACCGCTCAGATAACGGGTAAAGGCGCTTTTGCCTCGGGAAGCAGTGTTACAATAGAATCAGACGGCACATATATAATCAGCGGTGAATCGGACAACGCAATGCTCACTGTAAATGCCGACAAAGAAGTAAAGCTGCAACACTCAGAGTGCGGGGACATCACTTTCCCTGTGTGATGAAAACGGATATGCGGCGGATACCCGGAAAACAGGCGGCACTGTTTTGGTTGAAATTAATATGACATCGAATATTTACGGCTCGGGAATGGGGCATGGAGGATTCCCGATAGGGCCGGGAAGGCATTAAAAATAAGACAAAATTAAAAAATTCTTGACAAATAAATAAAAGTGTGTTAATATATTTGGGTAAGTAAATTGCTGGACGAAGCTTGCAGAAGATCGCGTTAAGCAGCCGTAGGAGTGACACTCTCAGGTGACAGTTTTTGTCGGAAACCGCAGGCAGACAGCACTCCGGAGAAACCCGTCAGTCGGGTGCCGAAGGGGCAATACGCGGTTATGTTGCCGTGTAAATCTCTCAGGCAAAAGGACAGAGTTTTTACTGCGGATAACGATTGGGCATTTTTGCTTATTATTTGTTGGCGTAAGTATACGGAGTGAAATTTATTCGCTCCGTTTTTTTTATTTAAATTTGTATTTCGGGCACTTTGTGCCATAAAAAGAAAGGAAAATATTATGTGGGAATCAATAGTTAATGTTGTTACAAAGGTAAACGCCTTTATTAACAACATTGTATGGGGATGGCCTATGATAGTGCTTATCCTCGGAACGGGTATTCTGCTTACTATCCGCACAAAATTCATGCAGGTACATAAGTTCGGATATTCACTTAAAACGACAATCGTGCCGACAGTAAAAGCAATCGGCAGAGGCAAAGATAAACAGAAGGATACAAAAGTTAATTCTATTTCTCAGTTTGAAGCCTTTTCAGCCGCTGTATCCGGTACAATAGGCACGGGCAATATAATAGGCGTTACGTCGGCTATACTTACAGGCGGTCCCGGAGCTGTGTTTTGGATGTGGCTCTCGGCATTTTTCGGAATGATAACAAACTATGCCGAAAACGTTCTCGGTCTTTTCTTCAGAAAGAAGGAAAAGAACGGCGATCTTTCGGGCGGACCGATGTATTATATTTCCGAGGGACTTAAATGGAATTGGCTCGGCTATATTGCGGCACTGTTCTGCGTTCTTGCCGCTATAGGCATGAGCGGCGCTCAGACAAATAAGATTTCGACAACGCTTCAGGCGGCATTCGTTTCCGACGGAAGCAGTAAAGTGGTGGCAATTATAATAGGCGTTGTGGTTGCACTGTTTGTTGCACTTATTATAATCGGCGGAATCAAGAGAATCGGTAAGGTTGCTTCAATACTCGTTCCGTTCATGTCACTTCTCTTTATAATCCTCGCACTCATTCTTATATTTATTCACATTGACAGAATCGGTCATGCTTTCGGAATGATTTTCTCAAGCATTTTCTCGTTCAAGGCGGCAGTAGGCGGCTTCGGCGGATTTGTGTTCTCACAGATAATCAAAAAAGGTCTTGCAAGAGGCGTTTTCTCAAACGAAGCGGGGCTTGGTTCTTCCGTTATCGCACACAGCGCTTCTGCTACCCGCGAACCCGTTAAACAGGGACTTTGGGGAATATTTGAGGTTTTCCTCGATACTTTCGTTGTTTGTACGCTTACAGCACTCGTTATTCTTACGTCGTATAATGAAGAGCAGCTTTTCGGCGCTCAGGCTGTTTCCGATACAGCTGCCGCAATGAATGCTTTCAGTAATGTGTTCGGTACGTTCGGAACGGTCGTTTTCTCCATTATTTTGCCGTTGTTTGCATTCACAACGATTCTCGCATGGTCTTATTACGGTGAGAAATGCGTTGAATTCCTTTTCAGAAGAGCCGGTCAAAAGGGTAAAAAGGTCGCTGTGCTCGTCTTTAAGGTGATTTATGTTCTGCTTATCGTTGCTTCCGCTGTTATAGACGGTGAACTCGCTTGGGCTATTTCCGATACGTGTAATGGACTTATGGCAATTCCCAACCTCGTTGCACTCGTGCTCCTTAGCGGCCTCGTTGTTAAAATAACTAAAAATTACTTCGATCGTAAAAACGGTAAGGACGTTGAACCTATGCTCTCCGCTTACCCCGAACTTAATGAGGAATTTAAAAAAGATATACAAAATAATAATGAATTAATGAACTGATGTTTTCTTGGACGCTTTTGAAAAAGCCAGTAATAATCTCTTCGAGATTATTACGCAAGCTCCGAAAACTTTAAAACGCTTTGCAGCTCGCTCATCTTCCCGCCGAGAGTATGGCGGCAAGATGAGCATTGATTTTTGCGACTTTATTTAGGGCTTTTACGGAGCAATGCCGATATACGGCACGTAGTATTTAAAGAGAAAAGTAAAGAAAATGGAAATTTGACTTGATGATTACGGCGAACCGAATTTTTGCAGTTATAGATTAACCCGGCTCAATCTTTGAGGGAAGACCGCGTCAGCGGTGGAAGGAGCCATATGTAATAGTAAATCGAGACAGATTTTATTATATTGTGTTCTCCTTCAGTCGCCTACGGCAACGTACATCCTGATTGTAGTCATCATCCCAAGTACACCAATCACGAAGCATAGCGGCGCGAACGCTCTTTGATGTGGAAAGGGGACCGGGGGTCAGTAACAGATACGGATTTTCGGGAATTGTTTCAAACATTTTTGTACCTCTTTTTTGATTTGTTTATTTCTTTTGCGATGTCTGTTTACAATTTCATTGCAGAAATCGATTATAAACAGATACGGATTTTCGGGGATCGTATCAAACACTTTTGAATCTCTTTTGTTGTCGAATGATTCATTTACCGTTGATGTTGTATGCTTGTAATTGAATTGCAAAAATCATTACATATACATATCAACAATAAATAATTATATAAATAACGTGTAAACTTTACTGTTGCCGATGTGTAAAATCTGTGTTAAACAGATGCTTTCGGATAATATCGGGCGAATAAAACAAGAGGTCAAAGCGGTCGGAGTGTCAGCACTTTTTCTTCGTTATTTACATTACGTCATGGGTTTTGTGTTTCATTAATATATTTTTCGGTCGCCCTTTGCAAACGTTAGTTTTGAAATCATTTGTTATAGGTTGTATTTTCAACCTGATTATGGTATAATTAAAATGAAATAATTGTCTTTCAACGAATATATAAACATAAAAATCCGTTTTTATATGCCGTATATACATTCGGCAGGCACGGCGTTTTTTGAGAATAAGGAATGGTGGCAAACATGGAATACGAAGTATCTAAAAGAATGAGTGACATAAAAGGTTCGGCGATCCGTGAAATATTCAAATATGCGCAGGATCCCGAGGTAATATCGCTTGCAGGAGGTAATCCCGCTCCGGAGCTTTTCCCGAATGAGGAGCTGGCACAGATTGCTTATGAGCTGCTCATGAAGCAGCCGGTGCTTTCACTTCAATACGGTGTAACGGAGGGGTATACTCCGTTGCGCGAGGCTGTTAAGGAGAGGATCAAGAGAGTTGAAAATATAGGCGGAACAAACGACGAGCTTATAATCGTATCCGGCGGACAGCAGTGTATAGACCTTGCGACTAAGGTGCTTGTAAATGAGGGCGACGTTGTAATAGTTGAAGAACCGAGCTTTATAGGTGCAATGAACGCATTCCGTTCTTTCGGAGCGCGGCTTGTCGGAGTACCTATGGACAGCGACGGCATGAACATAGAAGCACTTGAGAAAGCGATAGCTTCAAACAGTAACGTCAAGGTGATATATACAATTCCGACATTCCAGAATCCTATGGGTGTCACGATGAGCCTTGAAAAGAGAAAAGCCGTTTATGAGATTGCAAAAAAGAACAATTTAATAATAATAGAAGACAATCCTTACGGTGAGCTGACATTTGACGGAACAAAGCTGCCGACAATTAAGTCAATGGATACAGAGGGCATAGTAGTATACAGCGGTTCATTTTCCAAAATACTCGCACCGGGACTGCGCATAGGCTTTATGTGCGCCGATAAATCGATAGTACAAAAAGCTGTTGTGGCAAAGCAGGTTTCCGATGTACACACGCCTATGATAACGCAGTTGCTTGCATATGAATACTTAAAGAGGTATGACATAGACTCGCTCATAGTAAAAATGCGCGCGAATTACGCTCATAAATGCAAAACGATGCTTGACGCAATGGAAAAATACTTCCCGAAAGACATAACATATACGCAACCGGGCGGCGGACTTTTCATATGGTGCGACCTTATGCACGGAATCGATACGCTTGCAATATCAAAGAAAGCGATAGAAAACAAGGTAGTTTACGTGCCGGGCAATACGTTCATGGTTGATATGAATAAGACGTGCAGTGCGCTCAGATTGAACTACTCCACAATGTCGGACGAAAAGATAACAGAGGGCATACGCAGACTCGGCGTATTGTTTAATGAAATAGTGTAATTTATTTGCAGTCGAGTCAATAAGCAAGCAATGCGGAAAGGTAGCTGTATGATAACATCCGACTATTCAAAAACAAAAATAACAGGCGGCTTCTGGCAGAAGAAGCAGGAAATGCTTCGCAAAACAACCGTTTGGGCAGTTTATGACAGATTCAAGGAAACGGGCAGATTTGACGCATTCAGATGTGATTGGAAAGAGGGAATGCCGAATAAGCCGCATATTTTCTGGGATTCGGACGTAGCAAAGTGGATTGAAGGTGCGGCGTATATTACGCGGCAGAAAAAGGATGCGAAGCTTGAGAAAATAGTTGACGAAGTAGTTGATTTGATAGTAAAGAATCAGGAGCCGTGCGGATACTTCAATACGTATTATCAGACGCAGGAGCCTGAGAACATATTTACAAACAGGGATAATCATGAGCTTTACTGTGCGGGGCATCTGATTGAGGCGGCTGTGGCATATTATGAGGCGACGGGCAAAAGAAAGTTTCTTGATGCCATGTGCCGTTATGCGGATTATATAGAAAAACGGTTCAAAATCGACCGTGATACGGGCTTTAGAACGCCGGGTCACGAGGAGATAGAGCTTGCGCTTGTAAAGCTGTACGACTGCACGGGAGAAAAACGTTATCTCGAGCTTGCTCTGTTCTTTTTGAATGAGCGCGGAGTGCAGAATGATTCGGGCGATAAGCTCACAAACTGCTTTGCAAATCAGTCCCACGCGCCTGTCAGAGAGCAGACCGAGGCGGTAGGTCATGCGGTAAGAGCAGGGTATCTTTACTGCGCTATGGCTGATGTTGCACTCAGAACGGGCGATGAAGAACTGAAATCTGCTTGCGAGCGCATTTTTGACAACATAGTAAATAAAAAAATGTATATTACGGGCGGAGTCGGTTCGTCTGCGGCTTGCGAAGCGTATACAGTTGATTACGATCTGCCCAATGTTATATCGTATACGGAGACCTGCGCCGCGATAAGCGTTGCACTTTTTGCAATGAGAATGCTTAAGTTCGATGCCGATTCAAAATATTCCGACGCTATCGAAAGAATTATATACAACGGATTTTTGTCGTCCGTATCGCTTGACGGTAAGGCTTTTTTCTACGAAAATCCGCTTGAGATAATTCCTTATATGCACACAAGGGACAGAGATGTAAGCCACGTAAGCATTCATTTGCCGCGCCAAGAAAGAAGCGAGGTTTTCCTGTGCTCATGCTGTCCGCCCAATATAGTCAGATTTATTCCGTCGATAGCAAATATGCTTTATACTTACGATGATGACACTGTTTATGTGCATCAGTTTATGCAGAGCACGACTCAAATAGACAGAAACGGTGAAAGCTTTGTTATAGAACAGAAAACTTCATATCCTCAAAACGGAAAGGTAAAAATAACGGTAAAAGGTGCCGATACAAGGCTTGCAGTCAGAATACCGTTCTGGTGCGACTCTGATGAGTATCAGACGGTAAAGGGCTATCAATATTTTGACGTCAAGGACAATCAGACGATTGAGCTTGATTTCAAAATGAAAGTGCAGCTTGTTGAAGCACGTCCGGAGGCGGTTTTTGATTGCGGAAGATACGCCGTAATGAGAGGGCCTGTCGTATATTGCATGGAAGCTGTCGATAACACAGAATACTTAAGGGATATAAGAATAGACAGCCACGCGAAATTCCGCACGGGAAAGAATGCCGAGCTTGGCGTTCCAACGCTTACGGTAAAGGCTTATCGCAGAGACGCCAACGAAAATGCGCCTCTTTACAGCCCTAAGCATGACAGCTTCAGAGTCTTTGATGCCGTGCTTATTCCGTATTACGCTTTTGCAAACAGGGGCGCAAGCGCCATGCAGGTATGGCATTTGGTAAAATAAATTTTTATCCGTAAAATCCTGCTTATTAATTCAGATTATTATAAAATATTGAAAGAGAGGTATCAGTCGTGAAAGCATTGATTCTTAATTCGGGACTCGGCCACAGAATGGGCGATATTACAAAAACTCATCCTAAATGTATGACCGAAATTTCCGCAGCTGATACGATACTTAGCCGTCAGTTGAAATTGATAGTGGCTTCGGGCATTACCGAAGTGGTTATGACGACGGGCTATTTTGACAAAATACTTATGGATTATTGCGAATCTCTGAATTTGCCGTTGCATATCGATTTTGTGAATAATCCGAAATATTCCGAGACAAATTATATTTACTCCATTTACTGCGCAAGAGAGCTTTTAGATGATGATATTCTTTTGATGCACGGCGATCTTGTATTCGATTTTGAGGTATTGCTGGGCGTTTTGAGAACAGAGCAAAGCTGTATGAAGGTGTCGTCGACAGAGCCTCTCCCGGATAAGGATTTCAAGGCGGTAGTAAAAAACGGCAGAGTGGAAAAGGTCGGAATTGAATTTTTCGAGTCCGCCATGGAAGCTCAGGCTTTATATAAGCTGAATAAAGACGACTGGAATGTATGGCTCAAAGAAATTGTGGAATTCTGCGAAAGCGGCAACGTAAAGGTTTACGCGGAGAACGCTTTCAACCGAGTTTCCGATGAGTGCGGTATTTATGCGTTTGATGCCAAAGGCAAGCTGTGCGCGGAAATAGATACGCCGGAGGATCTTGAAATTGTAAAGGCAAAGCTGAAAAAAGTGGAAAACAGAACGGTATATATGTGCTTTTCGACAGATATGCTTCACAGCGGCCATATTGCCATTATCAAAAAAACCGAAAAGCTCGGTAAATTAGTCGTCGGCATACTGTCTGATGAGGCTGTGGCAAGCTTTAAGCGTTTCCCATTGATACCGTATGAGGACAGAAAAACATTGTTTGAAAATATTTCGGGCGTAAGTAGAGTCATAAAGCAGGAAACGCTTTCATACAGGGACGTATTGAATGAGCTTAAGCCCGACATAGTTGTACACGGAGACGATTGGCAGGAAGGCTTCCAGAAGCCCATAAGGGAAGAGGTCGTTGAAATACTGAACGGCTACGGCGGCGAGCTTGTCGAATTCCCTTATGATAAGGACTCAAGATATGATGAATTGGAAAAACAATCGCGTCTCCAGCTCGGAATGCCCGATTACAGGAGAGGCAGACTCAGAAAGCTTATAAATCTCAAAAAAACAGTGACGGCGCTTGAGGCACACAGCGGAATTACAGGCCTTATTGCGGAAAAAACCACAGTGTTGCAAAACGGCAGAACGTATCAGTTTGATGCGATGTGGGTATCCTCGCTTTGCGATTCCACGGCAAAGGGCAAGCCTGATATTGAACTCGTTGATATGACGTCACGCTTCAGAACGATTGACGATATTATGGAAGTAACCACCAAGCCTATTATTTTCGACGGCGATACGGGCGGTCTTGCGGAGCATTTTGTGTATACGGTAAGATCTCTTGAGAGAATGGGCGTTTCGATGGTCATTATTGAGGACAAGGTGGGGCTTAAGAAAAATTCTTTGTTCGGCAATGAAGTTCAGCAGACGCAGGACTCAATTGAAAATTTCTCGGCAAAAATCGCCGCAGGCAAAAGAGCGCAGAAAACAAAGGACTTTATGATATGTGCGAGAATTGAATCCTTAATACTCGAAAAGGGCATGGAGGATGCGCTCAAGAGAGCATTTGCGTTTGTTCAGGCGGGAGCCGATGCGATAATGATTCACTCAAGAAAAAATGAACCGACTGAAATTAAAGAATTTATTGTAAAATTCCGCGCAAAAGACACAATAACGCCTATTGTGCTCGTTCCGACGTCATTCAATACTGTTTATGAGGACGAATGGAAAGAAATGGGTGCGAATGTTATCATTTACGCTAACCAGCTGACAAGAACGGGATTCCCCGCAATGCAGAATGCGGCAAAAACAATACTTGAAAATCACAGAGCGAAAGAATGCGACGATTTGTGTATGCCTATTAAGGATATAATTACTCTTATACCGGAGGAATAGAATGAGTCAGATTTTTATAAACGGAATCGAAAATTTGGAAAAGCTTCTGAACGATCTGAACACGAAAAAGTTTTTGCTCGTATGCGATGCTTCATTTCGCTTCCTTAACATAAGGGATACGATAGAAAATATTGCAATACCGCATACTGTATTTGATGCTTTTACATCGAATCCGCTTCACGATGACGCTGAAAAGGGTGTAAAATTATTGTTGCGGGAAAAATGCGATGTTATCGTTGCGGTAGGCGGCGGAAGCTCTCTTGATGTTGCAAAGTGCATTAAGCTTGATTCCGGAATTTCAATACCGATTATCGCGGTTCCGACAACCGCAGGCACGGGAAGCGAATCGACAAGGCACATTGTTGTATACAGAAACGGCAGTAAAGAATCATTGGGCAATGAGTCGGTGATCCCGGATTACGTTTTGTTTGAACCGGGTGTTTTGAAAACACTTCCTTTATATCAGAAAAAATGTACGATGCTTGACGCACTGTGTCAGGGCATAGAGTCATATTGGTCGGTAAATGCCGATGTTAATTCAAGAATTTATTCCGAAAAGGCAATGCGGCTTATTACAGCCAATATGGACAGCTACATAAAAGAAAACGACGAATCGGCAGCCGAAAAAATAATGGAGGGCGCAAATTATTCGGGCAGAGCAATAAATATTTCTCAGACAACGGCTGCACACGCAATGAGCTATAAGCTCACGTCGATGTATAATTTGCCTCACGGTCATGCTGTTGCGGTATGCTTGCCCGAGGTGTGGAGCATGATGCTGAAAAAGGACTGCGAAGGTAAGCTTACAGCCTTGTTTTGCGAGATAGCAAAAGCATTGGGCAGAAGCACGCCTCAGGACGCCGTTGAATGGTTCAAAAATGTATTATCCGAATACGGCATTAAGAATCCTTCTGCGGCAGGAGACAGAGAGCATGAAATAACGCTTCTTGCGGAGTCGGTTAATCCTGTAAGGCTGAAGAATAATCCTGTTCAATTTACGGAAAGTGAACTGAAAGAAATGTACGGGAGGATACTTAAATGAAAGCGGAAAGCTTAGTGAATATATTGAATGCCGATTTTTTTACGGGTGTGCCTGATTCACAGCTGAAAGCACTGTGCGATTACATCATTTCTATTTACGGCGTGAACGGAACAAATCATATTATTGCCGCAAATGAGGGAAACGCAGTAGGCCTTGCGGCAGGTTATCATCTGGCGACGGGCAAAACACCTGTTGTTTATATGCAGAACAGCGGCATTGGCAATATAATCAATCCCGTTGCATCGCTTATGAATGATAAGGTGTACGGTATACCGTGTATTTTCATAGTGGGCTGGAGAGGCGAACCGGGTATTCACGACGAACCGCAGCATATATATCAGGGCGAGGTTACGTGCAGACTTCTGGAGGATATGGATATTGCATACATGATCATTTCAAAGGATACAACAGATGAGGCTGTGCGTGAGAAAATGCAAGAGTTTAATGTGCTCCTCAAAAAAGGAAAGCAGGTAGCATTCGTTGTCAGAAAGGGCGCTCTTGAGTTTGACGGAAAGGTCAAGTATGAAAACAATAACACAATGCTTCGTGAAGACATTATAAAGCATATTACCGCAGTAAGCGCTGATGATACGATAGTTTCCACGACAGGCAAGGCTTCAAGAGAGCTGTTTGAAATAAGAGAGGCAAACAAGCAATCTCACGGATACGATTTCCTGACGGTAGGCTCTATGGGACATTCTTCGAGCATTGCACTTGAAATTGCTCTTCAAAAGCCGGAGAAAAAGATATGGATAATCGACGGAGACGGTGCCGCTTTGATGCACATGGGTGCAATGGCAGTGCTCGGCGCAAATGCTCCTGAAAACGTTGTTCATATAGTGATCAATAACGGCGCACATGAAACGGTGGGCGGTCAGCCGACTGTAATGGCAAATGTTGATCTGGTAAAGGTGGCTGAGGGCTGCGGATATGAGAATGCGGTAAGTGTTGATTCGTTTGAAAAGTTGGACGAAGAACTTAATAAAGCAAAGCTCGGGAATAAGCTTTCATTAATTGAAGTGAAATGTGCAATAGGCGCCAGAGGCGATCTCGGTCGCCCGACGACGACTGCAAAACAAAACAAAGAAGCTTTTATGGCTCGGCTTGCAGAATAATACAGTATAATAAGGTGATAAAAATGTTGAACCCATTACAAACAAAACTTTTGGAAATGCTCACGTGGCTTGTAAAATATATTGACGAGCATGAACTGAGATATTATGTTATAGGCGGAACAATGCTCGGCGCTGTACGTCATAAGGGATTTATACCGTGGGACGATGATATTGACATTGCAATGCCGAGAAAGGATTATGAAGAATTGATCCGCTTATTAAAAGAGCCGCAGGAGCATTACGTGGTTGAATCACCGAAGAGCGAGGCACGTGATTATGTATACGCTTATGCAAAGCTTTACGATACGAATACTTCAATGACAGAGGTTGCGCGCCGCAATATAAAAAGAGGTGTTTATATCGATATTTTCCCACTTGACGGTATAGGCAATTCCCATGATGAAGCAATACAAAATTATAAAGAGATAGACAGGCTCAATATGATGCGCGCAATGCGTGTGTGCGCATACAGAAAAGACAGAAAATGGTGGAAAAATGTAGCCGCTTTAATAGGAAAGTGCTTGCCTTTGAACGAAAAAAAAATGTCTGTCAATATCGATAAATTATGCTCACAGCGTGATTTTGACGATTGTGACTTTGTGGGCGACCTTGTAAGCCCGTACAGAACAAAAGAGATAATGTCAAAGGATATATACGGCAAACCGACTGTATATTCGTTTGAGGGACTGTCTGTATACGGTCCTGAAAAATATGAAGAGTATCTTTCGGCACTGTACGGCAACTGGCGCGAGCTTCCGCCTGAGGATAAACGTCATTCGGCACATGAATTTGCGGAGCTTGATATGAATAAGCCTTACAGGAATGTCTGATGTAGGGTAAGCTTGACAAATACTTAACAAAAAGTTTGGCAAATACTTAACAAAAAATCCTTGACAACGATTATTTCCTGTGTTATAATATGCGAAATTAAATAATACTAAAGGCGATGACGAAGACTGTCTGAGCGGAAACATTGCAGAAAGCCGATGGACGATGCAAATCGGTATGGATATGCTTGAGATTTCTCCCTTCCGAGCCGGATGCCTGAACATCTTTATGAAAAAGTAGGGGATCACGTGATTGCTGCGTAAATGCATAGAGGTTGATAGACTTCGAAAAATAAAGGCGTTGATAAAGACGGAACCTGCAACGATTTTCTCAGAGAGTCGGGGACGGTGGAAACCCGATAAAGGACTGCAGAATTTCCTATCACTTTTGAGCCGGAAGTCCGAAAGGTATACATAATACCGTGTAGGCGCTCCCCGCGAATGCTGCGTAAGTGCATAGAAGTTGATTGACTTCGAAGAGGTGGCGGACAAGTGTATCCGCAATTTGAGTGGTACCGCGAGTGTAAATGCTGTAATTTATACCCGTCTCAAAGCTTAAATAAGGCTTTGAGACGGGTTTTTGTTATACTTGTTGCAATTTGAGGAGGTTTATTTAATGCTGACGCTTGACAAAGTGTTTAACGCACAGACTGTGCTGAAAAATATAATACGTGAAACCGATCTTGTAAGGGCTTACGGCATTGCGCCGGAGTGCGAGCTGTACTTAAAACCGGAAAACTTACAGATTACGGGCTCGTTCAAGGTGAGGGGCGCGGCATATAAGATCGCAATGCTCTCAGAGGAAGAAAAACAAAGGGACGTTATTGCCTGCTCAGCCGGCAATCATGCTCAGGGTGTGGCGCTTGCGGCAAAAAAACGGAATAAAATCATTGATTTGTCTGCCTGATACGGCACCTATCTCAAAGGTCGAAGCAACAAAGCGCTTCGGCGCGGATGTTTGCCTTGTAGAGGGCTGTTACGATGACGCATACAGGAAAGCTCTTGAGCTGAAAGAGAGCAAGGGTTATACTTTTGTTCATCCTTTTGACGATGAAAACGTTATTGCGGGGCAGGGAACAATAGCGCTTGAATATTGAATGATATTGATAATATCGATGCGATTACGGTGCCTGTCGGAGGCGGCGGCTTGATTTCGGGCATCGCGTATACCGTAAAGCAGATACGCCCTTCGGTAAAGGTTTACGGCGTGCAGGTGACGGGAGCACCGAGTATGTACAATTCGATAAAGAACAATAAAATCGAATGTCTGAAATCGGTACATACTATTGCAGACGGCATTGCGGTTAAACAGCCGGGCGAAAATACGTATGCTCTTGTAAATGATTATGTTGATGACATCGCTTTGGTAAGTGATGACGAGGTTGCAAGTGCCATACTTGCACTGATTGAAAAACAAAAAATGATTGCGGAGGGCGCAGGCGCGGCGGCTGTTGCGGCAGTAATGTTTGACAAGTTCCCGCTTAAGGGCAAGAGAGTTGTGAGCGTGGTATCGGGCGGAAATATTGACGTTACGAGCCTTTCGCGAGTTATAGACAGAGGTCTGCTTAATACGGGGCGTTCATCGAGTCTTCTTATAGAACTGATAGACAAGCCCGGACAGCTTAAGGATATTTCGCGGATAATTGCGGACTGCGGCGGAAATGTTACGGGAGTGCATTACGAAAAAGGCAATACGGAAAGCGTAAACGGTTGCTTTTTGCGCATTGAAATGGAAACAAGAGATTATGAACACGTAAGACTTATCACACAGTCTCTGCGTGATGAAGGATTTAAAATATTGTAAATTTTTGGGAGGACGGATTTATGAGCATTAAAATTCATACAGAAAAGGCGCCTGCGGCAATAGGACCTTATTCGCAGGCGATAGTTGTGGGAAATACGGTTTTTACATCCGGACAGATTCCGATTAATCCTCAAACGGGACTGCTTGAGGGGACAACTGTCAAGGAGCAGACGCACAGAGTTTGCAAAAATCTTGAGGCTGTTTTGTGCGAGGCAGGGGCATCTCTTGCAAGCGCGGTGAAAACGGTATGCTATCTTGCCAATATGGAGGATTTTGCGGATTTTAACGAGGTGTATGCCGAATATTTTACGGGCAAGCCGGCGCGCTCATGCGTAGCTGTAAAAGCACTGCCCAAGGGAGCCTTGGTTGAGATTGATGTAATTGCGGAAAAGGAGTAGTTTTATATATGTTAGATGCAACAAAATATCGAGTGGGGTACTTTCCGGTATCCGAGGAATACAATAAATGGGTAAAAAAGGACCATATCGAAGCACCTCCCATATGGTGCAGTGTCGATATGCGAGACGGCAATCAGAGCCTCGTTATACCTATGAGCCTGGAGGAAAAGCTTGAATACTATAAGGTTCTCCTCAAGGTGGGCTTCAAGGAAATTGAGGTGGGATTTCCTGCGGCGAGCGAGACTGAATATGAGTTTTTGAGAACGCTCATTGACAACAACATGATTCCGGATGACGTTACTGTTCAGGTGCTCACACAGTGCCGCGAGCATATAATCCGCAAGACGTTTGACGCTTGCAGGGGAGCACCAAGTGCAATAATCCATTTTTACAATTCGGTAAGCGTGGCACAGCGCGAACAGGTGTTCGGAAAATCGAAAGAAGAAATAAAACAGATAGCGGTTGACGGCGCAAAGCTCGTAAAAAGACTTGCGAGTGAATATGAGGGAAACTTCAGATTTGAATATTCGCCGGAATCATTTACGGGCACTGAGCCTGAATATGCTCTTGAGGTATGCAATGCTGTTCTCGATGTTCTGGAGCCGAGCGAGACAAACAATGTAATAATAAATCTTCCCGTTACTGTGGAAATGAGCTTGCCTCACGTGTATGCTTCTCAGGTGGAATACATGAGCGAAAATCTCAAATACCGCGAATATGTGACGCTGTCGCTTCATCCGCATAACGACAGGGGCACAGGCGTTGCCGATACGGAGCTTGCACTTCTTGCGGGAGCAGACCGAGTTGAAGGTACGCTCTTCGGAAACGGCGAGAGAACGGGCAATGTTGATATAGTGACTCTTGCGCTGAATATGTATTCTCACGGCGTTGACCCAAAGCTTGATTTGTCGGACATGAATTATCTCGTTGAAGAATATGAAAAATGCACGAGAATGCACGTATACGAAAGAGCACCGTATGCAGGTGCGCTCGTATTTGCGGCTTTTTCGGGAAGTCATCAGGACGCAATCGCAAAGGGCATGAAATACAGGAACAAACACAAGCTTCATCAGTGGACTGTTCCTTATATTCCTATCGACCCGAAGGATATAGGCAGAACATACGATGCCGACGTAATACGTGTGAACTCACAGTCGGGCAAGGGCGGTATAGGTTATCTGCTCGAGCACAGCTACGGATATATTCTGCCGCCGAAAATGCGCGAACAATTCAGCTATAAATGCAAGGATATTTCGGACAGAGAACATAAGGAGCTTAAGCCGCATGAGGTACTTGAGATATTCAACGAGAATTATCTTAATATAACATCCGATATAAGCGTTACGGATTTTGACTTTATGCGTGAAAACGATACAGTAAAAATAAACATAACGTTTATGCGTGACGGCAAGGAAACAGAAATGGAAGCAGAGGGCAACGGCTCTCTCAGCGCGATAAATAACGCACTCAAAGCATACACGGGCGAGGAATATACATTGCAGGTATTTACTCAGCACAGTATGCAGGGACAGGGTTCGCAGAGCGTAGCCGCATCTTATATAGGTCTTGAACGTTCAAACGGCGATATGTTCTGGGGTGCAGGTACTGATACAGACGTTATCAAGGCAAGCACAAATGCTCTGCTCAGCGCTTTTCATAATATGACCAAAGGAGAAAATTAAAATGGGAATGACAATGACTCAGAAAATATTGGCGGCGCACGCAGGACTCGACGAGGTCACACCGGGACAGCTTATCAAGGCGAAGCTCGACATTGTCCTCGGAAATGATATTACTACGCCTGTCGCCGTGAACGAATTCAAAAAAGCCGGCTTTGATTCGGTATTTGATAAGGACAGAGTAGCTATTGTTCTTGACCACTTTGTTCCGAATAAGGACATAAAGGCAGCCGAACAGTCAAAAACGTGCCGTGAGTTTGCTTGTGCTCACTGCGTAAGCCACTTTTATGATGTGGGTAAAATGGGTATCGAGCACGCTTTCTTGCCCGAGCAGGGAATAGTAACGGCAGGCGACTGTATTATAGGTGCAGACAGCCACACGTGTACTTACGGTGCTCTCGGAGCATTTTCAACGGGCGTCGGCTCTACCGATATGGCGGCAGGCATGGCAACGGGTATTGCATGGTTCAAGGTGCCCTCGGCTATAAAATTCAATCTTACGGGTAAATTGCCGAAGAATTGCAGTGGTAAGGACGTAATCCTTACAATAATAGGAATGATAGGCGTTGACGGCGCGCTTTACCGCAGTATGGAATTTGCTGGCGACGGCATCGGTGAGCTTTCAATGGACGACCGCTTCTGCATTTGCAATATGGCTATTGAGGCAGGTGCCAAGAACGGAATTTTCCCTGTGGACGAAAAAACAAAGGAATACATAAAGGGCAGATGTGAACGTGAGCCTGTGATTTTTGAGGCAGACGAGGACGCCGAGTACGAAAGAGAGATTAAAATCGATCTGAGTAAAATAGTGCCGACTGTTGCGTGTCCGCATCTTCCCGAAAATACGCGCCCTGCAAGCGAGCTCGGCGACATAAAGATTGACCAGGTCGTAATAGGAAGCTGTACGAACGGAAGAATGGAAGATATGGAGGCGGCTTACAACATATTGAAGGGCAAGCACATTGCCGACGGCATACGCTGCATAATCATTCCGGGTACTATGAAGATTCTGCGCGAGTGCGTTGAGCGCGGCTGGTACACGGCGTTTATAGATGCCGGTGCGGTAGTATCAACGCCGACCTGCGGACCGTGCCTCGGCGGATATATGGGCATTCTTGCGGCAGGCGAACGCTGTATTGCCACTACAAACCGAAATTTTGTAGGCAGAATGGGTCATACTGAAAGCGAGGTATATCTTGCTTCTCCTCAAACGGCGGCATCAAGCGCATTGACGGGCTATATAACCGAATATAAGGAGGTTTGAAAATGAATACACAAGGTAAAGTCTTCAAATATAATGACAACGTTGATACGGACGTTATAATTCCCGCTCGTTATCTGAATACTCCGAACGCACAAGAGCTTGCACTGCACTGCATGGAGGATATAGATAAAGATTTTGTGAAAAACGTGGAAAAAGGTGATATAATTGTAGCAGGATACAATTTCGGTTGCGGTTCTTCGCGTGAGCACGCTCCGCTTGTTATCAAAACCTGCGGAACAGGCTGTGTCATTGCAAAGAGCTTTGCGAGAATTTTCTACCGCAATGCAATAAATATAGGACTTCCGATTCTGGAATGCCCCGAGGCGGCAGATGAAATCAGCGCAAACGACGAAGTGAATGTAGATTTTGACACAGGCGTTATTACGGATAATACAACCGGGAAAAGCTATAAAGCACAGCCGTTCCCCGAGTTCATACAAAACATAATCAGATGCGGCGGCTTGCTTGCTTCATTAAAGGCAGGTGAATCAAATGACTGAGAATATTGCCGTAATCCGCGGCGACGGAATAGGCCCGGAAATTGTGGACCAGGCAATCAAAGTGCTTGACAGAATAGCAGAGCTTTACGGCCATACGTTCAATTATACGGACGTTGATATGGGCGGCTGTGCTATTGACAAGTGGGGGGATCCGCTCCCTGAGGATATGCTCAAAAAATGCGTTGAGTCCGACAGCGTTTTGCTGGGGGCTGTTGGCGGAGAGAAGTGGAATAATGTTCCGGGTAATATGCGTCCGGAAAAGGGCTTGCTTCGTCTTCGCGCGGGAATGGGCGTTTACAGTAACAACCGCCCTGCAAAAATATGGCCTCAGCTTGCAGATGCCTCACCTCTCAAAAAGGAAATTGTGGACAAGGGCATTGACTTTATAATCGTAAGAGAGCTTATAGGCGGAATTTACTTCGGCGAGCACAAAACAGAATATACAAACGGAAAAGCACGTGCTGTGGATATTCTGACATACAGCGAAGAGGAGATCGAGAGAATAGGAAGAATAGGCTTTGAAACGGCAAGAAAGAGAAACAAAAAGCTTTGCTCCGTTGAAAAAAGCAATGTTCTCGATTCGAGCCGCCTCTGGAAGAGCGTTATGCACCGCCTGGCAAATGAATATACCGATGTTGAGCTTTCGGATATGCTTGTTGACAACTGCGCAATGCAGATAGTAAAGAATCCGTCGCAGTTTGACGTAATTGTAACGGAAAATATGTTCGGAGATATTCTTTCGGACGAGGCATCGATGATAACAGGCTCTATCGGTATGATACCGTCGTCAAGCCTCGGTGCTGCATCATGCGGTCTTTATGAACCGATTCATGGCTCGGCACCTGATATAGCCGGAAAGGATATAGCAAATCCGATAGGTACTATTCTTTCGGCGGCTATGATGCTCAGATTCAGCTTTGATATGCCGAAGGAAGCAGATGCTATTGAAAATGCCGTTTCGGCTTATCTTGACGAAGGCTACCGCACGGCTGATATTATGAGTGCGGGAAAAATACAGGTTGGTTGTTCCGAGTGCGGAAGCCTCATTATCAAAAACCTGAAGAGGGAGGAATAATATGGTTCTTTCAGGCGCGGATATTGTTGTTAAAACACTTATAGAACAGGGCTGTGATACCGTGTTCGGCTATCCGGGCGGACAAATAATAAATGTTTATGACAGCCTTTATAAATACAGCAATGAGATAAATCATGTTCTGACGGCACATGAACAGGGTGCTGCTCACGCGGCGGACGGATATGCAAGAACTACGGGCAAGGTCGGAGTCGTTATTTCCACATCAGGCCCCGGAGCAACGAATCTTGTCACGGGCATTGCAACGGCATATCTTGATTCCGTTCCGTTAGTCGCCATTTGCGGCAACGTGCCGACAACTCAGATAGGTACCGACAGCTTCCAGGAAATCGATATTACGGGCGTTACACTCCCCATAACAAAGCATAATTATTTTGTCGGTTCGGTTGAGCATCTTGCAGACACAATAAGAGAAGCATTCAAGCTTGCAAAATCGGGTAGACCCGGTCCTATACTTATAGATATACCTAAGGACGTACAGATAGCAAAATGCGAATATACGCCGGAGCCTCCGGTTGAAGCGGATCAGCCTTTGGCGGCAAAGGATGTACGCATAAAGGAAGCGGCGGAATATATAAATATGTCCAAAAGACCTTATATTTATTTTGGGGGCGGTCTTATTACTTCCGGGGCACAGGACGAAATGCTTTGCCTTGCCGAAAAAATAGACGCACCTATCGGTTGTTCGCTTATGGGACTTTCGGGAATACCGACGCAACACCCGAGATTTCTCGGTATGCAGGGAATGCACGGGCATTATGCTTCGTCTATGGCTATGCACCATGCGGATCTTATCATATCGCTCGGGGTAAGATTTAACGACAGAGTTACGGGCAACCGTGCGAAATTTGCGGCAGGTGCCAAAATAATTCATATCGATGTGGACGGCTCCGAGCTTTCCAAAAATGTAAATGCAGTGTGCGGACTGAGGGGCGATGTAAAGCTTACGCTTGAAAAATTACTTCCTCTTATTACGGAAAACAAAAAATCGAATTGGAATGATACAATAAATCTTTTCAAAAAGGAAGAGTCAGACTATATTGACAACCGTGACGGTCTTACACCGCGCAGAGCTATACTGACGTTGAATAAGTATCTTGGTGATAATACTGCTGTTGCAACAGACGTCGGTCAGCATCAGATGTGGTCGGCACAGAATTTGTGCTTCAAGAAGGCAAGACGCTTTGTATCAAGCGGAGGCCTCGGCACAATGGGGTATGGCTTGGGAGCTGCTATCGGCGCGGCGTTCGGCACAAAGGAACGCAGTGTTCTGGTAACGGGCGACGGAAGCTTCGGTATGTGCTTGAATGAGCTTGCTACTGCCGTTTCGTATAACGTGCCGCTTGTAATTCTGATTATGAATAACGGCGTGCTCGGAATGGTAAGACAGTGGCAGACGCTGTTCTTTGACAAGCATTATTCAAATACGGTACTTAACCGCAAAACCGATTTTGTGGCTCTTGCGCGTGCATTCGGTGCAGACGGAGAGGCGGTATCGGATACAAAAGCACTTGACGAGGCATTAAAGCGTGCATTTGATTATAACGGAGTGTATGTAATCGATTGCGCAATAGATAAAGATGAATTTGTTCTCCCCATGTTGCCTCCGGGCGGAAGCATGGATGACATTATTGTAAAGGTGGGTGACTGATATGAACCGATATACAGTAGCGGTACTTGTGAGAAATCAATTCGGCGTATTAAACCGTGTAACGAGTATGTTCCGCAGAAGGCAGTTTAACATCAGCGCCTTGACGGTAAGTGAGACGGAATCAAGCGAATTTTCGCGTATCACCGTTATTTTTGACGGCGAGGAGACGTATAAGCAGCAGCTTGTGAATCAGCTTTATAAGTTGCCCGACGTGTGCTCCATAAAAGAGTTTTCCGCTGATAACTCCATAAGCTGTGAGCTTCTGCTCATAAAAATGGAAAACGATCCCGCAACACGCGACGATATACGTACAGCCGCCGAAGCCTTCGGCGCTGTAACGGTGGATTACTCAAAAAACTCGATTATGTTCCGCCTTGCGGACAGCTCCCAAAGAATAGATGATTTTATCAATATTATGAGGGATTATAAAATACTTGAAATCTGCCGAACGGGCAGTGTCTCCCTTGAAAAGGGCAGTACGACTATTCGTCAAACAATAAATTTTTAATTATAGAAAGAGGTAATTATCATGGCAAGAATTTTTTATCAGCAGGATTGTGATCTTCAGAAGTTGAACGGCAAAACAGTTGCTATTATCGGCTACGGCTCTCAGGGCCACGCACACGCTCTTAACCTTAAGGACAGCGGAGTAAACGTTGTTGTAGGTCTTTACGAAGGCTCAAAGAGCTGGGCAAAGGCTGAGGCTCAGGGCTTGACGGTTATGACAAGTGCCGAGGCTGCAAAGGCTGCCGACATAATTATGATTCTCATTAACGATGAAAAACAGGCAGCTCTTTACAAGGAGAGCATTGAACCTAATCTTACAGAAGGCAAAACACTTGCTTTTGCTCACGGCTTCAACATTCATTTCGGATGTATCAAGCCGCCGAAGAATGTAAACGTTATAATGATAGCTCCGAAGGGACCGGGCCATACGGTAAGAAGTGAATATCTTGCAGGCAAGGGCGTTCCGTGCCTTATTGCGGTAGAGCAGGATGCAACGGGTGATGCTTGGGATCTCGGACTTGCTTATGCACTCGGCATAGGCGGCGCAAGAGCAGGCGTACTTGAGACTACATTCCGCACGGAAACAGAAACAGACCTTTTCGGTGAGCAGGCAGTTTTGTGCGGAGGTGTTTGCGCTTTGATGCAGGCAGGCTATGAGACGCTCGTTGAGGCAGGCTACGATCCGAGAAACGCTTATTTTGAGTGTATTCATGAAATGAAGCTCATTGTCGACCTTATTTATCAGAGCGGCTTTGCAGGCATGAGATATTCTATTTCAAATACGGCTGAATACGGCGACTATATCACGGGACCTAAGATCATTACGGAAGAAACCAAAAAGACAATGAAGAAGATACTTAAGGATATTCAGGACGGCACATTTGCAAAGGATTTCCTTTTGGATATGTCATCTTCAGGCGCACAGGTACATTTCAATGCAATGAGAAAACTTGCAAGCGAGCATCCGAGCGAAATTGTAGGTGCTGAAATACGTAAGCTTTACAGCTGGAGCGATGAGGATAAGCTCATAAACAACTGATATACTATGCCATAGGGAAATTGATTTTTCCCTATGGCTTAATTCCTCTTGAAAGGAGAAATTATGAAAAGCGATTCTCTTAAAAAAGGTATGCAGAATGCGCCTCACCGCGCGCTTTATCATGCGCTCGGCCTTACAGATGAAGAAATAGAGCGTCCGCTTGTGGGCATTGTAAGCTCGTACAATGAAATTGTGCCCGGACATATGAATATAGACAAAATTGTGGAGGCTGTAAAATTGGGCGTTGCTATGGCTGGCGGCACTCCCATTGTATTCCCGGCTATTGCCGTTTGCGACGGCATTGCAATGGGTCATACGGGAATGAAATATTCGCTTGTAACGCGCGACCTTATTGCGGATTCAACCGAAGCTATGGCTATGGCGCACGGATTTGATGCGCTTGTCATGGTGCCTAACTGCGACAAGAACGTTCCGGGACTTTTGATGGCTGCGGCGCGTCTCAATATTCCGACAGTATTTGTAAGCGGCGGTCCTATGCTTGCAGGACACATTGACGGCGCAAAGACGAGCTTCTCTTCCATTTCGGAGGCGGTAGGAGCTTTTAATGCAGGCAAAATGTCGGAAGAAAAGCTGCGCGAATATGAATGCAAAACGTGTCCGACGTGCGGCTCATGCTCGGGTATGTATACGGCAAATTCAATGAACTGCCTTACGGAGGCTCTCGGTATGGGACTTCGCGGCAACGGCACGATTCCGGCTGTATATTCCGCAAGAATAGAGCTTGCAAAGCACGCAGGTATGGCTGTTATGGATTTGGTACACAAGAACATACGTCCGAGAGATATTATGACTAAGGAAGCTATAATGAATGCGCTCACGGTTGATATGGCGCTTGGCTGTTCTACAAACAGTATGCTTCATCTGCCTGCGATTGCACATGAATGCGGCGTGGAAATAAATCTCGATATTGCCAACGAAATAAGCGAAAGAACTCCCAATTTGTGTCATCTTGCTCCTGCGGGAAGAACGTACATGGAGGAGCTCGACGAGGCAGGCGGCGTGTATGCTGTTATGAACGAGCTTAATAAAAAAGGCTTGCTCAATACGGAGTGTATGACTGTAACGGGAAAAACAGTAGGCGAGAACATTAAAGGCTGTGAGAATCTCAATACAAACGTCATTCGACCGATAGACAATCCTTACAGCACAACGGGCGGTATTGCCGTACTCAGAGGCAATCTTGCTCCGGAAGGCAGTGTTGTAAAACGCTCGGCTGTTCTGCCTGAAATGCTTGTTCATGAAGGCCCGGCAAGAGTATTCGACTGCGAGGAGGACGCACAGGCTGCCATAAACGCAGGCAAAATAGTTGCAGGCGACGTTGTTGTCATACGTTACGAAGGTCCTAAGGGCGGACCGGGTATGCGCGAAATGCTCAATCCTACATCTGCCATAATGGGCATGGGGCTCGGAAACAGTGTTGCACTTATTACAGACGGCAGATTCAGCGGAGCAACGAGAGGTGCGTGTGTAGGCCACATAACACCTGAGGCGGCATCGGGCGGCTTGATCGGTGTTGTTGAGGATGGTGATATTATAAGCATTAATATACCCGAAAACAAAATCGAGCTTAAGGTTGACGAGGCAGTGCTTGCGGAACGAATGAAGAATTTTGTACCTAAACGTAAAGAATTGACAGGCTATCTGAAGCGTTATGCCGAGCTTGTTTCGGGCGGCGCGTCGGGAGCTATATTGAATTGATATGGAACAACGTGAAGATTTAAAAATACGCCTGTCTACATTGGCGATATTCAGAAAATTACTTGACGATACAGTGCTTAAAAGTCTTATGTCATATCTCGAGGAACCGACTGCCTCGGGATATGCCGGCTTTGTTTCGGAACTTTATAATGCAAACGGCGGAAATCTCGGCGAACACATACGCGATATATGCGAAAACAATGAGAATGTATATGTACGTACTGTCGGCAGGGGAGAAAAAGTATCCGATTTTATGCAGAGCGCACTTGAGGAAGAGCTTGCCTCATTGCAAATGGCGGCTGAAATAAGCGCCGGTGAATTGAGAGCGCCTTTGGAATATAAAGGCTTTTTGCCGGGATTTGCCTCGGGTGAAGTAAACCTTACCGAAAGCTACAAACACAGAGTAGAGAATATAGGCAAGTACGGATACGGAATTTACGCTAAAAACAGAATGTTTTACATTGACGAAAACAGCTGCATAGTGCCTGTGAAAAATCCGGACAATATAAGGCTTTGCGATCTTGTTGACTACGAGCACGAAAGACAGGTTATATTGGACAATACAAAGGCTTTGCTTGACGGCAAGCCTGCCGCAAATATCCTTCTGACGGGAGATGCAGGCACGGGTAAGTCGTCAACCGTCAAAGCCATTGCAAATGAGCTGTTCAATGAGGGCTTGCGCGTTGTTGAGGTGAGAAAGGATCAGCTGTTCAGCATTCCGAAGGTTCTCGATGAACTGTCGGGCAATCCGCTTAAATTTGTATTGTTTATAGATGACCTCTCGTTTCAAAACGATGACGATAATTTCAATACACTCAAGGCTGTTCTTGAGGGCTCTGTTACGGCAAAGTCAAATAACGTCGTAATTTATGCTACGAGCAATCGCCGTCATATTATAAAAGAAAAATTTTCCGATCGCGAGGGCGATGATATTCATCGCAACGATACTATGCAGGAGCTTGTTTCGCTGTCGGAACGTTTCGGCATTCATATTACATTCAGTAAACCCGACAAGGCAACGTTCCTTCATATTGTTCACCATTTGGCTGACGAAAACGGAATTACAATGCCGAGCGCGGAGCTTGAATTGCTCGCGGAACGCTTTGCTCTTGAACGCGGCGGAAGATCGGCACGTCTCGCACGGCAGTTTATAGATAATCTGCTTTCAAAATGACAGCTTTGTTGTTTGAACACTAAAATTGCTGTTTGAACGCGAAAATTGGTTATTGACAAAAAATTTTTATATGATATACTGTAATCAACAAGGGAGTACCGTTATAAAGACGGTTGACCTAATCTTTTATTATTTATATAATAACCGCTCAGGTCGTCATTGGGCGGTTATTTTCTTTTCGTTGTGCACAGCGTTTCCGAAAATCAGACTTGAGTATTGCTTGCAATCATACATATCTGTTATATACCCTCTTTTTTGTATTATTGCCCGTTACACATATATCAAATACTGCATCTATTAAAAATCGACATTAACTTATCGTAAAACAATAAAAACATATTGACATACACGAAACAATATGTTACAATTAATCTATGAACATATAAGGAAATTACAGCTTTGAAAAAGGGAGAACCCAAATGTGCAATCGGAATGTGACTGAAAAGTGCGATATTATGATAATCGGTGCCGGACCTGCCGGCTCAACATTTGCAAGACTTATCGATTCGGCAAAATACAAGGTTGTGCTTGTTGACGGGCAAACGGATAAAAATTCAAAGCCGTGCGGAGGCTTGCTGGCGCCTGATGCACAGAAAATTCTGGCAGAGTTTGATTTGTCTCTGCCAAAGGACGTGCTTGTCGATCCGCAAATATTTTCGGTAAAAACGATCGATGCACATACCGGCAAAATCAGATATTATCCGCGTTTTTACATGAATATGGACAGATTCTCGTTTGACAAATGGCTGTTGTCGCTTGTGCCGCGGGAGGTTGACGTTGTAAACGGCAAATGCACACAAATCAATGCTTGCGGGGAATGCTTCAATGTCATTGTAAACACAAATATGGGCAAAGTTAATTATGTATGTAAGGCTGTTGTGGGTGCCGACGGCGCAAATTCAATGGTCAGGAGAACATTTTTCCCGTCTTATAAAACGAAAAGCTATGTTGCAATTCAACAGTGGTTTGCAACAGACGAAATGAATCCGTTTTACTCCTGCATATTTGACCCGAAAACAAGTCCGTCGTGCTCATGGTCGATAGTGAAGGATTCATATTTTATATTCGGCGGTGCATTTGAAGCTTGCAAGTGCCGCGAGAACTTTGAAAAGCAGAAAAAAAGAATGGAAAGCTTCGGATTTACATTTTCCGAACCAATTAAAACAGAGGCATGCATGGTTTTGAGGCCGACATTAAAAAGCGGTTTTTGCCTCGGTGGCGGTGGAGTGTACCTCATAGGCGAGGCGGCAGGCTTTATAAGCCCCAGCTCATTTGAAGGCATCAGCAGTGCGATAAAAAGCGGAACTGTGCTGAGTGAAGCAATAAATAAATCGGGGCTGAGAGCGCATAAAGGATATGAACATAAAACACTGCATATGCGCCTGAGACTTCTTCTGAAGTGCATAAAGCATTATTTTATGTATACGCCGTTTTTCAGAAAAATAATAATGAATACGGGTATTCAGAGCATCGAGCTTAAAAAACAGATACATAAATAAAAAGATGCACAAAATATTGACAAACTTAAATATAAAATTCAAGTCGCAGCAACAATATTTCGTGCAAATAAAATAAATATAGACAATAATCGATACATCAATCAAAGCTTGATGTACGAAAGAACCTTATCCACAACCTCTTTTTGAGTCATATGTGTGGTGTCAATCAGTACGGCGTCATCTGCAATGCGAAGCGGCGCCATTTTTCTGTTCATATCATTATGATCGCGTGCCGCAATTTCCTTCTCGAGCTGCTCGATGTCGGATACGATTCCTTTTTCCGCAAGCTGTGCGGCGCGTCTTTTTGCACGCTCGCTTACATCGGCTGTAATGTAGAATTTATACGGTGCATCGGGGAATACATATGTACAAATGTCTCTGCCGTCCACTATCATGGATATTTTTTGCGCCGTCTGTCTTTGCAGATCTACCATTTTGAGTCTTACTTCCGGTATTACGGCGCACGCGGATGCGGCGGCTGAAACCTCGTTTGTCCTTATCATACCGTTAACATTGACGCCGTCAAGATACATTATCTGAGTGTTGTTTTCAAATTCTATCGATATATTTATATCATTCAATATATTTTTTATTGCGTCGCTGTCGGATGCGTCTATACCTTTTTTTATAAGTCCAAGCGCAAACGTTCTGTATGTTGCGCCCGTATCAAGATGAAGTATGCCGAGCTTTTTTGCAACATCGGAGCATACCGTGCTTTTGCCCGCGCCTGCGGGACCGTCGACAGCTATGATGTATAATTTATTCTTGTCCATGATTCAATTATCCTTATCGTCTTTTTCTGTGTATACGCCGTACTGATGCCATATGTTTTCGAGATTCCTGAAGTTGTTTACGGCTTGATTCTTGTTTTCCGTGCTTACGGCGATGAGCAAAGCGTTTACAAGGCTCAGCGGAGCAACGAGCGAATCGACAAACGACGCCATATCGCTTT
Organism: uncultured Clostridia bacterium; assembly: GCA_945918795.1. Classification (GTDB taxonomy): domain Bacteria; phylum Bacillota; class Clostridia; order HGM11327; family HGM11327; genus SIG351. Next base: position 5,301 of record CAMEIT010000001.1, on the reverse strand, counting down.
TTGCATACAATACGTCATCTGCAAACGGTACGAGCGGCGAATATTCGCTGTCCGTAATTACGGTGATGCTTGCGCCGCATTTCTTTGCGTACTCGGCACCGTCAACGGCTCTGCGCGCATATCTCGGAAAGCTGAACGCAATAAGAATATCGCCCTTTTTGATGTGGGAAAGCTGCTCGACAATATCGTTTATACCTGACGTTATAACGTGAACGTTGTCAAGCAGAAAATTCAGGTAATATCCCATAAATTCCACTGTTGTTGCGGCGCTTCTCACGCCCATGAGATATACGTTTTCGGCTGAGCATATTTTTCTGACAACGCGCTCGAATGCCGTGCTGTCTATATTTTCAAGCGTTGACTTTATGTTGTTTATATCTGCCTTGAGCACGTTTTTGAGAATGTCCGCACCGTCCTGTTCGGAGGAGAGCTCCATTCTTTGAATTGTGGTAAGCTTGTTTTTGATAAGCCCCTGAAACGCTTTCTGAAGCTCGGGATATCCGTCGTATCCGAGCTGTACGGCGTAGCGCGACACCGTGGATTCGCTCACACCTACTGTTTTGCCTAATTTTGCGGCGGTCATAAAAGCGGCTTTGTCGTAATTCTTTATAATGTATTCGGAAATGGCTTTCTGACCCTTGCTCATTTTAACCTTGTGTTTGTTTATTCTGTCTATAAGATCCTGAACTTCGGATTGCATTTTTATCACCGTACCTTATTTTTTAACAGTACAACCGCGCACTTAATTACGTGCACGGCAGATTTTTTAAAAACTGCTTTATTTCCTCATATGAATTTATTTTATTTATTTCGTTTTTAAGTCTTGCGGCGTCGGGCATTCCCTTAATGTAACAGTGGAACTGCTTTCTCATTTGAGGAATTGCCATATGTTCGCCGTAAAATTCCATACATAATTCGTAGTGGCGCGATATAAGCTCGACCTTCTCACTGAAATTTGTGCTTTTCTTTACGCCGGAAATGCACTCTTCGAATATGCGCGGATCAAATGCCGCGGCTCTTGAAATCATGACGGCATCACAGCCTGTTGTATCGAGCATTTTTTTGCAGTCGTCATACGAACGCACATCTCCGTTGCCTATTACAGGACAGGAAACGCTTTCTTTTACGGCTTTAATTATATTCCAATCCGCTTTTCCGCTGTAATACTGTTCTCTTGTCCTGCCGTGAATACATATAGCGTCAACGCCTACCTCACACATTTGCTTGCTGAGAGTAAGGGCAACATCGGGACAGGAATCCCAACCCATGCGCATTTTTACGGTAACGGGAATACTAACGGATTTTTTCAGTGTTTCTATTATTTCAACTGCAAGCTCCGGCTCCTTAAGGAGCGCACTTCCTTCGCCGTTATTGACGATTTTAGGCGCGGGACAGCCCATATTTACATCTATCATGGGCACGCCCTTATCTTCGAGCAGCTGAGCGGCGTATTTCAATATTTGCGGTTCTCTGCCGAAAATCTGCACTGCGCACATATTATCCTCCGGCACAAGCAGAACATTTGTCTTTTTGTCACCGTAATACAGCGCCTTGGCACTTACCATTTCAGTATACGTGAGCGCGGCACCGTAGCCCTTGCATATCTTTCTGAACGGGTAGTCCGTAAATCCTGCCATAGGCCCGAGAAATATGTTGTTTTTGAATTCTAAATTTCCTATTTTCATGACGGCCTTTCATTTGTGACATCGCCGTTGCCCGTTACGGGTATTACGTCGCCGAGATAATTCGGCTCAGGCTTGAATATGCAGTATGCAAAATCCTTTGTTCTGGCGCATATTTCACGCAAATCTCTGTAAAATTGATTGCTGTATTTAATATCCTCGCATTGAACGCCCATGATGTTTATTCCAAAGCGTTCTGCAACGTAAACCGAGCGCGACAAATGGTAGCCCTGAGTTACCACGATAGCATTTTTCAATTCGAATATTGCATCGGCGCGGTACATCGATTCATATGTACTCAATCCGTAATGGTCAAGGAAAATATCCTCTGACGGCACTCCGCATTCTATTGCGAAGTTTTTCATTGTCATGACCTCATTATAATATTGCCCCTGATGATCCCCGCTCATGAGAATTTTAGGCGCGGCGCCTGCTTTGTACAGCTCAACGGCTGTTAAAAGTCTGTCCTTGAGCATGGGTGACGGCGTGTTGCCGTAAACACTGCAACCTAAAACTATAATGCAGTCGGCTTTTTTTTCGGCAGCTTCCTCAGCCGTTACAATACTGTCGGTTGCGCTGATTATTACAATAATATTCGAAAGTGCAATGAACAGCGCGGCAATAATGCCGAGCGTTACCGCGCATTTGAATATTTTTTTTAATAATCTGAAAAATTTTCTTAAAAACACTATATTTCTCCCCGTAAATAAAGCCGCATATCCGCCGACCTTATTCAAAAGGACAACGGATATTGTATACATTAATATTTTACCATAAACTTATGCAAAAAACAACAGCAAAAGCTGTCTGCTTGCCGAAATTTTGTATTGACAAACGGAGAGTTATCTGTTAAACTTAGTGATATATCACAGCTGAAAGGAGTTTGGCAAAATAATTGCCGAATCACAGGTATTGATTTTGAAAAACGATATTCATATTTACGTTGCACCAAACGGAAACGATTCCGCCGACGGAACAATTTCGGCGCCGCTTGCAACGCTGAAAGGCGCAAGGGATCGTTTGCGTTCATTGGGCGCAAAATGCGGTGCGGTAGTTACCTTTCTTGAGGGTGTTTATGAATTCAGGGACAGCGTTGAGTTCAACGAAACGGACGGCGGCACTAAAGATGCTCCCGTTGTGTACGAAGCAAAAGGCAATGTTGTATTCAGCGGCGGTGCTGTCATAGGAAGTGAAAAGATAGGCGCTGTAACAGACGAGGCGATGAAAAAGAGGCTTCCCGATGCGGACAGGGTAAAGGCAGTTGACTTGCGAGAGCTTGCATTGAGCAAGGATACATTATTCGGCACGGCGGAAAGGCAACCGCGATTCTTTGCGGGCAATATGCCGTATGAAAATGCAAGGTTCCCGAACAGAGAAAAGATAACGGGCAAGGGCGGGCCGTATTTGTATTCAAAAAAGATCATTTTCAATGAGAATGAGGACAAAAGCGGCTTTGAGATACAATTCTTTTACGACGACGAAAATGTAGGCAAGCGAATGGCGAAATGGTCCGCCGAAGCGTACGAGGATATGTATATATACGGATATTTCTGGCATCAGTGGGTCTACAACGTATACAAGGGCATATGCGGCGATCCCGAGCGCGGAGTATTAAAGGCAGGCACAAAGTGGCGCGGCTATGATGTTTCAGGTGAGAGCGAGGGGAAGAACAGACGTCAGTTTATTTCAAATCTTCCCGAAGAGCTTGATGCCGAGGGTGAATATTATTACGACAGGAAAAAAGCAACTCTTTATTTTATACCGAACGAGGATTATGAAGAGGGAATGCCTGTTACAATATCGCTTTTCAATGCGTCTGCAGTAAAAACAGACAAGGCTGAAAATATCGTGTTCCGCGGTATAAAATTTTCGTACTTCGTGTATCAACCCATAACAGTGCAAAATTCAGACGGCATTGTTTTTGAGAACTGCGAAATATCGCACACTTCACACGCGGCGGCAACTGTAACAAATTCGCTTAATTGCAGATTTATTTCATGCGACATATTCGATACGGCAAGCGGCGGCGTTTATTTTGAAGGATGCGGTGACAGGTATAATCTTATCGAGTCCGGTTCGGCAGTTGAAAACTGCGTAATTAAAGATATAAACAGAATCCTCACCTGCTATCGTCCTGCTGTTCACTTCAAGAACGGATGCGGTCTTTCGGTAAGAAAGTCCACGCTTTCGGATGCTCCGCACGCACTTATTATTCTTGAGCATATAAACGATGTTTTGATTGAGGACAACAGAATTATCAATGCCTGCCTTGATACCGATGATGCTTCGGCTGTATATTGGGGCAGAGATCCCTCTGATATAGGAATAGTGATACGTCACAATTATTTTGCAAACATAGGAAATAAGGCGGCTGATTACTCTATATCGGCAATTTATGTTGACGACTGGGCAACCTGCTGTGAGGTTTACAACAATATATTCTTTAATTGCGGAATCCTTTCGGGCGAAAAGATGACAGAGCATACCAATGCAAACGCAATCGTATTGAATAACGCGCAGTTCCTGAATGCGTACAATAATCTCTTCATAGGCACTTATCGGGATCAGAAGCCTACCAATCTTTACCCGTGCTCGTCTTTTGCACGCTGGATCACACTTGTAAACGGCATTGAGCCTGCACACCTGGCACCGAGCGAGGTATCGTGGTATGATACACTTGTAAAAGCCGGATTCCTGACGCAAAAATGGAAGGATCACTATAAAAACTCGGCTTGGGCAGGTATGTGGGACTGCGTTAACGAGGATGTGCAGAAAAAAATATCCGACTATAAAAAGAATCATGCCGATGAATCGGATAAAAAAATATATGTTGATATGGCATGGGCGGCTTTTGACAACGCTTGGGATCACGTGACTGAGGACGGCGAAACATTTGAGGGAACGCTCCTTGAATACGTCCAAACCGCTTACGCCGATGAACTTAAGGATAAACTCGCTGATTATGAGAATAATTCGCCTACACAGGGCAGCGGAATAGACGGATTCTTATTCTGGAAGGCAGTGCTCCACAAGCTTAAGTTCCGTACTACAAATACATTCGTAAATAACGTTGCAATAGGTATGGACAGAGCTTACCTCACTCAGGATGAACACCTTAAGGGACACGTTATGAATGGCTTCTATCAGAATTATGTGCCCGCAAATGACAAGCTCCCTGACGGCAGCTCTATGTTCGTTGATTATGGTAGTGACTTCTCTCTCACAACAGACGCAATCGTCCATATCCATAAATACTTGCCGCTCTTCCATAATATCAGTATGATCGGCATGGGCGCCGACAGATAGTTGTATCTCGGGGCGTTGCCCCGCGCCCCTTTTCGTGAGGCTCCGCCTCACACTCCGCAAGTTTTTTTCTCGGGGCGTTGCCCCGAACCCTACAAGCCTTTGAAAAGGCTTGAGCGAAACTTTAAACACTTTGTATAAGGCAATCAGCCTCGCCGGTGGTCGTCGAGTCAGATTGCCATTTACTTTGCGTTTCTTTTTAATAGTTTTCTCGGGGCGTTGCCCCGAACCCCTTTTCGTGAGGCTCCGCCTCACACTCCGCAAGCCTTTGAAAAGGCTTGACCTAAACTTTAAAATACTTTGTAGTTGTCCTCAA